>KL571277.1:40585-41425 GCA_000715855.1 Actinoplanes liguriensis
GAACGAACCAGAGGAGCGGGAGCCGTCGAACGAACCAGAGGAGCGGGAGCCGTCAAACGAACCCGCCGGCGAGCCGGTGGCGCTGAACGAATCGGAGGTGGAACCGACGCTGTCGAACGAACCCGTCGACGAGTCGGCGGCGCCGCGTGAAGCGGTTGCGGAACCGGTGACGCTGAACGAGCCCGTTGCGGAACCGGTGGTGCCGCGTGAACCGGTTGTGGGGTTGACCGCGAACGAACCGGTTGACGAGCCGGGGCCGTCGAACGACGAGGCGCCGTGGAAGGAGCCGGTCGGGGCCGGGGAGTTGTCGAACGTGGCGGGGCTGCCGAAGAGGCCGGGCGGGGCCGAGCCCGCGGTCGGCGCCGGGCTGGTCGGGGCGCCGCTGACGCTGTGCGGGAGCGGGGCCGTCGGTACTCCCGGGATCGGGTTCGCCGCGACACCGGGGACCGGGACACCGCTGGTCGGGACCCCGCTGGTGGGCGCACCCGGGAACCGGCCGTCGGGCAGTGCTCCGGCGGCGTGCGCGCCGCTGGGGAGGGCACCGCCGGAGTGCGCGCCGCTGGGGAGAGCGCCGCCGGAGTGCGGGGCGGTGGGGAGGTCGTCGGGCTGGGGGCGGCCGGCGATGGTGGGGACCGGGCCGCTGACCGAGGCGGCCCAGCTCGGAACCTGGCCGCTCGGCTGGACCCAGGTCGGGACGAGTTCGCTGCGGTCCATCCACGTGGGCTGGCTGTCGCTGGGTGCCGACGCCCAGCTGGGCACCGCGTCGCTGCCGCTCATCCAGCTCGGGACGGCGGACGTGCCGGCGGCAGGCAGGTCGGGACCGGTCATGGTGGCCGCGAC
>KL571277.1:41642-45313 GCA_000715855.1 Actinoplanes liguriensis
GGCGGCGGGGACAGGTGTGACGGCGAGCCGGACGGCGGGGACAGGTGTGACGGTGAGCCGGACGGCGGGGACAGGCGTGAGGGCGAGCCGGACGGCGCGGACAGGGGTGACGGCGAGCCGGACGACAGGGATGACAGGGCGCTGGACGGCTGGGACAGGGGTGACTGGGACGACGGCGGGGGCGTGGACGCCGGGGATACCGGGGCGACCCGGCCACTGGCGGCGCTGCGGGCGGCCGACCCGGTCCAGCTCTCGTCCAGGTCCTGGACGCGGATGACGTACAGCAGGACCTCGGTCTTGTTGGCATTGCTCTTGACCGAAGCGCGGGCGGCGACGACGAGGCCGCGCTCCGCCTGGTAGCGCAGGACGGGCGTCAGCTCGAAGCTCATCTTCGGGCTCAGGTCACCGACGCGGGCGTCGCCGAGGCGGACCTCGACGAGGTGGTCGGCCATCTCGTGGAGTGTCACGTACGCCCAGCACTCGCCCTCCGGCCGCTGGAACGGCGCCAGCGCGTCGAGGTGCTTCTCCTGCCCGCTGACCTGCAGCGCCGAGCCGGTCGGCAGCAGCCGGTGATCGTGCACGGGCGGGTCGTTGGCCGGCACCAGCATGTGCGGCTCGGCCAGGTCGAGGCGGATCGTGCCGACGAAGGCGGGTGGCCGGCCGTCGTACTCGCCCCATTCCCGGCCGTGGATCTGCGCGTTGACCTCGGGAATCAGGTTCCGCTTCTGGAGCCCGGTGAGGACGCCGACGTAGCGGGCGGCTTCCGGCCGGGGCAGGTGGCCGAGCAGCGCGTTGTCGGCCCAGACCCCGACGGCGTTGCGGTCGTGGCGGTTGCTGCGGTCCGGTATCAGCTGGACCGGGACGGTTATGTCGGTTCCCTGAGGGTTGAAGTCGTTTCCGAAGAGCGCACGTATCGCCTTGGCGTAGTGCGACTCGCCGACGACCTCGGCGCTTGCCCAGCCCGCTTGTCCCCAAAGTTGGAACCGATTTGCCACACGGGAACGTTAGTGTCTGCTTTCCGTCAGTCACGTCGTCCGTACGGATGAGTACCGCTGGCCGGACGGTCCGTATCTGAATGATCAACACTAAGCAGCGTTCAGGAAAAGCCCCGGTGACCTTCCGGGGCTTTTGCCCTCCGGACTCCTATTCCCCGAGCTTGATCACCATCTTGCCGGTGTTCTCGCCGCGCATCAGCCCGAGGAACGCCTCCGGCGCGCCGGCGAGACCCTCGACGACGGTTTCCGCCGCGGAGATCTTCCCCTCGCGCAGCCAGCCGCCGACCTCGGCCACGAAGGCGGGCATCCGGTCGCTGTGGTTGCTGACGATGAACCCGCGCAGGTTCAGCTCCTTGCCGATGGCGGCCGCCAGGTTGCGCGGGGCGGCGGGCGCGGACGTCTCGTTGTACTGCGAGATCGCCCCGCACAGCGCGACCCGTCCGTACTTGTTCAGCGACGAGATCGCCGCTTCCAGGTGGTCGCCGCCGACGTTGTCGAAGTAGACGTCGATGCCGTCGGGCGCCGCCGCGCGCAGCTGATCCCGTACCGGCGCGTCCTTGTAGTTGAAAGCGGCGTCGTAGCCCAGATCGTCGACCAGGTGCCGGACCTTCGCCTCGGACCCGGCGCTGCCGATCACGCGCTTGGCCCCGCGCAGCTTCGCGATCTGCCCGGCGACGCTGCCCACGGCGCCCGCCGCACCGGAGATGAAGACCACGTCACCCTCGCGGAACTGGGCGATGTCGAGCAGGCCGACGTAGGCGGTGAGGCCGGTCATGCCGAGCAGCCCGAGATACGCCGACGGGGTGGGCGCGGCGGCCGGGTCGACCACCCGCGCGTGCGCCGCGTCGAGCACCGCGTAGTCCCGCCAGCCCAGCCCGTGCAGCACGGTCGCGCCGACCGGCACCGTCTCCGCGTTCGACGCGACGACCTCGCCGATCGCCGCGCCTTCGAGCGCCTTGCCGACCTGGAAGGGCGCGACGTAGGACTTCGCGTCGTTCATCCGCCCGCGCATGTACGGATCCACCGACATGAACTGGTTGCGCACCAGCACCTGCCCGTCCGCCAGGTCGGGGGTGGGCACCTCGACGAGCTCGAAGTTGTCGGCGGTCGGCCACCCGACGGGACGGCTGGCGAGACGGATCTCCTGCATGGGGACGCTCCTGGGACGATGAGAAACGGTTACTCGACAGTATGTCGAAAAAATCGACGCCGCGTCGAGTCCGCGCTACCGTGACGGCCATGAGCCAGAGGCGACGCGGTCCGAGCAAGGGCGACCTGCGCGAACGGGCGATCCTGGACACCGCCCGCGAGCTGCTCGCCCGCAAGCCGCTCGCCGAGATCACCATCGACGAGCTGGCCGCCGGCGCGGAGATCTCCCGGAGCAGCTTCTACTTCTACTTCGACTCCAAGCTCGCGGTCGTGGTCGCACTGCTGCACGGGCTCTCCGGCGAGCTGGGCCGGGACTCCGAGCCGTGGCTGGAGGGCACCGGGCCGGACGAGCCGGCGCTGCGCCGGTCCCTCGCCGCGCTCGCCGTGCTCTGGCGTGACCAGGGCAGACTCATCGCGGGAGCGCTCGCCGCCGCGCCCGGCTGCCCACCGATCGCGCGCTGGCGGGCCGGGTTGCGCGAGGCGCACGTCGCGCGGCTCGCCGCCCGGATCACCCGTGACCGCGCGGCCGGCCTCGCCCCGGACGGGCCCGCGCCGCGCGTGCTCGCCGCGCTCGTCGACGACCTGCGCACCGCCGCGTTCGCCGCCGCCGACGACCCGGAAGGCCTGGTGGACGACCTGATCACGGTCGAGCTGCGGATGCTCTACGGCGATTTGCCGGTTCCCCACCCGCCCGGGTGATCGGCCAGGCACCCTGAGGTCATGCGTATCGGTGTCATTGGGGCAGGTCAGCTCGGCGGCACTCTCGCGACGTGGTGCGCCGAAAGTGGACACGAGGTCGCGGTCACCTCCCGGCATCCGGACCGGCTGACCGATCTGGTCGAGCACGGCGAGGGGCACATCCGGGCGCTGACCATCCCGGAGGCGGCGGCCTTCGGCGAGGTGCTCTTCTTCGCGCCGAATTGGGAGTCCGCCCGCGAGGCGATCGACCTGGCGCACGACGCGATGGCCGGGAAGGTGGTCATCGACGCCACCAATCCGGCGCGGGTCAGCGTGCCGATCGAGGGCGCGCCCGGCCCCGGCGGGCTCGGGTCGTTCGCGCCGGGTTTCCCGTCCGCGCTGGACGTGCCGGCATTCGTGTGCGTGCCGGACGCCCCCGGAACGAACCGTGAGCTGGGCGTTCCCGCGCGGAGCGGCTTCGAGGAGCTGATCGGCTGGGCGCCGGACGCGCACTGGGTGAAGGCGTTCAACACCATCTCCACCGACGTTCTCGACCGGCGGCGCGGCCACGACCCGCTGCTCGCCGAGTTCGTCTGCACCGATCAGCGCGACGCCCGCGAGGCCGCCTGCCGGATCATCCAGGAGCTGGGTTTCGCGCCGTTCTTCGCCGGCGGTCCCGAGGCCGCGCGCCTCACCGAGACCGGCGGGCCGCTGCAGCGCCGCGAGGTCGACGTGCAGGACGCCAAGGACGTGCTGGCCGAGGCGCTCGCCACGATCCACTGAGAAGATCAACTTCAAGATCTTCCTTGCCTGCCTCCGCTGTGGTCCTTCTCCGCCGCTCCCGCGGGG
>KL571277.1:45555-52435 GCA_000715855.1 Actinoplanes liguriensis
CCGTGGCCGGCCCAGAACGCGAGACCCGCAAGGGCGGCCTCCGTGGCGGGGCACGGTCACCCCGGAAACCCATAGACTGCGCCGGGTGGAGATCGTCGAGCTTCTCGCCTCGCCCGTGCACCGTTTCGAGGGGCGGCCCGCCGACGGCCCCGCCCCCGCGCCCGCGGGCGAGCTGGTCACCCACATCCGGATCCGGTCCGGGCTCGGCATCGTCGGGGACCGCTACTTCAACCACGCCGCACACCGCGACGCGTCCGTCACGCTGATCGCCCGCGAGTCCCTTCCGGACGGGGCCGGGCTGGCCCAGGCACGGCGGAACATCCTGGTGGCCGGGTTGCGCTTCGGCGACCGTACGCTCGACGACCTGGTCGGCTCGACGCTCACACTGGACTCCGGCGACGGGCCGATCCGGCTGGCCGTCCGACGCCGGGCGAACCCCTGCGCCTGGATGGACGTGAGCGTCGGGCCGGGGGCGTTCCGGGCGCTGCGCGGCCGCGGCGGGGTCCGCTGTGTCCCGTTGGACGACGGCGTCCTGCGGGTCGGGCCGGTCAGCGCCTCGATCGGGAGCGCTGTGGCCGTACCGTAATCGGCCTTTCCTGACAGCGGCTCAGCGCAAGCGCTGTCCGGCCGATAGGAGTAGGTCGGACGTCGGTCGGGAGGTGACGGTGTCGACTGGCTACCGGATCTCGCTGGCCCGGACCCTGGCTTTCGCCCTCCTGTATGCCGCCGCCGTCTATGCCGGGCGGCGCACCGCGATGGTCGCGGACAGCGTCAGCCTCGTCTGGCCGGCGGCCGGAGTCGCGGTCGTCTGGTTCTGCGCCCACCGCGACGCGCCCACGAGGTGGCTCGACACGATCCTGCTCGCGGTGATCCTCGGGGTGGGCAACTGGCGGACCGGGGCTCCCGCGGACGTCAGCGTGGTCGCCGGGCTGGTCGGCGTGATCCAGGTGTGGATCTTCCTGTGGGCGCTGCGCCGGTGGCGGCCGAACCTGTGGGGCGCCGGCGGCACCGACACGCTGCGCTCCCCGCGGGATCTCTGGGTTCTGTTCGCCGTCACGCTGGTCACCTGCATCGGCACCCACGCCGTCAGCCTGCTCGGCCGCGGCCTGGTCACCGGCTCGTTCACCATCGAGTCGTCGCTGATGGCGCTGGCCCGGCACGTCGCGAGCATCCTGATCATCGGCACGGCCGGGATCTACCTCGGCGCCGGAACGGCCCGGTGGCAGGCCCGGCCACCACTGCGGCGGACGTCGCTCTGGCGGACCGCGGAGATCGCCGGGATCTTCACGCTCAGCATCGCCGGGCACATCGGGGCCTTCGCCTACCGGCACGGCCTGCCGCTCTCGTTCGCGCTGCTGGGGCTGACCGTCCTGGTCGGCACCCGGCTGCGCACGCCCTGGGTGCTGCTGCACAACGCGGTGGTCAGCGCGATCGCGGTGCAGTACACGCTGCGCGGCACCGGCCCGTTCGCCCAGGCCGACGACGTCGCCCAGCGGGCCGTGATCGTGCAGCTCTTCTGCATCCTGGTCGCGCTGGTCGGGCTGGCCCTGGCGCTCGGCCGGGACGAGCGGACCACACTGCTCACCGCGCTGGCCGAGGAGAAGACCGAGCTCGACACGCAGAAGAACCTGCTCACCGCCGTGATCGACTCGATGGCCGACGGGCTCGCGGTGATCGCCTCGGACGGGCGCATCACGATGCGGAACCCGGCGGTGACCGAACTGCTCGGCGGGCGCAAGAGCCCGGACGACCGGCTCGCCGATTCCGGCTGGTACGGCCTCTACCGGGTGGACGGGACGCGGTTCGCCGACGACGAGCTCGCCTACCTGCGGGCGCTCGCCGGTGAGGACGTCCGCGGCGTCGACATGCTGGTCCGCAACCCCGGGGTCCCGGAAGGACGGGTGGTCCGGGTGACCGCCACCACCCTGCCGCACGCGGACGGGACGAACAGCGCGGTGGTGCTGTTCCACGACGTCACCGCGGAACGCCGGCACCGCGACGAGCTGACCAACTTCGCCGGGGTGGTCGCGCACGACCTGCTCAACCCGCTCGCCGCCGTGGAGGGGTGGACGGCCGCGGCCCTGGACGCGCTGGACGGCGTGCCGGACCATCCGAACCTGGACCAGGCGCACGCCGACCTGGCCCGGCTCACCCGGGCGTCGGCGCGGATGCGGGGCCTGATCGACGGGCTGCTCGCCTACACGACGGCACGGGAGGCGACGGTCGCGCCGTCACCGGTCGACCTCGCCGAGGTGGTCGCGGACATCACCCAGGCCCGCGCGGACGCGGCGGTGGCGGCCGGCAAACCCGAGCCGCGCTTCACGATCGCCGCGCTCCCGCCCGTGCAGGCGGACCCGGTGCTGGTCCGGCAGCTGGTCGACAACCTGGTCGGGAACGCGATCAAGTACACCGCGCCGGGCGTGGTACCGCAGCTGGTGATCTCCGCGGACACGTCCGGCGGGATGGTCACGGTCCGCATCGTCGACAACGGCATCGGCATCCCGGACGGTCAGCACGACGCCATCTTCGGGAACTTCCATCGGGCGCACACCACTGGCGGCTACCTGGGGACCGGCCTGGGGCTGGCCATCTGCAAACGCATCGTGGAGCGGCACGGCGGCGACATCTCGGCCGCGGACGATCCGGGCGGTGGCTCCTGTTTCATGTTCTCGCTGCCGGAGGCCACGGCCGCCCATCCCCACCTGGCCCCGGTCTGACCCGGCCGGCTCAGACGCGGATGTTGACGCCACTGCTCTGCTCCGTGCGCGCGACGGTGTCGCGGTTCCTGGCCCGGTCCTCCGTCAGCACGACGGTGTCGCGGCTCCCGGCCCGGTCTTCCGCCAGGTCCGCGCCCGGCAGCACGTGGTCGAGGAGCTGAGGGCAGTCGCCGCGCAGCCGCAGCCAGGCGGCGTGCGTCTCCCACGCCGAGGACGGGGTCGACGTGCCGATGCTGATGCTCATCCCGATCTCCTTGATCTTCCGTCAGGACCCCGACCATCGGCTGTAGTTCTTCGAGCTGAGGACTTCGACACACCGTTTTTCGCTCCGGCTCCGCAACCGGCAGCCACGCGGGAAGCCCGTACGTCGGGTGTATTTGTCGAGTAATGTCAGATCATCCAGCGATACCTAGCCTGCCGGGAGGGGCCGTGAAGCAACCGGCACGTCCCGGTCAGCGCTGACACCGTGGTGTGATGCCGGTGTGGTTCGCCCTGGTCGGTGTGCTGATCCTGGCAGGCGCCGGGTTCGCGGTGTTCCGCCACCGGAACGCCGGGGCGGCCGCGGGCGAGCCGGGCGGCCCGGAGAACCTGGCCGGCGCGCGGCAGGTGATCGCCGAGCTGACCGAGAAGCTGTGGGAGCGCGACGCCGAGCTGGAGCGGCTCCAGGCCGACCGGGTCGCGCAGGTCCAGGCGGCCGCGTTGCAGCAGAAACAGCAGCAGCAGACGTTGCGCCGCCGGGCCAAGGAAGCGATCGACAGCACGGCCGCGGTGATCGGCGGCAAGCTCGAGGACGTCGTCGTGCAGGTCAGCGCGGCCCGGGACGCGGCGACCGCCACCAACGAGCGGGTCACCGTCACCAACCACGCGGCCGAGGCCCTGGTCCGGCGCGCGCACAGCGCGGACGAGGCGGCCACCAAACTCAACACCAGCCTGCACCAGGTCGCCGGGATCGCCAGCGTGATCTCCGGGATCGCGTCGCAGACCCGGTTGCTCGCGCTGAACGCGACGATCGAGGCGGTCCGGGCCGGCGAGGCCGGTAGTGGCTTCGCGGTGGTCGCCGACGAGGTGAAGAGCCTGGCGGACACCACCGCGGACTCGACCGAGCAGATCACCAGCACGATCGCCGCCCTGGAGGCGGACGTCGTGCAGATGGGGCAGACGCTCAGCGCGATCATCCACGACGTCGGGGACATCGAGGACGCGATGCGCCAGCTCGGCGGGATCGCCGACCAGCAGCACGACATCGTGATGCGGCTGCACGGCAGTGTGGACGCGACGATGGCCCAGATCGGCGATCTGTCCGACGTGGCCGAACGCCTGGAGCGCCGCCGCAGCGACCGGCTCACCATCGAGGGCACGGTGACGCTGCGGGTGCCGGCCCGCCCGCAGCCGATCCCCGCGCGGATGGTCGACCTCAGCTCGGACGGCATGGGCTGCACGCTGCCCGCCGACGTGCCGGTCGCGGTCGGCGACGTGATCCGCGCCGAGTTCACCTTCGACGACCTGGCCGGCGCCGCCGACGCGAAGGTGATGCGCCGCATCGCGCGGGACGGCATGGCCGAGATCGGGCTGCAGTTCCAGGACCTGCCGACGGTCACGCGCAATCAGATCGACACCTACCTGACCCGGGTGGGCAGCGCCTAACTCCCGGCCGCGACCTGCGCGTCGAACACGTCGCTCAGGTCACCGGTCAGATAGCGCTGCACCGACGGCCCCACCGCGGCCACGATCACCTCGGACGGCACCGACGCCAGCGGCTCCACCTTGATCACGTAGCGGGCCAGGGCGATCCCGACCATGTGACTGGCCGCGAGCGTCACCCGCAACGGCCCCTGCTCGTCGTCGAGCCCCAGCTTCGGCACCGCCCGCCGGAGGATCTGGGTGACCACGAACTCCCGGAACAGCTTCGCCGTCCACTCGGTGCCGACCGCGGACCGCAGCAGCGCCACACCCGCGGCGCCGCCGGGCCCGTCCCAGATCTGCAGGAACAGCCGGACGAACCGGGGACCGGCCTGCTCCCGATCACCGTCGGCGAGCGCGTCGATCATCTCGGCCGGGTCCATCGGCGCCTGCATCGCGGCCAGGAACAGCTTGTCCTTGGTGCCGAAGTAGTGATGCACCAGCGCCGGGTCGACCCCGGCGCCGGTGGCGATGGCACGGATCGAGGCCCCGTCGTAGCCCTTGTCGGCGAACGCCCCTCGCGCGGCGGCAAGAATCGCCTCCCTGGTGTCCGGGTTGCCGGGCCGGCGCCCGGTCCGTCGTGCCATCAGAAAACCCCTTTGCGCGTACGGCCATTGCCCCGCCCCGGGGAGCGCGACGTCACGCACGGAACGCTATCCGCCGTACCGCCGAATCGTCAGTGAGTCCGGCGGCGGAGTGTCGCGGCACCCACCGCGAGCGCGATGATGATCGCGCCGAACACGATGCCCAGGTCACGCCACATCGTCCCGGTCGGGTCGGGATGCGCCCCGACCTCGGTGAGCGCCTGCACCGAATAGGACATCGGCAGCACGTCGCTGATCCCCTGCAGCCAGCCGACCATCCGCTCGCGCGGGACGAAGAGCCCGCACAGCAGCAGTTGCGGCGCCACGACGAGCGGCATGAACTGCACGGCCTGGAACTCGGTGCGGGCGAACGCGCTGCACAGCAGCCCGAGCGCGACCCCGAGCACGGCGTTGGCGACCGCGATCAGCACGACCAGGCCGAGGCCACCGGCGGCGTTCATGTCCAGCACCCCGTAGGCGAAACCGGCCGCGACCGCCGCCTGCGCCGCGGCCGCCCCGCCGAACGCGATCCCGTAGCCGAACAGCAGGTCCATCTTGCCGACGGGCGTGGTGAAGAGACGTTCGAGGGTGCCGCTGGTGCGTTCGCGGAGCATCGCGATCGACGTGATCAGGAACATCACGATGAACGGGAAGATGCCGAGCATGGTCAGCGCGACGCGATCGAAGACGCGCGGCTGACCGTCGTACATGAAATAGATCAGCGTGATCAGGAGCGTCGGCACGACCACGATCAGCGCGATGGTCCGCGGATCGTGCCGCAACTGCGTGAGGATCCGCCGGATCGTGCTCAGGAGAATCATGGGGCCACCTTCTCGTGGGCGCGGATCAGGTTCAGGAACGCCTGGTCGAGGTCGTCGGAGCCGGCCGCCTTCTTGACCGCGGCCGGGGTGTCGTCGGCGATCAGCACGCCCTCGCGGATGAGCAGCAGCCGGTCGCAGCGGTTCGCCTCGTCCATCACGTGGCTGGACACGAGCACGGTGGCCCCGTCCGCGGCCATCCGGCGGAAGTGCGCCCACAGCTCGTCGCGGAGCACCGGGTCCTGCCCGACGGTCGGCTCGTCGAGCACGAGGACCTCGGGGCGGCTGACGATCGCGCAGGCCAGCGACGCGCGGCTGCGCTGCCCGCCGGAGAGGTTCGCGACCAGCTGGCCGGCGGCACCGGTCAGGCCGACGGTTTCGATCGCCGCGTCGGCGGCGTCCCTGCCGAGGCGGTAGAGGGACGCGAAGTAGCGCGCGTTCTCCCGCACGGTCAGGTCGGCGTAGATGCTGGGCGCCTGGGTGAGATAGCCGATCCTGCTGCGCAGGGCGGGGGCGCCGGCCGGGCTGCCGAGCACGGTGACCGTGCCGGACGCGACCACCTGCACGCCGACGACGGTGCGCATGAGGGTGGTCTTGCCGCTGCCGCTCGGGCCGAGCAGGCCGGTGACGCTGCCGCGCGGGACGGCGCAGTCGAAGCCGTCGAGGACGGTTCTCTTCCCGCGGCGGACGACGAGGCCGGTGACCTCGATCGCGGTGTCCATGGTTCCTCCCCGGAACTCATCAGGTGTTGAACTCAACGCTAAATGAGTTTCCGGGTACGGTCGAGTGGCTATTTCAACGCATGGTGAAATCGGCGCAGCACGTCGTCCACGTCGTCGTCGGTGAGTTGCTCGAAGTTCTCGTACCACCGGCCCACCGCGGCGAAGTCCGGCGGCGCGCTCAGGCAGATCACCCCGTCGGTCTCCGGCGCGAGCAGGTCCCGGGCCTGCGGGGCACAGACCGGGACGGCGAGCAGCAGCCGCGCCGGATTGCGCCCGCGGATCCAGCGCAGCGCGGCATGCGCGGTGACCCCGGTGGCCAGGCCTTGTCTCTTATACACATCTCTGATGGCGCGAGGGAG
>KL571277.1:52661-57006 GCA_000715855.1 Actinoplanes liguriensis
GGCCGAGCTCCTCGCGCTCGGCCGCCAGAGTGGACGCCATGCTCTGCTCGGTGACACCGGCATACCGCAGATTCGCCCGGTCGTAGACGGGCGGCCCGTCCTCGGCGATCGCGCCGACCCCGAACTCGGGACGACCGGGCGCGCCCAGCTTGCGGGCCACGACGATGTCCAGGCCGGCCCCGAGCCGGTCGGCGATCGGCGCGGCGACCGGGAGGCCGCCGCGGGGCAGCGCGAGCACCAGCGGTTCGTCACCGGCAAGCTCGGCGACCCGCTCGGCCAGCAACGCGCCGGCCTGCGCCCGATCGCGAAAAATCACGAGAAATCACCCCCAGAGCCGGGCGGTGGCCAGATGATCCAGCGCCGGGTGCCGCTTGAACGGGACCGGGGTCAGGAACGCCCCGAACCACTCCCCCGCCTGCTCGGCCACCGCCTCCAGCGCGCCCGGCTCCTCGAACAGGTGCGAGGCACCCGGGATGATCCGCAGCTCGGCGTGCACCCGCATGGTGTTACGGGCCTCCTCGTTGAGGTCGAGCACCGCGTCGTCACGCTCACCGACGATCAGCAGCGTGGGCACGCGCACGTCGATCAGGGCCGGGCCGGCGAGGTCGGGGCGGCCGCCGCGGGACACCACCGTTCGTACCCCCTCGGGCTCTGCCGCCGCCGCGACGAGCGCCGCCGCGCCACCGGTGCTCGCACCGAAAAGCCCCAGCGGCAACCCCGCGGTCGCCGGATGAACCCGCAGCCAGTCGATGATCCCGGCCAGCCGGTCGGCGAGCAGCCCGATGTCGAACCGGTGCTCACGATCGTCCTCGTCCGGCGCGAGCAGATCGGCCAGCATCGTGGCGAAGCCGCGCCGGTTGAGCTCCCGGGCGACGGCCTGATTCCGCGGGCTGTGCCGGGAGCTCCCGCTGCCGTGCGCGAACAGGACCACCCCCGCGGCGTGCCCGGTGAGAGTGAGATCGCCCTCCAGGCAGACCTCGCCCAGTTCGATGCGTTCCGTTGTGGTCCAGGTGGTCACGTCCATCCCTTTCTGCTCGGCCATGTGGGGACGTGCAATCCGGGGAGACGGTTTCCACCGTACGCGTCCTCAGTTGCGCCGGTGGGTGGCCGATCGGGAGTAGGACGAGTGCCAGGAGGTTTACGCCCGATGTCCGTTTCCCGGTTGAATCGCGCCCAGCAGGCGTACTCGGTGACACCGGCCCGGCCGTCCGCACGCGAACGCCACCAGAACGCCCGGGACGACGCCGCCTCCCTCACCGAACGGGACCGCGAGCTGATCTACCAGGCCACCGGCCAGCGGATCGGCGAGGGACAACCGAACGCCGGATGGATCAACTCACTGGCGGCGGCGATCGCGGCCGACCGGACCGCCGGGCGGCTCACACCCGGGCAGGAGGTGACCCCGGCGTACCTCAAAGACCTCTCCCGGCGCTGGGAGCAGGCCGCGCCGGGCCGCAACCCGGTGGCCGGCTACCTCGAACCGGCCCTGCGATACCTCTCCCAGCGCGGCGACGGCAACCGCCTCGACGTGACCGCTTAGCCCCGCTGGGTGCTGTCCACCGCTTAGTCCCGCCGGGCGCTATCCACCGCTTAGCCCCGCTGGGTGCTGTCCACGAGCGCCGCCGCGACATCCCGCAGCTTGCGGTTCGTGTCCTGGGAGACGCGGGTGAGGATCGCGAACGCCTCGTCCGCGGTGCACCGCCGCTCCCCCATGATGATGCCCTTCGCCTGCTCGATCACCGCGCGGCTCTCCATCGCGGCCTGCATGTGACTGGCCAGCGTGGCGGTCGTGTCATAAAGGTGCGCGTTGGCGAGCGCAACCGCCGCATACCGCACGAACGTCTGCGCCAGCGCGATCGCCTCCTCGTCGAAGGCACGCGCCGGTCTGCCGTAGATGTTGAGCGCCCCGCTCACGTTCTCCACGATCGGCAGACCCACCGAGAGCATGCTGCCCACCCCGGACATCGCGGCACGGGCCGGCCAGCCACCCCAGCGATCGTCGCCCGCGGTATCCGCGACATAGACCGTGGTCTTGGCGGCCGCGGCCTCCAGCGACGGGCCGCCGTCCTGTTCGTACTGCGACTCGTCGAGCTGCAGCGCGATCTCGCCGGTATGCGCCGGCGTGTAGGCGGAGCCGTCCCGGATCAGGGTGATGGAGACCTGCGCGGCGGCCGGCAGGGTCCGCTGAGCCAGATCGGCGACCCGGTCCAGGACGCCGTTGAGATCGGTCTCGCCGAGCTTGATGCGGCCGAGCTCCGCGAACGCGGCGGCAGAGTCGGCCGGGTCGTGCGCCATCAACGTCAGTAGATTCCCCGCAGCGGAGCACGGGCCGCCCGCAGGACGACTCGCACGTGGTTTGCCGGTGATGCTGCCCGGAGAGCCGGACGGCTCTCGGACCCGCGCCGCTGCTTGACGCTGGCAGGCCGCTGTCACTCCGACACCGGCCGCAGGACGCCGATAATACCCAAACTCAGCCGGAGATTCGCATCATGGTGCCGAGTCCCGCGATCAGCAGGACGTCACGGGCGGCGCCGTGCACCCCGGCAAGCTCCAGACGATGCCCGCGCGCGTCACCCCGCGACCGGGCGCCCGCGATCACGTTGGCCGCGGCCGCGCCGAAGAAGGTCACCCCGCTCAGATCGCAGATGACCAGCGGGAACGCCAGGATCGCACGCTCCAGCGCGGCGGCCAGCACGCTCATCGTCCCGGCATCCACCTCGCCGCACACACAGACGATCGCGGAATCGGTGCTGAGCTGCCGAGAACAGACGGTCAGCGGCGGGTCGGCAGGCAAGAAGGCATCCCCAACCGTCGGCGAGCGAAGGTTCGGGCACATGGCTTGACCCGTGCACACCCTAACGCGTCATCCCGCCGAATCCGGGTATGCACCCCGGCATGACACCCGATCCGTTGGATCCCACCGCCGCCTTCCGCGAACTCGGCCGGATCAACCTCGGGGAGACCGACCTGGACGGCGTCATGGCCACCGTCGCCGGCCTCGCCAAACGGACTGTCCCCGGCGCCTACGAAGTCTCCGTCACGCTGATCCGCGACCGCGGCCCGCACACCGTCGCCAGCACCGGCACCGCCGCCGACCACATCGACAAATGGCAGTACGAACGCGGCTCCGGCCCCTGCCTGGACGCCTGCCGCAAACGCAGCACCCTGCTCGTCGACGACGTCAGCGCCGAACGCCGCTGGCCCGGCTGGGACGAGGTGGCCGGCTCGGTCGGCGTCAACAGCGCCCTCAGCGTCGGCCTCCCGATCCGGGAACGCGTCTCCGGCGCCCTCAACGTCTACGCCACCTCGATCCGCAACTTCGACGACGACGCGGTCCTGCTCGCCGAGACGTTCGCGAGCTACGCCGCGGTGGCGCTGGCCAACGCGCACCTCTACGACACGACGGTCACGCTCGCCAACCACATGCAGACGGCGATGGAAAGCCGGGCGGTGATCGAGCAGGCCAAAGGGATCATCATGGGGCAGCGGCACTGCACGGCGGACGATGCGTTCACGATCCTGTCCCGCGCGTCCCAGGAGTCCAACCGCAAGTTGCGCGAGGTGGCAGCCGATCTGGTGGAGCGGGCGCAGCGGGGTTGAGCTTCAATTCCCACCCCATTGCGCGTACGCCTTGAGCCGCCCGCCGCCACCTCACTCGACGACCGCCGGCCCCGTCCCGTCCACCCCATCCGACAACCGCCACCTCGCACAGGCCGGCGACCCATCCCACCCGACGACCATCGCCACGCCCAGCCCCACGACTCACCTCATCGGACGACCGCCGCTACGCCCAGCCCCGCGACCATCCCAACGCGACACCCGACACCGCGCCCGCCGCCGATCGCCGCGCCCAGCCCCCGCCGCCGCGCCCCCAGCCAAGCGGCCTCCCCCGGAACATCCGCCTCCAAACCACTCGCGCCCAGGTCCCGGGCCTGCGATGGTGACCAGCGGTATCACGGTGCTGCGGTGCGCGGGACTGACCTGCCGCACGCGGCGCGGCGCTCATTCCGTGGCCGCCCGATGCTCGCGTTCTTGGCCAGCCAAGCAACCACCAGAGCCAGCCGAGCATCTCGAACTGGCCCTCACGGTCGTCTTCCAGCCCCAAAGCAACCGTGAGCACCAGCCACACCGGGCCGGCTGGCAGCCAGGGTCGGATTCGGCCCGAAAAACGACCGTGAGCACCAGCCAAGCCCGGCCAGCTGGCAGCCACGGTCGAATTCGACTCGAAAGCAACCCTGAACACCACCAGCCGACCCGGTCAGCTGGCGCCCAGGGTTGTTTTGAGGGTGGATGAAGACCGTGAGCGCCAGCCGGAGCCGGGCCGCTGTCTCTTATACACATCTCT
>KL571277.1:57239-59788 GCA_000715855.1 Actinoplanes liguriensis
GATGTGTATAAGAGACAGGGCAAGCAGCGAGGCGCGGCGCAAGGTCGCTCGCACGGTGCGGGGTGGGCGAGGGTCCCGGGCGAGCAAGGTATGTGGGTAGTCCCCACCCCAACCGGGGGCAGACCACCCACCAGCCATTGTGCCGCGGAAGGGCTTGATCGGGACGGGGGGCTGTGGATAACCGGCCAGTGTGGATAACCGCTGGGTGGGCTGCGGAATGCGGTTCAATCAGTGGGCGCGGTCGAGGAGGTGGCGCCAGTGACGGATCAGCGGGGCGGGGCAGGAGATCTCGCGGACGCCGGCCGCGATCAACTGTTCGTGGAGCTGGTGGCTGGGTCGCAGGTCGACGGCGACCCGGCACGGGATGGAGCGGGCGGCGGCGACCGACGCCGACCATTCGACGAGCTGGGTGACCACGTGCGGGAGGCGGTCCGGGGGCAGGAGCAGGTCGTTGCGGACGGTGCGGTCCCAGACCAGGATGTGCTGGGCCAGGTCGCCGGTGCTGACGTGCAGCAGGTGACAGTCGTCGACCAGGTCGGCGACGCCGAGCGCGGCGGCCGGGGTGGCGATGTCCAGGCCGAGGCGCCACCGGGCGCCGGTCGCGGCGGCGAAGGCAGCGATCTCGGCGCGCACCGACACCATCGGCAGGACGACGAGCGGGTTGTGGTCGGGGGACTCGCCGACGAGCGTACGGAAATGGTCGATCGCGTCGGCGAGCAGCACGCGGACCCCGCGCCGGCCGAAGGATGCGGCGGCCGGGAGCGGCCGCCCCGACTCGGCGAAGAAGCGCCACAGCTCGGCGCGTTCCGAGGCGGGCAGCGCGCGCAGGTCTTCGGCGCGCAGCGGCGACCAGCCGTCGGCGAGGTGACCGGCCTCGTGCGCTTCGGCCAGGTGGGAGACCTCGGCGTGCAGGCGGAGCTCGGCGGCGGCCGACGGCGGCGGCGCGGTGGTTGCCGCGTCGAAGTCGACGATCACCTCGTGGCCGAGCCAGCTGTCGTCGACGCGAACGCCGGTGAGCACCGGCACCGGGAGCGACCAGAGGGCGCGCGCCTCGGGGGCGTACGGGGTGACCGGTTCCTCGACGATCACCCCGGACAACCGCGGCGCCAGCCCACGGATCAGATCAGTGTCGGGTTTCTCCAGGTAGAGCAGGACCCGGCCGTAGACGATCTCCTCGATGCCGTTGCGGTCGACGAGGAGGCCCCGATGACGGCCGAATCCGTACGCGATGCCGGAGCTCTGGTCTTTCCCGGTCTGGTCGTTCATGCGCCCACCTCGCAAAGTCCGCTACGGACAGTAGCCCGGCCGGGCGACCTCCGCAGCCCTGGAATTTCAGGGCGCGAGTGCGATGCGCCAGAGCGGACGCTGTTCGCGGTCGGCGTGGCGGGCGACGGCCCGGAGCCAGAGCAGCGCGATCAGCGAGATCACGATCAGCCCGCCCCAGGAGAGGATGGTGAACAGATGCGTCTGGTCGGCGGTGGGCGTCGGCTCGTAGCCCTTCTCCAGCAGGGAGTACTGGTAGGGCGTCCCGGTCAGCACGAGTGTGACCAGCAGCGCGATGCTGTGCATGCTGTCCCAGAGCGCGTGCAGCACGGCCACGCCCAGGTAGGAGAGGAGCAGCCGGCGGGTCAGCGCGAAGTGCCGGCGGCCGCTGGCGGAGAAGAGCACGCCGCCGAGGATGGCGGTCCACAGGCCGTGGCCGAGCGGGGCGAGCAGACCGCGCAGCAGTTCGGTCTGGACCAGCTGCATCAGCGAGAGGCCCTGTTCGGTGAAGAGCGCGGTGAAGGCGTAACCGGCGGATTCGAACGCGGCGAAGCCGAAGCCGACCGACGCACCGAGGACCAGGCCGTCGACGGCGTACTTGTGGCTCAGTCTGCGGGTGAGGAAGGCGAGCGCGGAGAGTTTCGCGGCCTCCTCGATCAGGCCGACGCCGATGAAGAAGCCGGGCGACGGGTGCAGCAGGTACGTCTCGAGCAGCGACGCGGCCAGCACGCCGAGGACGCCACCGGTGACGAACGTGCTGAACAGCAGTTCCGCGGTGACCTCACCGCTGTGCCGGCGGCCGAACGCCCAGAGCACGAACGTGACCGGGACCAGGAAGCTGCCGAGCAGGACCAGGGTGGGGATCAGGTTGGGGTTCCCGGTGAAGAGGGTGACCACCACGGTCAGGATCCAGAGAAGGAGTCCGGTGAGGAAGACCCGTAGCCAGGTGCGCCTCCGGGTTGTGGGCGTCGCTGCTGCTTCGTACATGTCGCGCCTCCTGCGCAGATGTGGACGGCACCGGGGTACCCGGACCTCGATGCCGTCCACACTGTGACCATCAGCGCTTGGTGTAAATGAACCCGAGCTTGTCCATTTCGTCTCCCGCGCGCCCGTGGAAGCCAGCGATCTGCCAGCCGGCGGGGGCGGTGCGGGTCACGCAGTCCGACGTGGTGGTCCCGCCGGCGAGGGTGTTGCCCAGATTGGTGGTGAACTTGGCATAGAAGATCCGAGTTTGTGAGTTGTAGCTCCCGCGGCACAGATACTGTCTCTTATACACATCTCTGAGC
>KL571277.1:59981-60436 GCA_000715855.1 Actinoplanes liguriensis
GACCGAAGACGGCCGGGGTGGTGACGGAGGCGATGTCGTTGAAGTAGTTGCCGTGCGGGCCGCCGAACTGCTCACTGAACTGGTACGCGGCGTTGGTGGACCAGGAGAACCCGGTGCTGAT
The DNA here is from genome assembly GCA_000715855.1 of Actinoplanes liguriensis. Lineage (GTDB taxonomy): Bacteria > Actinomycetota > Actinomycetes > Mycobacteriales > Micromonosporaceae > Actinoplanes > Actinoplanes liguriensis. The sequence continues at coordinate 60,103 of KL571277.1, forward strand.
CGGGTCGTGGTCGCTGAGCATCAGGCCGTCGCTGGTCAGGAACGACGCGTGCTCGTTGTGGTAGGCGGTCGCGGTCAGCGTGATGAACTTGCTGCTGCGGTAGAGGACCTTGTCCACCACCTCGCACGTGTCGGTGATCGCCGACTCGTCGCAGAGCAGCGCGTCGGTGCCTTTCGCCGGGGCGACTCCGCCGCGTTCGAGTTTGACCCACGCGTCGGTGAGCCCGTTGCCGGCCACGAAGTCGGCGATCGTGTCGCCGCTGCGGGTGTAGCGGGTGTTGGTGTCACCCATCACCACGACCGCGTTGCCGTTCGAGCTGTCTCTTATACACATC
>KL571277.1:60625-61105 GCA_000715855.1 Actinoplanes liguriensis
GTGTATAAGAGACAGGTGCTGAGCTGGCTCAGGTTGTCGGCCCGGGACGCCAGGTCGCCGTCGTTCGTGCCGGCGTTGGTGTGCAGATTGTAGAAGTCGACGTAGACGCCCTCGGCGAGCCGGACCCGCATGAACGTGAAGCCCTTGGGCGTCAGGCAGTCGCCGGAGTCGATCTGGCACGAGTTCCAGCGGGTGCGCTCGAAGTCGTCGGTGTCGTAGGCGTACCCGGAAATGGTGTTGAGTCCGGAGCCGATGCCGGCGCCTCCGCTGGTGGGGGTGCGGTAGGCGTGGGTGTCGGCGGCGTAGAGGTACGCGTGGTAGTTGAAGTCCTCCTGGACCTGGATCACGTCGTAGCCGCTGATCCGCTGGCCGATGGCGGTCGTCGCGGTGGCCCGGTCGGTCTCGGCGCTGGACAGGATGTCGGGGAGTCCGGCAACATTATATGAAAGAACCTTGAATGTCTGTCTCTTATACACATCT
>KL571277.1:61288-62148 GCA_000715855.1 Actinoplanes liguriensis
AGCGGCAGCGGCAGTCGTAGCGGCAGTTGCAGAGGCAGCGGCGGACGCGGGGGATGCGGGGACGGCGATCAGTGCGGCGGTCAGGGCCGCGATCGCGACGGGGATGCGTGTCGTGAACACGACCGGGACGCTAGGTCCAGAACCGGCCAAACGGAACACCGGTTACCCGCAAGTAGCATAATGTTCACGCTCACACCCGCGCGTGTTGACTCGGCGTTGGAAACCCGCCCGAAGGCTGGCACGCGATCTTTCCCCCACCTGCCTCGCGGAGTCCCCATGCCTTCGATCTCCCGCCGGAACATGCTCAAGGCGTCCGCCGCCGGAGCCGCCGGCCTCGTCGCGGGCCCGAGCCTGCTCGCCGCCGCCGCCTCGGCCGCGGAAAAGACGCAAAGCACGCCGGTCGTGGCGAGCGCGCAAAGCACGCCGGTCGTGGCGAGCGCGGAAAGCGCGCCGGTCGCGGCGAGCACCGCCACGAACTTCGTCGACGCGTACCAGACCAACGTCATCGCCAACCTGACCGCCGACACCAACGCCGCGGTCCGCATCCTCTCCGGCTTCCAGAAGGTCTGGGCCACCGGCGCCGCCTGGAACACCGGCACCGTGCTCGACCGGGCGTTCCTGCGTGCCAACATCAAGTACTCGATCAAGGTCACCACGCACCGCACCGCCGCCGAGGCCGCCAAGGCGTTCATCGTCGACCGGCAGCACCAGAGCTACTCGGTGATCGCCGGCCTGGGCCCGCTCGCCGACCTCTACAAGGCCGGTGCGCTCGCCGTCACCAGCATCACCGAGGCCCCGGTCACCACCCCGGCGACCACGATCAGCGACTCCGTCCCGGCCCTGTCTCTTATACACATCTC
>KL571277.1:62379-62792 GCA_000715855.1 Actinoplanes liguriensis
CGGCTCGCCCGCCGGCGCGGCGAACGGCGCCGGCTCCACCACCTCCGCGCTCGGCAAGGTCGCCACGCTGGTCAACACGCTGCGCGGCAGTTTCTCGTCGGGCAACCCGGCGAAGTACGCGTTCCAGTACCCGCGCCCGTGGCGCTCCACCGTCGACAGCGAGGTCGTCGACACCGGCCGGGTCGACGAGTTCGGCTTCCCGGTCTACGATTCCGAGGTCGTCGTCGTCCCGGCGCTCCTGCGGCAGCGCAGCACCAGCCCGGCCGACGACGCCGGTTACGTCAGCGGCCACACGAACGCCCTGTTCCTGGCGTCGCTCGCCTACGCGTACGCGGTTCCGGAGCGCTTCCAGGAGATGGTCGCAACCGCCTACGACCTGGCGCACACCCGGATCGTGGCCGGCATGCACTCCC
>KL571277.1:62972-64995 GCA_000715855.1 Actinoplanes liguriensis
GCCGGATCCTGGCGACCGCGCTCGCCGCGGCGATCCTGCGCGACCCGGCGAACGCGGCGCTCAAGGCCGACGCCCGGGCCCAGGCGCTCGCCTACTTCCGGGAGAAGACCGGGACCGAGGACCTTTTCGCGTACGTCCACAATCCCGCCGACCGCAAGGTCAACGCCGCGAGCGTTCGGCACAAGCACACGTACGACCTGCCCGCGCACGGCAAGCGCGTCCCGGTGACGGTGCCGGCCGGCGCCGAGGTGCTGCTGGAGACCCGTCTGCCGTACCTGGACGCCGCGCAGCGCCGTGAGGTGCTCCGCACCACCGGGCTGACCTCGGGCCACCCGATCCTGGACGGCCCGGAGCAGTGGGGCCGGCTGAACCTGTTCGCGGCCGCCGACGGCTACGGCGCGTTCGACGAGACCGTCGCGGTGACGCTGGACGCCGCGCAGGGCGGTTTCCAGGCGGCCGACGCGTGGCGCAACGACATCGCCGGCCGCGGTGGCCTGGTCAAGCTCGGTTCGGGCGCGCTGACCCTGGCCGGCGACAACGACTACCGCGGTGGCACCACGGTCGCGCAGGGCGCCCTGGTCGCGGCGTCGCCGACGGCGCTGGGCCACGGCGGCGTGACGGTCACCGGCGGGACGCTGGGCCTGGCCGTGGACGGCGTGAAGGTCCGCGGCGACTACCGGCAGAGCGCCGGTGTCCTGGCCGTCACCGTCGACCCGAAGGGCAAGACCGCCCTGACCGTCGAGGACGAGGCGGCCCTGGGCTCGGACGTGACGCTGTCGATCACGGTCGGCCAGGCCCGGAAGGGCCACTGCGACGAGCGGATCACCGTGCTCAAGGCCCGTCGCCTGCGCGGGAGGTTCGCCAGGGTGGTCGTCACCACGCCGGGCTACCGGGCCGACCTGGTCACCTCCGGGGACACCGTCGCGATCCGCCTCCGCAACGCCTGAGACCGCTGCCGGGGCCCGGTGACCGGGCCCCGGCGCTGTCCATAAAGTTAAGTTTTCCTTGACAAACGTCGATGCCCGGCCATTTCATGTGTCCGGGAGGTAACACATGACCATGCGCCGGAAGTGCCTCGCCGTTTTCGCCGCAGCACTCGCGCTGGTCAGTGTGCTGAGCGCGCCCGCCTCAGCGGCGCCGGCCGTGTGCGCCGCGCCCGCGCCGAGCACCACCCACCCCGGCTACCTGGTCTTCGACCCGGCCTGTGACGTCTCCGGCGCGGCCTTCACGCCGCTGGCCGGCGCGCGCGTCTACACCGGGATCCGGGACGGCGCCGCCTTCCGGGTCGAGGTGCCGTCGAAGTGGAACGGCAAGCTCGTCGTCTACGCGCACGGCTACCGCGGCACCGGCACCGTGGTCTACGTCGACAATCCGGCGCTGCGCGCGCACTACATCGCGACCGGGTACGCGTGGGCGGCCTCCAGCTATGCGACCAACGGGTACGACGTCGGGCAGGGCGTCCGGGACTCGCACGCGATGATCGACATCTTCCGTCAGGTGACCGGCCGCCGGGCGCGGTCGGTGATCATGAGCGGCGCCTCGATGGGCGGGCAGGTCACGGCGGTGGCGATCGAGCGCTTCCCGCGGGCGTTCGACGCGGCGATGCCGTACTGCGGGGTCCTCGGTGACACCGAGCTCTACGACTACTTCCTGGACGCGAACACGACCGCCGCCGCCCTGGCCGACGTGAAGATCGACTTCCCGCTGACGCCGGGCCCGGACTATCAGGCCCAGTGGCGTGCCCAGGCCGGCCGGATCGCGGCCGCGCTCGGGGTCCGTGCGGGCGCCGCGCCGGTTCTCACCGACGCCGGGAAGACCTGGTCGGAGGCGGTGGAGCGGCGCAGCGGCGGGGAGCGGCCCGGGTTCGACTCGGCGTTCGCCTACTGGAACGCGGCGCCGTCGCTGGCCCCGCTCAACGACCTGCCGTTCCTGTTCGGGCTCTACCCCGGCCTGACCGGCGGCACCGGCGGGATCGCGGCCGGGAACGTGACCGACAACCAGTACACCTGTCTCTTATACACAT
>KL571277.1:65200-73959 GCA_000715855.1 Actinoplanes liguriensis
TGTGTATAAGAGACAGGCCGAGGTGCTGCGGGTGCGGCACACCGCGACCGCCGACCCCGGCCTGGCCGGCATCCCGCGGGTCAACGGCACCCTGTCCATCCCGGTGCTGTCTCTGCACGACGTCGGGGACCTGTTCGTGCCGTTCTCGATGGAGCAGGAGTACGCCCGCCGGACCGCCGCCAACGGCCGCGCGAGCCTGTTCGTGTCCCGGGCGATCCGCGGCGTCGGCCACTGCGACTTCACCACGGCCGAGCTGACGACCGCCTTCGACGACCTGACGAACTGGGTCCGCACCGGCCACCGCCCCTCCGGGGACGCCGTCCTGGACCGCCGGGCGGTCGCCTCGGACTCCTTCGGGTGCCGCTTCACCGACGGCCCGCACCCGAACTACGCCGCCTCCCCGTGCCCCGCGAAGACCGCCGCTCCCCCGGCCGTGCCCCGCATGTGAGCAAGCCCCGCATGTGATCAAGCCCCACAGGTGATCAGGGCCCGGAGGTGATCAGGGCCCGCAAGTTGATCAGGCGCTGCCGGCGACGATCTCGCTGAGGATCTGCCGCAGCGCCCGGGCGGCCGGTGACTCGGCCCCGGAGAGCCGCTGGGCGGTGAAGATCGTGCGGCGGGGAGCCTCGGCCAGCTCCAGCAGACGGCAGGACGTGGAGCGCCCGGCCCACACCAGGTCCGGGATCAGGGCCACCGCGTTCCCCGTCTCGACCAGGCGGATGTGGGCCTGGAGGTCGGCCGTCTCGTAGCGCACGTCCGGCTCGAAACCGGACCGGCGGCACAACTGCTCGGCGAAGTGGCGGGACGCCGTGCCGCGCGGCTCCATCACCCACGGCATGCCCCGGGACGAGTCGAGCGAGTCGACCGGGTGCAGCGACTCGGTGACGGCGGGGAGGGCGAGCCGGATCGCGTCCGTGGTCAGGTCGCGCCGATCCAGGCCGGGGTGGTGTGGCGCGGCGTGTGCCGGGTATTGCTCTGCGATAACCATGTCGAAGTCCCGCGCCCACGTCTCCCGCAGGGCCTCTTCCGGCTCCCGCTGGACCATTTCCACGCGTACGTCGGGGAATCGGGCGGCCGTGGCGCGCAGAGCGGCCGGCATGAAGGCGAGCGCCGCGGACTGGAAGACCGCGACCCGCACCGTGCCGGTGACCCGTGTCGCGGCGGCCTGCAGTCGCGCCTCGGCGCGTTCGAGCGTGTCGAGCACCTCGCCGACGGACGCGACCAGAACCTCGGCCTGCGGGGTGAGCTGGACCCGCCGGCCGGCTTTGCGCAGGAGCACCGTGCCGGTCTCCCGTTCCAGCTGGCTGAGCTGCTGGCTGACGGCGGACGGGGTGAAGTTGAGCGCCTCGGCGACGGCGGCCAGGGTGCCTCGGACGGCCAGTTCGCGGAGCAGGATCAGGCGACGGATCTCCAGCATCCGAATACGTTAGCCGAACTGAAGATTACCGGTCATAAAGCATCGCTTTTCCTTACCCGATCACCGGACGCAGACTGGCGCTCATAACGGAAGGAGCATCCCGATGTCTGAGATCGCCGACGAGACGATCACTCTCGTGCGTCGCTGGCTGAGCGAGGCGTCGACGGTCCCGGTCGGCGGGTCCGCCGCCCAGCTGGCCGGCCTGCTGCGCGACCCGAAGGGGCTGGCGTTCGCGGTCGGCTTCGTCGACGGCGTGGTCCGCCCGGAGGATCGCCGGGTCAGCGCCCGCGCCCTGAACGCGCTGGCCACGGACGTGCCGGACTTCCTTCCCCTGCATCTGAGAGCGGCGGTCAAGGTCGGCGGCGCGCTCGCCCCGATCCTGCCGGGCGTGGTGGTCCCGGTCGCCCGGCGCGCGCTGCGGCACATGGTCGGCCACCTCATCGTGGACGCGACCGACGCCCGCCTCGGTCGCGCCATCCGGAAAATCAAGAAGCGTGGCGTACGCCTGAACGTCAACCTCCTCGGCGAAGCGGTTCTCGGCCGCGGCGAGGCGTCCCGGCGGCTCGGCGACACCGAGCGCCTGCTGGCCCGCGCCGACGTCGACTACGTGTCGATCAAGGTGTCGTCGACCGTCGCGCCGCACAACCCGTGGGCGTTCGACGAGGCCGTCGACGACATCACCGAGAAGCTGCTCCCCCTGTTCACGCTCGCCGCGAGGACGCGCAAGTTCGTGAACCTGGACATGGAGGAGTACAAGGACCTCGACCTCACGATCGCGGTCTTCACCCGCCTGCTGGACCGGCCCGACCTGCTCGGGCTGGAGGCCGGCATCGTGCTGCAGGCCTACCTGCCGGACGCGCTGAGCGCGATGACGCGGCTGCAGGACTGGTCCGCGGCGCGCCGCGAGCGCGGGGGCGCCGGGATCAAGGTGCGCCTGGTCAAGGGCGCTAACCTGCCGATGGAGCGGGTCGAGTCGGCGCTGCACGGCTGGCCGGTCGCGACCTGTGACAGCAAGCAGGCGACCGACACCAACTACAAGCGGGTGCTGAACTACGCGCTGCAGGCGGACCGGATCCGCAACGTGCGGCTGGGGGTGGCCGGGCACAACCTGTTCGACGTGGCCTACGCGTGGACCCTGGCCGGGCAGCGCGGGGTGCGCGACGGCGTCGAGTTCGAGATGCTGCTCGGCATGGCCGAGGGGCAGGCCGAGGCGGTCCGCCGTGAGGTCGGGGGCCTGCTGCTCTACACGCCGGTGGTCCGTCCCGAGCAGTTCGACGTGGCGATCGCGTATCTGATCCGGCGTCTCGAAGAGGGCGCCAGCTCGGACAACTTCATGTCGGCGGTGTTCGAGCTGCACCAGAACGAGGAGCTGTTCGAGCGGGAGAAGGAGCGGTTCCTCGCCTCCCTGCGCGACCTGGACGACGTGATGCCGCAGCCGAATCGGGTCGTCGACCGTTTCGCCGCGACCCGGCGCAGCGAGGCCGGGCATTTCGAGAACACCCCGGACACCGACCCGGCGGTCACCGAGAACCGGACCCGGATGCGCGCGCTCCTGGCCCGGGTGCCCGAGTCGACGCTCGGACGCGACCTGCACAAGATCGAGTCGCAGGCCGAGCTCGACGCCGCGATGGAGAAGGCCGCCGCCGCGAGCTGGGGCGGCGCCGACCGCCGCGCGGTCCTGCACCGGGTGGGCGAGGCCCTGGAGAAGAACCGCGACGTCCTGCTCGAGGTGATGGCCGCCGAGGCCGGCAAAACCATCGACCAGGCCGACCCCGAGGTGTCCGAGGCAATCGACTTCGCCCACTACTACGCCGAGCTGTCGGCGGACCTGCCGGACGGCGCCACCCCGGTCCCGGCGAAGCTGACCCTGGTCACGCCGCCGTGGAACTTCCCGGTCGCGATCCCGGCCGGCTCGATGCTGGCCGCCCTCGCCGCCGGCTCCGCCGTGGTGATCAAGCCGGCCGCCCCCGCCGAACGCTGCGGGACCGTGCTCGCGCACATCGTCCGCGACGCCCTCGCCGCGGCCGGCGCCGACCCCGCCCTGGTCACGCTGCTCCAGGTCGACGAGGGGACGCTCGGGCAGCAGCTGATCGCGCACCCGCTGGTCGACCGGGTGATCCTCACCGGCGCCTACGAGACCGCCGAGCTGTTCCGCTCGTTCCGCGAGGACCTGCCGCTGCTCGCCGAGACCAGCGGCAAGAACGCGATCATCGTGACCCCGAGCGCCGACCTCGACCTCGCCGTCAAGGACGTGGTCTCCTCCGCGTTCGGCCACGCCGGTCAGAAATGCTCGGCCGCATCCCTGGTCGTCCTGGTCGGATCGGTCGCCCGCTCTGAACGTTTCCGGACACAGCTGCTCGACGCGGTGTCGTCGCTCGAGGTCGGCCCGCCGACCGAGCCGCGGACCCAGGTCGGCCCGCTGGTCGAGCCGGCCACCGGCAAACTGCTGGAAGGCCTGACCACGCTCGGCGCCGGCGAGAGCTGGCTGCGCAAGCCCGAGAAGCTGGACGAAAGCGGTCAGTTGTGGAGCCCGGGCATCCGGGACGGCGTGCGGCGCGGCTCGGCGTACCACCGGACCGAGTACTTCGGCCCGATCCTCGGGATCATGACCGCGGACTCCCTCGACGAGGCGATCGACCTGGTCAACGAGGTCGACTACGGGCTCACCTCGGGTCTGCACTCGCTCGACGCCGACGAGGTGCGCACCTGGCTGGACCGGGTCCAGGCCGGCAACCTCTACGTCAACCGGGGCATCACCGGCGCGATCGTCCGCCGGCAGCCGTTCGGTGGCTGGAAGCGGTCCGCGGTCGGCGCCGGCACCAAGGCGGGCGGCCCGAACTACCTGGTCGGGCTCAGTGGCTGGGAGACCGCTCCGGCGACGATCAAGGGCGAGATCACCGACTTGCGCGTACGGACATTGCTCGCGGCCGCCGCCCCGCACGTCACCCCGGAGCAGCTGGAATCGGTCACGCGCGCCGCGGGCAGCGACGCCGCCGAGTGGGCCGCCGGCTTCGGTCGCGCGACGGACGTCTCCGCGCTCGGCGTCGAACGCAACGTCCTGCGCTACCTGCCCACTCCGGTGACCGTCCGCCTGGCCCAGGGCGCGCCGGTCGCGGATCTGGTCCGGATCCTCGCCGCGGGCCTGCTCGCCGGCGCCCCGGTCCGCGTCTCGTCGGCCACCGAGCTGCCCGCGGGACTCGTGCCCGACGCGGTCGTGGAGTCCGACGCCGAGTTCGCGGCCGGGCTGGACACGGTCACCCGGGTACGCCTGATCGGCGGCTCCGCGGCCGGGCTCGCGGCGGCCACCGGCGGCCGGCCGGACCTGGCGATCTGGGCCGGCCCGGTGGTCGAGGCCGGCCGGGTCGAGCTGCTGCCGTTCCTGCGCGAGCAGGCGGTCAGCATCACCGCGCACCGCTTCGGCAACCCGCTTCCGATGGCCGCCGAGGTCCTGTAGGGCCGGTGCGCGAGCTTCGGCGTCGGGCACGGGTCAGATGATCGAGAAATCGGGCGGGAGTGCTTCTCGCCCGGTCAGGGCCCGCAGCAGCGGGACGCCGGAGCCGACGCCGAGGGCCGTGCGGGAGGCGAGCGCGAGCGACTCGGCGAGCGTCTCCACCGGCAGGTCGTACTCCACGCCGAGCGCCGCGGCCGCGTCCAGGCCGTGCACGACCAGCTCGAACGTGCGCGTCGGGATCCAGTCACGGACCCGCATCCCACCGGCCGCGCTGATGATCACGTCGTCGTCGTTGACCCGGGACAGCGCCTCGGTGGCCCGGCCGATCAGGGTGCTGACCTCGTCGGCCGGCTCATCGCCGAGCTGTTTCCCGGCGGCCCGGGCATCCTCGGTCGACGCCTTGTGAGCGGCGGCGACCAATGCGGCGGGCGCCGACCGCGCGTACGCGAAATAGCCCTCCGGCGTCGCGACCTCGATCACCGGCGCCCGGGTGGCGAGCACCTCGGGCACCTGACGCAGGGCCGAGCTCACCGTGTGGCCGAGCAGCTCCCGCAGGGTCCACTCGCCGAGCGCGGTGTCGTCCAGGCGCCCGGGCGGGACGGCGGCGACGAGCCCGGCGTACGCGATCGCGGCGGAGCGGTAGGTGCGACGGAAATCCATCTCACCAATCTGCCAGATCCGCCCGCGGCGGGAAGGCCGCGATCTCGGCCGCCCAGTCCCCGGCGGCCCGGCGCAGCATCTCCGGTGTGACCTCCAGGCGGATCCGGTGGACGCGGCCGAGACCGGTGCCGGGCAGCCACGGCGGCAGCGTCTCGTGCGAGAACGCCACCTCGAGCAGATGCTGGCCGGGGTCCGCGGGCAGCTGCCGGAACGCCACGTCCGGCTCGATGAACTCCAGCTCGTCGTCCGGCCGCTCCCGCAGCCAGCCGGCGAGCGTGATCGCCTCGGCCACGGTCAGGCACGGCGTCTCCGCCTGCCAGGTGTGCCCGTGGTGGTCGGCCGCCGCGACCGACACCACGAGCCAGTCGTCGAGCGGGCCGTCGGGCTCGTCCTCGAACTCGTAGCGCAGGGGGCGCATCGACAGCCAGCCGCCGGTCTCCGAAGCGATCTGCATAACAGCATTGTCCCGGCTCAGGGGGCTGCCGGGTAACGTTCGGGCGTGCTTCTACCGCTTCCCCCGGGCGACTTCCAGGCCTACCTGTTCGACTGCGACGGCACCATCACCGACTCCATGCCGGTGCACTACCGGGCCTGGCAGGAGGCCCTCGCCGGGTGGGACTGCGAGTTCCCGGAGGAGCTGTTCTACGCGTGGGGCGGCCGCCCGGCGGCGGACATCATCGTCGACCTGAACGAGCGGCACGGGCTGGCCATGCCGGTCGCCACCGTGAACGAGCACCGTGAGTCGCGCTTCCAGTCCGCGCTCGGTACCGTCCAGGCGGTTCCCGGCGTGCTGCAGCACATCCAGGAGGCGTACGGACGGGTGCCGTTCGCCGTCGTCTCCGGCAGCACGCGCGACTCGGTGACCGCGTCCCTGACCGCGCTCGACCTGCTCGACCGCTTCCCGGTGCTGGTGTGCGCGGAGGACTACGCACGGCCGAAGCCCGACCCGGAGGGCTACCTGACGGCGGCCCGCCTGCTGGGAGTCGATCCGCAGAAGTGCCTGGTCTTCGAGGACACCGAGCTCGGGGTGCGGGCCGCCGAGGCCGCCGGGATGGCGTACGTGCGGGTTCCGCCGCCCTGGGACCGATAAGATCGGCGGCCATGAGCGCCTTCGCCGAGATCCCCCCGACCACACTGGCCGACGTGCTCGGCCGTGACCGAGTGATGGACATCGGGGTCCGGCCGCTCTGGGGCCCGGTGCCGCGCGTCGCCGGCCCGGCGTTCACGGTTCGCTGCGAGCCCGGGGACAACCTGATGCTGCACGCGGCGATCTACCGCGCCGAGCCGGGCACGGTCATCGTCGTCGAGTCCGGCGACCTGGACTACGCGCTGGCCGGCGGCAACGTCTGCGCGGTCGCGCACCGCCGCGGCGTGGCGGCGTTCGTGCTGGACGGCCTGATCCGTGACCTCGGCGAGGTGCGAGAGATCGGCTTCCCGGTCTTCGCGCGCGGCGTCATCCCGATCCCGGGGACGAAGAACAGGCTCGGCACGCACGGCGAGGAGGTCCGGTGCGGCGGCGTCACCGTGCTCCCGGGTGACGTGGTCGTCGCGGACGAGGAGGGCATCGTGGTCGTCCCGGTCGATCGCCACGACGAGGTGCTGGCCGCCGCGCGGGCGAAACTGGCCAAGGAGCAGGCGGAGTCGCTCGACGACTGGGAACGGGCCCACCGCGCCCGGATCGAGGCGACCCTGACCGGGCTCACCAGCGGTTCCTAGCCTCCTCGGCCCAGCCGGTCAGGCCCTCCAGGTCGATCTTCTGGCCGTCCGTGCCGCGGGCCCAGCCGGAGAAACGCCCGAAGCACTGGTGGGTCTCGCCGGCCAGGATGCCCAGGTTCGTCCTCGCGACGCGCTCGTGGAACGGCTCGAACGTGACGTCCACGCCGTGGCCGGTGATCCGCCACGGCTTGAGCCAGTCGGCACGGTCGTACTCCCAGTGGAGATCCGCGCCGATCTTGTGGAGCACGTCGTCCTCGAAGACGGCGTTCTCCGTGGTGCCGGTGCCGTCGGTCCACTGGCCGCCCAACTGGATCGCGCGGCCGTCACCGGCGCCGGCGGCCCAGTTCCACGTCACCGAGTACGGCCAGCGGCCCCGGCCGTGGTCCAGCGTCGCGTACGACCCCTGGGCCGGGACGACGTGCTCGACGCCGCCCACCACGATGCTGCCGTGGACGGGGCGGCCGACGTCCTTCACCGTGTACTGGAAGCGGGTGCGGCTCCACGCGACCACGACACCCAGCGAGTCACGGCCCTCGACGGCCGGCATCGTCAGGTCGAGCGTGACGTCACGGGATCGCGCCTGCACGGTCGTACCGTCGACATTCTGTTCGATCTCGATGTCGAGACCGCCGCCGGACGCCACGACGCGGCCCGATCCGCTCCGGTCCGGAAGGATCGCGCCGCGGGCCAGCGGGACTGTCGCATCGACGACGATCTCCCGCCCGCTGATCCGGTCCAGCAGATAGAGGCCGTGCACGCCGGCGTAGTCCAGGCTGGACACGACGACCCCGACGATGTGCGCGGGGGTGACCACGCCCCAGTACTCCCAGCGCTTGTTGCGACCCCACCCGCGCAGGTTGGCGCGGTGCAGCGGCCTGCGGCTCCAGCCCACGGCCGCCGGGTTCAGACGGCCGTCCGGCAGGCACAGGTCGACCGGCTCGGTGATCTGGATCTCGTGCGTCACGGGCGCAGGCTACCGCCGCGCCGGAACGATGAGTCGATCAGGGATAGTCAGATATCCAGCTGAACGGGCCGGCAGCACTGAGAAGGTGGTTTCGGGCTCGTTACCATCCGTTCAGAAGGCTTGCCATCCATGCACACTCATCAATAATGAGCGCCATGAGAGGAGCCGACAGCGGAGCTCGCGGCACGGACTCACACCCCGCGGCGCAGCCCCGCCCACCCGACGAGACCTGCCCACCGCCCCCGGCCGGGCGGGTGATGCCATGAACGCGGTGGCGCACCCAGCAGCCCGGCAGAGAACCACCCGCGGCCGCCGTAACCCCCAGCCCGGCCCCGCGAACCGCACCGACCGGACCCGCCCCGCCGCGGGCCGCAGACGCCTGAACCGCACGAGCCCCCCTGTTCCGACCCGGGAACACCCGGCTCCGGCCCGCGCCCGGGAGACCCCCGCAGCCGCGCCGGCCACGGAGCCCTCCGCCACCGCGCGCCAGCTTCCGCCCGCAGGTCCGGGCCATCGACGTACCGGCGAATCCGATCACGCGGCCGCAAGCG
>KL571277.1:74209-75593 GCA_000715855.1 Actinoplanes liguriensis
TACCACGCCCGACCCCGCGGCCCGCCCACCACCTCGCGTATTCCCCCCTGTGGGCAAGATCGACTTTGGTTGGCGAAGCGGCTTCGGCGGGTAAAGGCTGAGGCAGACACCGACCAAGGGGGACCCATGCCCGCCATTCCGACCATCGAGTTGAACAACGGGATCGCCATGCCGCAGGTCGGCTACGGCGTGTTCCAGATCCCGGAGGCCGAGACCGCGCAGGCGGTGACCCACGCACTGGAAGCGGGCTACCGCAGCATCGACACGGCCGCCGCCTACGGCAACGAGTCCGGCGTCGGCGCCGCGCTCAAGGCCTCCGGGATCGCCCGCGACGAACTGTTCGTCACCACCAAGCTGTGGAACAGCGACCAGGGCTACGACAGCACGCTGCGCGCCTTCGACGCGAGCCTGGGCCGGCTCGGCCTGGACCACCTCGACCTGTACCTGATCCACTGGCCGACCCCGAAGCACGAGAAATACCTGGACACCTGGCGTGCCCTGGAGAAGATCCACCAGGAGGGGCGGGTCCGGGCGATCGGCGTCTCCAACTTCCTGCCGTCACACCTCAACGCGGTCGCCGCGCTCGGCGGGATCATCCCCGCGGTCAACCAGATCGAGGTGCACCCGGCGCTGCAGCAGCGCGACGCCCAGGAGGCGGACCGGGCGCTCGGCGTCGTCACCGAGGCGTGGAGCCCGCTCGCCCAGGCCGGGGTGCTCGACGACCCGGCGATCACCGGGATCGCCGCGGCCGTGGGGCGGACGCCGGCGCAGGTCGTGCTCCGCTGGCACCTCCAGCAGGGCCGGGTGATCATCCCGAAGTCGGTCACGCCGTCGCGCATCCGGGAGAACCTGGACCTCTTCGGGTTCGAGCTGTCGGACGAGCAGCTCGCGGCGATCGACGCCCTGGAGAGCGACGGCCGCACCGGCCCCCACCCCGACTTCTTCAACTGATCCCGTACGCGGTAAGCCCGGCCCCCGGTCAGGTGGTGCACGCCCGGTGGGTTAGGCCACTTCTCTGAGGAACGGGGGGCTTGCCGCCGATGGGGTGAGCGGCAGAAGTGACGTCCCCGCCGGAAATGCGTAGCCGACCTGTGACACACCGCAGGCCACCTCACAGACGCCCCACAGCAGCCTCACAATCAGGCGCGTCACAGTAGGTACACATCCCCCGGCACATCTGGAGGTAAGTGATGGGTCTTCTCGGCATCCTCAGCCTGGCCCTGCTGATCGTGCAGTTCCTGCTGATCGCTCGGGCGGTGCTGGACTGGAGCGTTGTGCTGGCCGGCCCGGCGATGCCCGGATCGTTCCGCTCCCGCGTGTCCGGCGGGGTGTTCGCGGTGACCGAGCCGATCCTGGCGCCGGTCCGGCGGCTGATCCCGCCGTT
>KL571277.1:75819-77406 GCA_000715855.1 Actinoplanes liguriensis
ATGTGTATAAGAGACAGCCATCGACCTGTCGTTCATGGTGGTCTTCTTCGCGGTGGTCGTCCTCCGCTCGCTGATCTGACCGACTGCCGACAAGGGCCGCGCACCGTTCGGGTGCGCGGCCCTTTCGTGCATAGAGTGGGATGGGTGACCGATACCCACAGGGGAATCTACGAGCGCTATCTCTTCGCCGGCGCGATCAGCCGCGACCCGGACGCGTTCGCGGGGCTGTTCACCGAGGACGGGGTCTACGAGGCGCCGCTGCTGCCGGCCGGCGGGCCCCTGCCACGACGACTGGCCGGCCGGGAGGCGATCCGGGCCGGCATCGGGGCGTTCCAGCAGGGCGAGGCGGGCGAGGTCGATCCGCAGCGGTCCGGGTTCGTGCTGCACGAGACCACCGACCCGGACGTGTTCGTCGCGGAGATGGACGCGGTGGTCGACGGGGAGGCGATCGCCCTGGTCCAGATCTTCCGGGTGCGCGAGGGCCGGATCGCGAGCGTCCGCGACTACTTCGAGCCGGCCACGCTGACGGCGGCCGGGGTCAGAGCAGACTCGTGACCGAGTCGGCCACGGCGGAGTCGGCCGGCGTGGTCACCTCGCAGAAGCGCCACTTCTTGTCCGTGCCCCGGAACAACGCGATTCGCACCGTGGTCGCCGGCAACTCGGGCAGGTAGGAGAGCACCGTCGTCTTCTTGCCGTTGGTGCGCATGGTCAGCGCCTCGGCCGCCCGGCTCACCCGCAGGGTCACCACGGCCTGGTCGCCGAGCGGCGCCGTGCCGGCCGACGGCGCCGGCGACGGCCACTGGACGGCACTCACCACGGGCGTGCTCGTCGTGACGTAGGCGCCCTGGTCGACCAGGGAGCGGGTCTGCCGGATCAGGTCGTTGCTAGCCGCGCATCCGGGTGCGGCGACGAACGAGACCTTGTCCGGGTCCGGGTTCGCGATCAGCCACTGTCCGTACTTGATCAGCGAGGCGACCACCGTGGGCAGGTTGCTCCCGGTGTTCGACAGGCCCGGGGCGGAGGTGTTGGCGGGCGGCGCGGTCTGGACGAACGTGCTGGCCGGCCCGGGTGTGGCGGTGGACGTGGGCGCCACCGTGGTGGTGCTCGTCGTGAGCGCCGCGCATCCGGTCAGGGCGCACGCCGAGGCGAGCACGGCGGTGAGCCGCAAGGCACGACGGGGGGTCGGCTGCATGGTCGGGTTCCCTCCGGTACGACGGTTCGCGAAGAGTCCGTCGGTTCCGGAGCGCCCCGGTTGAGGAATCGGCCGGCGTCAACCGGACCGCAACCGCCGCGCGGCCACCGTCCCGGCCGCGGTCAGCCGGTAGTACCTGCGCGCCGGCCGCCCGGCCACCGCCGGATCGAGGTCCTCCCACCGAGCCTCGATCCAGCCGGCCGTCTCGAGCCGCGTCAGGATCGGATAGAGGGTCCCGCTCGGATATCCGCTGGTCCGGATCAGGTCCAGCCCGTAACGGTCGGTGTCCGGGTCCGCCAGGAACGCCGCCAGCACCCGCCGCACGGCCACGGTGGCGCGCACCGGCTCGACCATGCCGCCACCGTAATCGGCTTTCGGACCGAGGGTCAAAGGCC
>KL571277.1:77655-78348 GCA_000715855.1 Actinoplanes liguriensis
TAGCCGCCCCTAGAAGATGTGGCCGGCCGCGAACTCGAGGGCCTTGACGTCGAAGAAGGTGCGACCGCCGTCATGGCCGTCCCACTCGTACACCTCGATGTCCTTCGGACCGGTGAGCTCGTTGAAGGCCGCGAAGACCCCGGACGGCGGGCAGACCGCGTCCATCAGCGCCGTGGAGAACAGGGCCGGGGCGGTGATGCGCCGGGCCAGGTTGACCACGTCGAAGTGGTCGAGCGTCGCGAACGTCCGCGCCGCCTTCTCCGGGTTGGCCCGCAGGAACTGGACGATCTCCTGGAACGGGAAGCTGTCCGAGATGGTGACCGCCCGCCGGATGTCGCAGAGGAACGGCACCCCGGCGACCACGGCGGTGACCCGGTCCGGAACCAGGCCGGCGGCCGCGATCGACAGCGCCCCGCCCTGGCTCTTGCCGGTGGTGACCAGCCGGGACGCGTCGACGCCGGGCAGCTCGGCGGCGGTCTCGACGGCACGGGCGGCGTCGGTGAACAACCGCCGGTAGTAGTGCGTCTCCGGGGATCGGACGCCGCGGGTCATCTGCCCCGGCGTCGACGGGCCGGCGCCGTCGGGGTCCTGGTCGGGGGTGTCGCCGCCGCGCCAGCCGCCGCCCTGGCCGCGGGTGTCCATGATCAGGTGCGCGTACCCGGCCGCACTCCAGATGCTGTCTCTTATACACAT
>KL571277.1:78533-80895 GCA_000715855.1 Actinoplanes liguriensis
GATGTGTATAAGAGACAGCCTTGACCGGCTGGCCGGCGAAGCCGGTGAAGGTCACGTCGTAGCTGGTGACGCCGCGTAACGGGGTCTCGGCCTCGACCAGCTCGACGGGTTTGGCGGCGGCGCGCGCCGCGTCGAGGGTGCGCGTCCAGAAGTCACCGAAGCCGGCCGGCTCGGGGGTGGCCGATCGGTACGTGCGCAGTTCCGGAAGGGGGAGATCAAAAAGCGCCATACCCGACACGGTAGGGGTAGAAGTTTGCGGAAACCACCACGGCGTGCACGATGGTCGCCATGCCCGGCGCGCCCCAGTCCTCCCGCCCGGCGCCGCACGTCCTGGAAGCGGTGCTGGAGCGGCTGACCTATGTGAACGAGGAGACGGGCTACACCGTCGCCCGGGTGGCCACCTCGCGGAGCGGCGACGACCTGCTCACCGTGGTCGGCGCGCTGCTCGGCGCGCAGCCCGGGGAGAGCCTGCGGCTGTCCGGCTGGTGGAGCTCGCATCCGCAGTACGGCCGGCAGTTCGAGGTCGTCTCGTACACCACGGTGCTGCCGGCGACCGTGCAGGGCATCCGCAGATACTTGGGATCCGGCCTGGTCAAGGGCATCGGGCCGGTCTTCGCCGAGCGGATCGTGGACCACTTCGGCCTGGAGACGCTGGAGATCATCGAGGAGTCGCCGGGCCGGTTGATCGAGGTCACCGGCCTCGGCCCGAAACGCACCGCGAAGATCACCGCCGCGTGGGCCGAGCAGAAGGCGATCAAGGAGGTGATGCTGTTCCTCCAGGGGGTCGGCGTCTCCACGTCGATCGCGGTGCGGATCTACAAGAAGTACGGTGACGCGTCGATCTCGGTGGTCAAGAACAGTCCGTACAAGCTGGCGTCGGACGTCTGGGGCATCGGCTTCAAGACCGCGGACACGATCGCGCAGGCGGTCGGGATCCCGCACGACAGCCCCGAACGGGTGAAGGCGGGTCTGCAGTACACGTTGTCGCAGGCGACCGATAACGGTCACTGCTTCCTGCCCTCGGCGGAGCTCATGGAGGCTGCCGCCAAGATCCTTGAGGTGCCGGCCGGGCTCATCCCGTCCTGCCTGGACGAGTTGGTCGCCGAGGAGGGCGTGGTTCGCGAGGACGACAACGTCTACCTGGTGCCGTTCCACCGCGCGGAAATGTCGCTCGCCTCGACGCTTGTCAGTTTATTGCGGGACAAAACGGACCGGATGCCGGGCTTCCACGACGTCGACTGGGCCAAGGCCCTCGACTGGCTCCACAAACGCACCGGCTCCACCCTCGCCCCCGAGCAGGAGCAGGCCGTCAAGCTGGCGCTCACCGAGAAGGTCGCGGTGCTGACCGGCGGCCCCGGCTGCGGAAAGAGCTTCACCGTCCGCTCGATCGTCGAGCTGGCAGCGGCCAAGCGCGCCAAGATCCAGCTCGTCGCGCCGACCGGCCGGGCCGCGAAACGCCTCGCCGAGCTGACCGGCCACCCCGCCGCCACGGTCCACCGCCTGCTCAAGCTCCAGCCCGGCGGCGACGCCACCTACGACCGCGACAACCCGCTCGAGGCGGACCTGCTGGTCGTCGACGAGTCCTCGATGCTCGACCTGATCCTGGCGAACAAGCTGGTCAAAGCCATCCCGCCGGGTGCGCACCTGCTCCTGGTCGGTGACGTCGACCAGCTGCCGAGCGTCGGCGCCGGCGAGGTGCTGCGCGACCTGCTCGCCGCGGACGTGATCCCGCGCGTCCGCCTCACCCAGATCTTCCGCCAGGCCGCGGAGAGCGGCGTCGTCACCAACGCGCACCGGATCAACCAGGGCCGCCCGCCCCTGCTCGACGGGATGGCGGACTTCTTCCTGTTCCCGTGCGACGACACCGAGGCGACCGCCGGCCTCACCGTGGACGTCGCGTGCACCCGGATCCCGCGCAAGTTCGGGCTCGACCCGCGCCGCGACGTGCAGATCCTCACCCCGATGCACCGCGGCCCGGCCGGCGCCGGCGCGCTCAACACGCTGCTCCAGCAGGAGCTCACCCCCGGCCGCGAGGGCCTGCCGGAACGCCGGGTCGGCGGGCGGGTGTTCCGGATCGGCGACAAGGTCACCCAGATCCGCAACAACTACGACAAGGGCGCGGCGGGCGTCTTCAACGGAACGGTCGGCGTCGTCACCGCGCTCTCACCCGAAGAACAGACGCTTACGGTACGGACGGACGAGGACGAACTGATCGACTACGACTTCGACGAGCTGGACGAGCTGGCGCACGCGTACGCGATGACCATCCACCGGTCGCAGGGCTCGGAGTACCCGGCCGTGGTCATCCCGCTCACCACGAGCGCCTGGATGATGCTCCAGCGCAATCTGCTCTACACCGCGG
>KL571277.1:81111-84336 GCA_000715855.1 Actinoplanes liguriensis
CCTGCCGTACCTCGAAAGTGGATTAGCAGTGATGGCACGGGCGCGTGGCGGAAATGCGCTTATTCGAGCCGAACAGCCGCCGCGACAGGACACCCGGGCATACGAAAACGGTAAACACGGTGAGTCCACAACGGCAATGACGGCGTGCCGGCGAAATAGTGTTTCCCCATCGCAGTTCCGTAACCGAACCAACGGGGGTTCCTCGCATGTTCCGACTTCTGACCGCCGGCGCCGCCGCACTCACCGCCGTCGCGATCGCCGCACCCGCCCAGGCCCGCCCGACGACCGCCCCGGACCAGCGGATGACGATCCGGGTGGTGAACGCGAACGGCTCGGGCTGCCCGGACCGGACCGCGGAGATCACGGTCTCGCCGGACAACACGGCGTTCACGGTGACCTACTCGGACTACACGGCCCAGGTCGGGCCGAAGTCGTCGCCGCTCGATTTCCGGAAGAACTGCCAGCTCGCTCTGGACGTTCAGGTGCCGTCCGGATTCACGTTCGCGATCGCTTCCGCGGATTACCGCGGATATGCCAGTCTGGCGCGTGGCGCGTGGGCCCAGGAATCAGCTAACTACTATTTCCAGGGCCATTCCCGGACGACCCGTTTCGAGCACAATCTGACGGGCCCGTTCGCCGACGACTGGCAGCGCAGCGACCGGGTCGGCATCGCCTCGCTGAGCTACCTGCCGTGCGGCGAGCGCCGGTACCTGAACATCAACACCGACCTGCGGGTGAACCGCGGCACGTCGGACGCCCACACGTACACCAGCTTCATCTCGATGGACTCCACCGACGCCGCGATCAACACCGTCTACCACGTCGCCTGGCGCTCCTGCCGCTGACCGGCCCGGCCCCAGCGCCGGCCAACTCCCCCGGCTGGCACTCACGGTTCTCCCGAGCTGCCGGACGACCGTGAGGGCCAGCCGGCCGGCGGGAGCGGTGGGGGTGGGCTAGTTGTCGAAGGCGGCCCACGGGCTTTCGGCGGGTGGGCGGTGGCGGCCGGCCGTCTCCTCGACGGGCGGCGGCGGGGCCGCGGTGGCGGGCGGCTGTTGCGAGCGGTGGGCGAAGAACGCGGCCAGCGCCGTGGTGATCGGCACCGCGGTGATCAGGCCGATGGTGCCGACCGCGCTGCGGACCAGCTCCTGCGCGATCAGCGGGCCGGTGAGCAGCTCGCCCACCGGGGTGCCGCCGGTCGCGAAGAGCAGCATCAGGGGCAGCGACGCGCCCGCGTAGGCGAGCACGATCGTGTTGATCACCGAGGCGATGTGCGCGCGGCCGATGCGCGTCGCGGCGCCGTAAAGGCTGCGGAACCCGTACGCCGGATTGGCGATCGCCAGCTCGGTGACCGTCGCCGACTGGGTGACCGTGACGTCGTCGAGCACGCCGAGCGAGCCGATCACGATGCTGGCCAGCAGCAGGCCCTGCATGTTGACCTCGCCCTGGGTGATCGACAGGAAGTTCGAGGTGTCGTCGACGACGCCGGTCAGGTGCACCGCGGCGACGCTGATCCCGGCCAGCACGGTCGTGATGATCAGGCTGGCCAGGGTGCCGGCGACCGCGATCGTGGTGGTGATGTTCAGCCCGTGCGTCAGGTAGAGCACGGTCAGCATGATCGCGGCCGAGCCGACCACCGCGACCAGGGTCGGGGACCGGCCGTCCAGGATCGCCGGCACGATGAAGAACAGCAGCACGCCGAACGTGACCGCGAGACCGGCCAGGGCGGTCAGCCCACGCCAGCGGCCGAACGCGACCACGGCCAGGGCGAACGCGATGCCGAGCAGCCACAGCTCACGGGAGCGCTGGTGGTCGGAGATCGACCAGGTGAGCCCGCCGGCCTGGTTCTCCAGCCCCATCACCACGACCCGGTCACCGTCGGAGATCTCCGGGGCGCCCGGGCCGTACGGCAGTTCGGTGCTCACCACCTCGCCCGACTCCAGCTTCACGGTGGCGGTGCCGCAGCCCGTGGGTTGCTCCTCACCGGCCGGGACGGGCGCGCACTCACTGTGGGTGAGGGTCTGGACCACGCCGTTGGCCTGCGCCGGGCCGTCCCCTCCGCTCTCCGCCTTCGGGGCGTCGCGGGGCCAGAGCAGCAGCATCCCGAGTGCGGTCAGCAGCACCGCCGGGATCAGCAGCATCAGCGTGAGGCGGCGGGCCTTCGGGAGCAGGGCAGCGCCGTGCGCGTGACTGTGCGGTTCGGGCATGCCGAACCCTAACCGGCGGGCGCCCGGCTGGTCCTGACGGTGGTTATGCGGGCCGGATAACCACGGTCAGGACCAGCCCAGCCCGGAAAGGGCTAGGCGGGGCGGGTGCGGGCGGAGGCGCGGTCCTCGGCGGTGCGGCCGAAGACCAGCCAGAAGTCGGTGATCGCCAGGGTGAGGGCGGGACGGCGACCGGCCAGGTACGCCAGGGGGCCGTCGGCGTCCGGGCGCCAGGCCGCGTTCGCCGTACGCACATTGCCCCGCCCCCGGACCGGAGTCCGCTTGACCTGCCCGTTCAGTGCCTGAGCGACGGTGAAACCCAGCGGGTAGCGACCCGGGACCCGGCGCTTGAGCCGCACCAGGGCGGACCCGATCGGAGCGCCCTCCGGTGTGGCAGCGGTCGCGTCGACCAGATCCTCGTCCGCGTCGAGGGTGAACTCGGCCAGCTCCTTGGGGATGCCCCAGAGCCGGCGGCCGCCGTCCCGGGAGGCGACACTGTCCACCCAGATGCCGGTGATGGTGACCCGGGGCCGCCCGCGCTCGTGGGTGAGCACCGCGCTGAGCAGCTCCCGGTAGTGCAGGACGCCACCCGGCTGGTAGTCGACCCAGGCCGCGCCGATCGCCGCCCGGCCCCCGAACGACAACGGCCGTACCGCCGGGCCCAGCACTTCGGGCAGCGGCGGCACGGCTCGCATCGGGACGAGGAAGACCGACAGGTACATCTGTCCGCGCAGGTGCCAGGGCTCAGGCGGGTACATGCCCTAAGACTGGCATCGATACCTCAGTAACGGAAGCGCGAGACCACGGCCTGGAGCTGGGCGGAGGTCGCGGTGAGCTCGTCGGCCGCCCGCCGGGTGTCGCCGACCGTGTCGGTGGTGCGGCGGGTCGCCTCGGACACCCCGGTGATGGTCGCCGCGATGTCACCGGCGCCGCCGGCCGCCTCGGTCAGCGTCCGGTTCATCTCCTGCGTGGTCGCCGTCTGCTCCTCGACCGCCGAGGCGATCGTGAGCTGCAGGCCGTTGAT
>KL571277.1:84549-84723 GCA_000715855.1 Actinoplanes liguriensis
GAGCTGCAGGCCGTTGATCCGCTCGATGATCTCGCTGATCTCCTCGATCGCGCTGACCGCGCCGCTGGTGTCGGCCTGGATCGACTGCACCCGGCGGGAGATGTCCTCGGTCGCCTTGGCGGTCTCCTGGGCCAGGTCCTTGACCTCGCCGGCCACGACCGCGAAGCCCTTGCC
>KL571277.1:85015-88652 GCA_000715855.1 Actinoplanes liguriensis
CTCGGCGATGCTGGTGATCACCTTGACCACGGTGAAGATCTCCGCGGACGACTCGCCGAGCCGGGCGACGATCTGGTTGGTGGCCGCGGCGGCCTGGACCGCCTGCACCACGACCTGGGTCGCCTCGGAGGTGGAGACGCTGATGTCGCGGATCGCGGAGCCCATCTCCTGGGCGCCGGCCGAGACGAACTGCAGGTTGTTGGAGACGTTGTCGGCGGCCGCGGAGACCGTTCCGGCCTGGACGGACGCCTCGTTCGCGGCCGCGTCGACCGCGGTGGAGACCGACGTGAGCTGACCGGCCGCGTGCTGCAGCGTGGTGGCGCTGCCGGCCAGTTGCACGACGTCCTCACGGAGCCGGGCGATGCCCTTGTCCAGGGCCGCGGCCATCTGGCCGACCTCGTCCTGGCTGCTGACCCCGGAGGTGCGGGTGAGGTCGCCCTCGGCGAGACCCTCGGCCAGCTTGGAGACGCTGCGGACGGACTTGCGGACGTTGCCCGCCACCCGGAAGCCGATCAGCAGGCTGAGCAGGACGCCCGCGGCGAGCACCAGGCTGATCGTCCAGGTCGCGCGGGTGGCGGCCGAACTGGCGTCGGCCATCTGCTGCTCGGCCAGGCTGGAGGCCCGGGCCTGCAAGGCGTTCGCGTCGTCGCCGAGCGCGCCGTGCAGCTTGTTGTAGTCGACCAGCGCCTGGTCGAGCTCGGCCTTGGTGGCCTTGCTGCGGTCCGTCCCCATGAACTTGAGGTACGCCGCCCAGTCCTCCTGTGCCTTCGCCACTGTGGCATCGCCGGGCAGCGTCTTGTCCAGGCTCGCCAGCGCGGCGTCGACGGCCGTCTTGTTGCCGTCCATCACCTTGGCGATGGACTCGGCGAGGGTCGGGTAGAGCGCGAGCGCCGAGGTATTGCCGGCGTAGGCCTCGATGTTCTGGCTGAAGTCGGTGACCGACGAGCCGATCGCCAGCGACTGGTGCTGGGCGTCCGCGGCCTTCTGGTTCAGGTCGTGCACCCGGTAGATCGCCATCCCACCGACGATCACACCACCGATCGTCGCGGTCAGGGCCGCCGCGCCGATCTTCGTCCGCAGGGAACGGTTGTCGAACGCCCCACTCAAGCCCATGGCCGTACCTCTCGCTCAACAGTGTCTGACACCCGCTGAATCGGCACGGTTTGCTGCCGGTTAAGCAACCTCCGCCAGCGCTTGAAAGATCAGACTCGTGGAGGCAGCCCCCGGGTCCTGATGACCGATGCTACGTTTCCCCAGGTAGGAGGCGCGGCCTTTTCGGGCTTGCAGCGGCACGGTGGCCTCCGCGCCCGCTTCCGCCGCGCTTGCCGCCGCCCCGGCCGCCTCCGCCAGGCCCGCTCCCCCGGCGACCGCTTTCTCGAAGGCGTCCAGGGCCGGGCCGTACGCGTCGATCAAGGTTTTGTCCCCCGGCGCCGCGCCGCCGAGCCGGCGGACCGCCTCCAGGCCCGCGTGCAACGCCGCCACCAGATCGGACGGCTGCACCTCGGCGGTTGCCGGAAGCGCCTTGCCGGCCGCGCGCAGTGCGCTGCCGTAGAGCGGGCCGGACGCGCCGCCCACCCGGGAGATCAGCGTGGTCCCGGCCTTGACCAGCACCTCGGACACGGTTTCCGGTGGCGACTTCTCCAGTGCGGCGACCACCGCGGTGAACCCGCGATGCAGGTTCACCCCGTGGTCGCCGTCGCCGATCGCGGCGTCGAGCCGGGTGAGCCGGTCGGTGTCGGCCGCGATCGCGGTGGCGGCGGCGCGCATCCAGTCCCGGGCGAGCGTGGCATCCATGCTCAGGCACCCCAGCGCAGTCCGGGGGTACGCACCGGCGCGTCCCAGAGGCGGATCATCTCGTCGGTGGCCTGGCACAGCGTGAGCGACATCCCGGCCATGTCCAGGCTCGTCACGTAGTTCCCGACGAGCTGCCGGGCGATGCTCACACCCCGCTCGCCCAGGTATGCCGCGACCTCGCCGTAGATCAGGTACAGCTCGATCAGCGGCGTGCCGCCGAGCCCGTTGACCAGCACGATCACCGGGCCGGTAAACGACTTGGCGTCCAGGATCGCGTCGAGCGCGGAGTGCACCAGATCCTTGGCGGGGCGTAGCTTCTCACGGCGGCGGCCGGGCTCGCCGTGGATGCCGACACCGGCCTCGATCTCGTCGGCCGGCAGGTCGAACCCGGGGCGGCCGGCGGCGGGGGTGGTGCCGGCCGTCAACGCGTACGCGAAAGAGCCGGAGGCCGCATTGACCTCGCGCCCCAGAGCGGCGATCTCGCCCAGCTTGCCGCCCTCCTCGGCGCGCGCCCCGGTGATCTTCTCGACCAGCAGCGTGGCGCCGGTCCCCCGGCGACCGGCCGTCCAGGTCGAGTCCTCCACCGCGACGTCGTCGTCGACCAGCACCGTCTCGACGCTGATCCCCTCGTCGGCGGCGAGCTCCGCGGCGAGTTGGAAGTTCATCACGTCGCCGGTGTAGTTCTTGACGATGTGGACCACGCCGGCGCCGCCGTCGACGGCCTTGGTCGCGGCCAGGATCTGATCCGGCACCGGCGAGGTGAAGACCTCACCGGGGCAGGCCGCGTCGAGCATGCCCGGCCCGACGAACCCGCCATCAGAGATGCGTATAAGAGACAGGACCAGGCCCACCTTGCCCGCCCGTGGCGCGTCGGCCCGGACGATGTATTGCTCCTCGGTGTCCACCCGCAACTCCGGGTGGGCGGCGGCCAGCCCCCGCAATGCCTGAGCCACCACGTCGGCAGGATCGTTGATGAATTTCTTCACGACCGGCTCCTCTCCGCTGTTTTCGGAACACCCACTGCATCCTTGCGCGGTCTAGAGTCGAGATCCATGGGGCTCGTGGGAATCGTGCTGGTTTCGCACTCCGAGCAGTTGGCGTCAGGCCTGCGCGACCTGTTGCGCCAGGTGGCGACTCCGGAGGTGCCGATCCTCGCCGCCGGCGGCACCGACGAGGGCGATCTCGGCACCAGTTTCGAGAAGATCACGTCCGCGCTCGCCGACGCGGACACCGGCGCCGGGGTGATCATCCTGGCCGACCTGGGCAGCGCGGTGCTGACCGCCCGCGCGATCCTCGACGAGGCGCCGGGCCCGCTGCTGGTCGACGCGCCGTTCGTCGAGGGCGCGGTCGCGGCCGCGGTCACGTCGTCGACCGGGGCGCACCTCGAGGAGGTCGCCGAGGCGGCGCGGGAGGCGCGCGATGTCGCCAAGCTCTGAGATCCCGGTGGTGCTCCCGGCGGCGTTGCACGCCCGCCCGGCCGGGGAGGTGGTCCGGGCCGCTGCCCGCTTCCAGGCAATTATTTCGGTACGTCACGGGGAGCGCACCGCGTCGGCGAAGAGCGCGCTGAAGCTGATGTCGCTGGGCGCGCCCGCCGGCGCCACGGTCACCGTGCACGCCATGTGTATAAGAGACAGGGTCTCAGGCCGGCAGAACCCGATAGGGCCAGGCGCCCTGAGCGCGGGCCCGCTCCACCAGCTCGGGCGCGCAGGTGGTGACCTCGATCGCGAGTTCTCCCGCCTGACCGGCCATCGCCTCCCCGCCCGGCCCCAGCGAGAGCGCGAGCGGCCCGGCCGCGACAAGGCGTTCGACCGCGACCGGCCAGTCCCGCCGGCCGATGGCGAGG
>KL571277.1:88873-89145 GCA_000715855.1 Actinoplanes liguriensis
GCCCCGCCGGCCGATGGCGAGGGCCGCGGTGAGCAGCAGCGTGTTCGTGTACTCCCGGAGGCTGCGCCCGTCCCCCGGATCGGCCAGGTCCCGGCGGACGGCGCAGGCGCGTTCGGCCAGGGCCGTCGCCGTCTCCGAGCGTTCGCGCAGCGTGGCGGCGAGGTTGTGCAGGGCCGTGCCGAGGATGCGTCGCAACCGCGGGCCGGTCGCGTCCGCGCAGCGGTGGATCGCCTCGGACAGCAGCATGATCTCTGTCTCTTATACACATCTCT
>KL571277.1:89380-89746 GCA_000715855.1 Actinoplanes liguriensis
GGCGTCGACCATGTGGGTGACCGCGTCGGTCAGCGCGTCCCGTTCGGCGGCGGTCCCGGGTGTCAGGCCCTCGTGCCGCCGGACGGCGACGACCACGGACAGCCAGGCCAGGTCCCAGGCGTCGTCGGAGTGGCCGAGGCCGTGCCGGAGCATCGCCCGCTCGTAGAGGGCGGCCGCCCAGAGACGCCGGACGTCTCCCCGGGCCGGTTCCGGCATCGCCTCGTCGTACAGGCTGAGCTCGTCGGCGACCTCGGCGAGGACCCGGTCGGCGTCGGCGATCCGTTCCGTGCCGGCCAGGGCGATCCCCTCGTCGAGCCGGGCGGCACATCCGGCGATCACCGTGCTGTCTCTTATACACATCTCTGA
>KL571277.1:89959-94534 GCA_000715855.1 Actinoplanes liguriensis
GTTGTGGAGCCGGCGAGCCGGGACTCGGCGGCCAGCCGCGCCGCGAACCCGCCGGCGATCACGCCGGACGGCCCGGGCTCGGCGAGCAGATCCAGATAGGAGCCGCGCATCCGCCAGGCGCCCGGCCCCGGCACCACGACCGGGACCTCCGGCGCGGCCCGGTGCAGCTCCGACAACTCCGCCAGGATCCGGTCCACCTGCTGCTGCGCCCGCGGGCCCCCGAACGTCTGCGCCAGTGAGTACTCCTCGGTCAGCGCCACCCGCATCAGGTCCGGCCGGGCGAGAGCCCGGGCCACCCGGGCGAAGATCCCGAGGGCTTCCGCCAGCTCGAGCACCGCGTCCGCCTCCCCCGTGTCGCGGGCGAGCCCGCGCTGCAGGTCGACCATCTCGGCGGCGAGCGGGCCGAGACCGGACGGGTCCGTGTCGAGCCGCGTGGTGACCAGCGCGGTCAGCGCCGCCGTCCGGGCGCGGCGGGCGCCGAGGTCGCCGGCGGGCCGGGGCGCGACCGACAGCCAGAGCCGCTCGACGACGTCGCGCCCGCGCTCGGCGGCCCCGGCCGCGGCCAGCATCTGACCCGCCTGCGCGGTACGGAACACCGCGTCGGCGTGCCGGCCCGGATCGTCGAGCAGCCCGCCGGCCAGCGCGATCACCTCTTCGGCCCGTTCCCGGACCTCGGCGAGGTCGCCACCGTCGGCGAACCGCTCGAGCGCGAGATTGAGGGCGGCCCGGCCGAGCGCGTGCAGCAGCCGCCCCGGGTCACCGAGCTCCCGGGCGGCGGCGACGGCCCGGTCGACGGCCACCCGGGTGTCCGGCCCGAGGCCGGCCCGCATGGTGATCTCGTCCGCGGCGGCGATCAGGCGGTCGACCTCGCCGGGCGTGCTCACCATGGGACCGGGGTCGGACTGCCGGCGGCGCCAGGTCCCGAGGCCATACCCCCTCTATACCGGATCCGGAACGCCGGCGGCACCCGTCGATGGGTCAGGCGGCGCTGACCGTGCCGGTCAGGTGGGGGCGCTTCGAGGTGACGGCGAACGTCCAGCCACCGTCCACCGCCGACGAGGTGAAGCGGACCGTGGACGGCAGCAGGATCGGCTGCTTGAAAGCGACCTCCACGGTGTACGCCGAAGGCAGCCGGCCCTCCAGCGCGGCCAGGCACCGCGCCTTGGTCCACATGCCGTGGGCGATCTGGCGCGGGAAGCCGAACACCTTGGCGCCGAGCCGGGAGGTGTGGATCGGGTTGCGGTCGCCGGAGACGGCCGCGTAGTCCGGGCCGGTGCGGGCCGGGAGACGCCAGACAGCGCCGCCGGTGGGGACCGGAGCGGGGTCGCCGCCGGCCGCGGGGCGCGGGGACGACTCCTTGCGCAGGTACGTCGAGACGCCCCGCCACACCTCCTCCCCGTCCACCGAGGCGGTCGCGACCATGTCGAACTGCCGCCCCCGCGGATGGTCGCGCAGGCCGGCCGCGCGCACGGTCAGGTCCAGCCGGCAGCCGGCGTCGATCGGCCGGCGCACGGTGATCAGGTTCGAGACGTGGACCAGGCCGATCATCGGGAGCGGGAAGGCCGCCGCCGACATCAGGCGCATCGCCAGTGGGAACGCCAGGACGTGCGGATACGTCGCCGGCAGCGCATCGGTCAGCCGCAGCCCGCAGACCCGGTCGTAACGGGCCAGGTGCTCCCGGGAGACGGTCACACCGCGGTGCACCAGCTCCACGTCCGGCAGCGTGTCACCGGGCCGGCGCAGCAGGCCGAGCGCCGCCTTCGCATACGCCACACCGGTCCCCGGGCCCTCGGTCAGCTCGACCACCGCCACCACGTCAGGCTCCCAGCAGGCTCTGGCCGCACACCCGGACCACGTTGCCGGTGATCGTCGCGGACCCGGGCGACGCGAACCACGCGATCGTCTCCGCCACGTCGACCGGCAGGCCGCCCTGGGACATGCTGTTCAGCCGCCGCCCGGCCTCGCGCAGGCCGATCGGCATCTTCGCGGTCATCGCCGTCTCGATGAACCCGGGCGCCACCGCGTTGATCGTGATGCCCTTCGCCAGCAGGGCGGGCGCGGTCGACTGGACGAGCCCGATCACCCCGGCCTTGCTGGTGGCGTAGTTGGTCTGGCCGCGGTTCCCGGCGATGCCGGCGATCGAGGCGACCCCGACGATCCGGCCGCCCGGCTTGATCAGCCCCTGTTCCAGAAGCAGGTCGTTGACCCGCTCGGGCGCGGTCAGGTTGACCCCGATCACCGAGTCCCAGCGGCTCTCGTCCATCTTGAAGATCGTCTTGTCACGGGTGATGCCCGCGTTGTGCACGACGATGTCGACGCCGCCGTGCGGGCCGGTCGCCAGGTAGCCGGCGAGCCGCGCGGGCGCGTCGTCGGCGGTCAGGTCGAGCTGCAGCGCGCGGCCCCTGGCCCGGTTCGCGACGTCGGCGAGCGCGTCGCCGGCGCCGGGCACGTCGAGCGCGATCACCTCGGCGCCGTCGCGCGCGAGGATCCCGGCGATCGACGCGCCGATGCCCCGGGCCGCGCCGGTGACCAGGGCGAGCTTGCCGGCGAGCGGTTTCTCCCAGTCGGCCGGCGCCGGCGGGTTCCCCGCGCCGACCCGGACGACCTGCCCCGAGACGTAGGCCGAGCGCCCGCTGAGCAGGAACCGCAGCGTCGACTCGACGGCCTGCTCGCCGCCGGGCGCGACATAGACCAGCTGGGCGGTCACGCCGCGGCCGAACTCCTTGCCGATGCTGCGCGTCAGACCCTCGAGGCTCCGCTGCGCGGTCGCCTCCTTCGGGTCCGCCGTGGCTTCCGGCGGGCTGCCCAGCACGATCACGCGGCCGGAGGCGTTCAGACTTCGCGCGTACGGGTGGAAGAAGTCGAACAGGGCGCGAAGCCCCGTCGAGCCGGTGATGCCGGTGGCGTCGAAGACGAGGGCCGCATACTTCCCGCCGGTCGACCCGGTCTCCGTCACCTCCACGCCGGCGCTCTCGAGCAGCTTCGCGACGGGCGCCGCGAGTCGTCCGCCGGGCGCCGCGCCGAGCAGCACCGGACCGGCGACGACCGGGTCGCCCGGACGGTAGCGTCGCAACCGGGGCGGGTCGGGCAACCCGAGACGCTTGACCACGGTCCGGCCCAGACCGGAGTTGGCGAAGTTCGCGTACCTGTCAGCCATGCGAGTACCCTACCGGTCAGTAGCTTCGAGTTCGTCGATAGTTCGATGCAGTAGTTCGATGCAGTAGTTCGGTTCGATGTAAGCAGTTCAGTCTTCGAAGTGTGGAGGATCGCCGTGCCGACCGTGCGCCGCGTCGCCGTCCTGGGCGGTAACCGTATCCCGTTCGCCCGGTCGAACAGCAAGTATGCGGCGGCCAGCAATCAGGACATGCTCACCGCCGCGCTGGACGGGCTGATCGCCCGGTTCGGCCTGGCCGGCGAGCGGCTCGGCGAGGTCGTGGCGGGCGCGGTGCTCAAGCACTCGCGGGACTTCAACCTGACCCGCGAGGTGGTGCTCGGGTCGCGCCTCGACCCGCGCACCCCGGCGTACGACATCCAGCAGGCCTGTGGCACCGGCCTGGAAGCGGCGATCCTGGTCGCCAACAAGATCGCGCTCGGCCAGATCGACGCGGGCATCGCGGGCGGCGTGGACACCACGTCCGACGCGCCGCTGCAGGTGAACGAGGACATGCGCCAGGCGCTGCTGGAGCTGAACCGCGCGAGGACCCTCGGTCAGCGGCTCAAGGCCGTCGCCAAGCTGCGCCCGCAGCAGGCGCTGCAGCCGGAGATCCCGCGCAACGCCGAGCCGCGCACCGGGCTGTCGATGGGCGAGCACGCCGCGATCACCGCGCTGACGTGGAACGTGAGCCGCGAGGCGCAGGACGAGCTGGCGCTGGCGTCACATCAGCACCTCGCCACGGCGTACGGCGAAGGCTTTTTCGATGATCTCATGACGCCCTATCTGGGACTGACCCGTGATCAGAACCTGCGGCCGGACAGCTCCCTGGAGAAACTTTCCACCCTCAAGCCGGTGTACGGCAAAGAGGGCGCGACGATGACGGCGGGCAACTCGACGCCGCTGACCGACGGCGCGTCGACCGTCCTGCTGGCCTCCGAGGAGTGGGCGGCGGCGCACTCGCTGCCCGTGCTGGCCTATTTCGCGGACTCCGAGGCGGCCGCGGTCGACTACGTGCACGGCGACGAGGGGCTGCTGATGGCCCCGGCGTACGCGGTGCCCCGGATGCTCGCCCGCAACGGCCTCACCCTGCAGGACTTCGACTACTACGAGATCCACGAGGCGTTCGCGTCGCAGGTCCTGGCCACGCTCGCCGCGTGGGAGTCGCCGCAGTTCTGCAAGGAGAAGCTGGGCCTGGACGCGCCGCTCGGCTCGATCGACCGCGCGAAGCTGAACGTCAACGGCTCGTCCCTGGCCGCCGGGCACCCGTTCGCGGCGACCGGCGGGCGGATCGTGGCGACGCTCGCCAAGCTCCTCGCGCAGAAGGGCTCGGGCCGCGGCCTGATCTCGATCTGCGCCGCGGGCGGCCAGGGCGTC
This sequence comes from Actinoplanes liguriensis, assembly GCA_000715855.1. Classification (GTDB taxonomy): domain Bacteria; phylum Actinomycetota; class Actinomycetes; order Mycobacteriales; family Micromonosporaceae; genus Actinoplanes; species Actinoplanes liguriensis. The sequence continues at coordinate 94,488 of KL571277.1, forward strand.
GTCGCCATCCTGGAGCGCTGACCGAGCCGCTCCCCGGGGAGGAGGGA
>KL571277.1:94756-102097 GCA_000715855.1 Actinoplanes liguriensis
TCACCGCGCCGCTGGAGCCGCTCGGGGTGGTGCTCCAACTGCTGGTCACCGCGGCGCCGGACGGCAGCGTGACGCCGACCTTCCAGCCGCTCAGCGCCGCCGAGCCCGCCTTGACCGTGACCGTCGTGACGAAACCGCCGGTCCAGGCGTTGTTCGAGAACGTCGCCGTGCAGGCGCCGCCCGTGCTGGGTGAGCTGCTGCTCGCCGACGGGCTGACGCTCGCCGACGGGCTCGTCGTCGTCGCGCCGAACGCGGAGATCACCGCGTCGTAGGCGGCCTTCGGATTCCCGCTGTTGTCGAAGAGCAACGGGGTGTCCGACGCCCGCCACGAGTCCGAGTCGCGGATGCCCCACACCGTGATCCCGGCGCACTTCGTCACGCCCAGACAGGCTTTGACCACATTCGCGTACGTCGTGGCCTGCGCCGTGCCCGACCCGGCGATGTCCAGCTCGGTGATCTGCACCTCGACGCCCAGGTCCGCGAAGCGCTGCAGGTTCGCCTGGTAGTCGCTGGGCAGCGGCGACGCCGAGTTGATGTGCGACTGGAAGCCGACGCAGTCGATCGGCACGCCACGGGCCAGGAAGTCCTTGACCATGTTGTAGACGGCCGTGCTCTTCGCGTTGACGCCGTCGGTGTTGTAGTCGTTGTAGCAGAGCTTCGCGGTCGAGTCGGCGGCCCGCGCGGTCCGGAACGCGACCTCGATCCAGTCGTTGCCGGTGTTCTGCAGGTTGGAGCTGCGCCGGGAGCCGTCGCCGTTGTCGGAGAACGCCTCGTTCACCACGTCCCAGGCGTACAGCTGGCCCTTGTAGTGGGTGGCGACGTTCGTGATGTGGTTGACCATCGCGTTGCGCAGCGCGGTACCGCTCAGCGACGACACCCAGCCCGGCTGCTGCTGGTGCCAGGCCAGGGCGTGACCGCGGACCCGCTGCCCATTCGCCTTCGCCCGGTTCACGATGGTGTCCGCGCTGGTGTAGCTGAACGAGTTCTGGGACGGCTCGGTGGCGTCCCACTTCATCTCGTTCTCCGGCGTGACCATGGTGAACTCGCGGTCCAGGATCCCGGTGTAGACCGAGTCGCTGAACTTGTACGCCGCGGCGGCCGTGCCGAAGTACTTGCCCTTCGCCGACGCGGCCGAGCCGAGGGTGGTGGCCGCGCTCGCGCTGGGGGACATGGTGAGGACGGCCCCGGCGGCAAGCGCGCCGGCGGCCAGGACGGAGAGGATGGCACTGGTTCGTCTCATGGGGAGCTCCAGTCGGGGATCTGGAGGCATCGACACTTATCGACACCGTTCGGAACGCTACCGACATGTACCGGAAACCTCAACCGGTTCAGGCCGCAAATCCGCAGTTGGCAGCCTCCGAAACTTTCGGAAGATCGAATCCGATTGTCGACCGCTGACCTAATCGGACAGGTGCCGTGCCAGCCGTCCGGACCTACCGTCGCGGCGGTGATGACCGGCATCGCGACGCTCGGCAGCCTGACCGAGGATTCCCCACTGTCGGCGACGCTGCCGTTCTTCTACGGCATGTGGTTCGTCGCTTCTGCCGCCCTGGCCTTCGCCGCCACCCGCCTGATGGACGCCGGCAACGACCTGACCTTCGCCCAACGCCTGCACACCGCCACCCCGGTCCGATGAGCCCCGCCGAACCTGCGCTCTCCGAGCCGTCCGGACGGCCGCCCGCGGTGGGCGTCACCGACCTGGGCGAGCGCGGCCTGGCATTCAGTGAAAAACCCCGTGGGGTTGTGATCGGGCTTACCCGGCCCATAGAGTTACCGACGAGTTAAGTTCCTGTCGCCGCCGGAAGAGAATGGGCACCGCTGTGGAGTTCTGGCTCGATCTCAACGAGGAACAATCGGACCTGCGCGACTGGGTGCACGGCTTCGCCGAGCAGGTCATCCGCCCGGCCGCCGCCGAGTGGGACGAGCGCGAGGAAACCCCCTGGCCGGTGCTCCAGGAAGCCGCCAAGATCGGGCTGTACGGCTTCGAGTTCCTGATCAACACCTGGTCCGACAACAGCGGCCTCTCCCTGCCGATCGCCAACGAGGAGCTCTTCTGGGGTGACGGCGGCATCGGCATGGCGATCTCCGGCACCTCGCTCGCGGTCGCCGCGATCTACGGGTCGGGCACGCCGGAGCAGCTCGTCGAATGGGTGCCGCAGTGTTTCGGGGACGCCGACGAGCCGAAGGTCGCCGCGTTCTGCTCGACGGAGCCGGAGGCCGGGTCGGACGTCGCCGCGATGCGGTCCCGCGCGGTCTACCACGAGGCCACCGACGAGTGGGTGCTCAGCGGCCAGAAGGCGTATGCGACCAACGGCGGCATCGCGAACGTCCACGTCGTGACCGCCAGTGTGGACCCGTCGCTGGGTTCGCGCGGGCAGGCCGCGTTCGTCGTCCCGCCCGGCACGAAGGGCCTGGTCGGCACGAAGAAGCTGAAGAAGCTCGGTCTGCGGGCCTCGCACACCGCGGACGTCTTCCTCGACGACGTACGCCTCCCGGGCAGTTGCCTGCTCGGCGGCAAGGAGGCTCTCGACGAGCGCCTGGACCGGGCCCGCAACGCCGCCCCGAAGAACAAGAACGCGGCCATGCGCACGTTCGAGTTGTCGCGCCCGGCGGTCGGCGCCCAGGCGATCGGCATCGCGCGCGGCGCGTACGAATACGCGCTGGAATACGCGAAGAACCGGGTCGCTTTCGGCCGTCCGATCATCGAGAACCAGGCGATCGCGTTCGCGCTGGCCGACATGAAGATGGAGATCGACGCCGCCCGGCTGCTCGTCTGGCGGGCCGCCTGGATGGGCCGCAACGAGAAGCCGTTCACCGCGGGCGAGGGCTCGATGTCGAAACTGAAGGCCGGCGAGGTGGCGGTCGCGGTCACCGAGAAGGCGGTGCAAATTCTCGGCGGCGCGGGTTATCTACGGGAGCATCCGGTCGAGCGGATGTTCCGGGACGCCAAGATCTACACCATTTTCGAGGGCACCTCGGAGATTCAGCGACTCGTCATCTCCCGCGCCATCTCCGGCATGCAGATCCGCTGATGGACGCGCTTTTCGTCGGCGGCACGATGCTGCGGCGGGGGCTTCTGAATCCCGGGAGCCCGGTGCGGATCGTGCGGCAGTTCGCGGCGCTCGGCCGGTGGGGCTTCGGGCTCGCCGGCGAACTGCGGCAGGCCGCGGCCCGCAGCCCGCGGCGGATCGCGGTCATCGACGATCAGCGGCAGATCACGTACGCGCAATTGTTGAACCGTGCGGAAAAGCTTGCTCGCGCCCTTCCGGCGGCCCCGGGGGAAAGGGTCGGTCTGTTGTGCCGGAACTCGGCGCGGATGATCGAGGCGCTGATCGGCACGACCACGCTCGGCGCCGATCCGGTGCTGATGAACACCGGTCTGTCGGCGAGCCAGCTGGCCACGGTCGCCAAGGACCAGGGGTTGCGGGCGCTGATCTTCGACGACGAGCTCGCGGAGAGGGTCGCCCTGGTCGAGGGTGTCGAGAAAATCGACGAGGCGCGTTTCGAGGAGCTGATCGCGAGCGCGCCCGATGACCGTGCCGCGCCGCCGGAACGCCCCGGGCGCATCATTGTGCTCACGTCCGGCACCACCGGCGTGCCGAAAGGGGCCCGCCGCCCGACGCCCGGCGGTTTCAGTCCGTTGTGTTCGGTGATCGACCGCATTCCGCTGCGCGCCCAGGAACGCGTTCTGATCGCGGCGCCGCTCTTCCACACCTGGGGTTTCGCCGGGTTGCAGATCGCGCTGGCGCTGCGTGCGACGGTCGTGCTGCGGCGCCGATTCGATCCGGCCGCGATCCTCGACGACCTCGTGCGGCATTCGTGCACCGGAATGGTCGCGGTCCCGGTGATGGTGCAGCAGTTCATGGAATTGCCGGAGCCGGCCCGTAAACCGGCGTTGCGCGTGGTCGCGGTCAGCGGATCGGCGTTGCCGGGCGGCCTGGCGACCCGATTCATGGACCGTTACGGCGACGTCCTCTACAACCTTTACGGTTCGACCGAGGCGTCGTGGGCCTCGATCGCCACTCCGGCCGATCTGCGATTCGCGCCGAACACCGCCGGAAAACCCCCGCACGGTACGCGGATAGCCGTCCTCGGCGACGACGGGAAACCGGTCCCCCGGGGTGAGATCGGGCGGCTGTTCGTCGGCAACGAAATGCTCTTCGAGGGTTACACGAACGGCGCCTCGAAAACCATGCACGACGGTCTGCTGGCGACCGGGGATCTCGGGCATCTCGACGCCGAGGGCCGGGTCTACGTCGACGGCCGCGAGGACGACATGATCGTCTCCGGTGGTGAGAACGTCTATCCCGCCGAGGTGGAAGGCCTGCTCGCCGACCTTCCGCAAGTGCGCGAGGTGGCGGTGATCGGGGTGGCCGACGACGAGTACGGTCAGCGGCTCGCGGCCTACCTGGTGCTGCGCGACGACGAGACGCTCGACCCGGAGGCGGTCCGCGAGCACGTGCGGCGCCACCGCGCGCGTTTCAGCGTCCCGCGCGACGTGATCTTCCTGGACGCGTTGCCGCGCAACGCCACCGGCAAGGTCGTCACCCGCGACCTGCCCCGCTAGCGGTGGGGTGTCAGCGGCGGGCGCTCTCCGGGGTCTCGAAGCCGACCGAGGTGGTGTCGTCGCGGCGTGGCAGGGTGGCCGGGTCGGGCAGGTCGAGCAGGTCGTCGGCCGGGGCGGCGATCAGGCCGTTCCGGTGCGCGATCAACCGCCCGCCGGCGACCAGGTCGTCCAGCATCGCGGCGAGCCGTGCCGAGCCGGTCTTGTTCGAGCTCCACCCGAAGAGCCGGGCGGCCGCCGCGATCAGGTCGTCGCTCTCCACCAGGCCGGCGTCCAGCACCAGGTATTCCAGGGCGAGCTGCAGCTCGGACTCGGCGACCTGCTCCGGTTTGCGGGTCACCCCGTCGCCGGGCACCCGCACGGCCGGGATCGGCGCGTCGGCCGCGGTCACGAACGTACCGTCGAAATGGGTTGTCGAGGCGTCGATCGCGGCCTCGATGGCCTGCCGGATCGGCTGCGTGACCCGGCTGATCCCCCAGGCCTCGCGGATCCGGCGGACCAGGACGGCGATGTGGACGGGCCCTTCCACCTCGGCGATTGCTTCGACGGTACGAACGAGCAGCGCCCGCACGACCGAGTCGTTGACCCGCGCGTCCGGCGGCAGTGACTCGATCGTCGCCCGCTGGTAGGGAAGCGCCCACTCGGGTGGCTGGGCGGGCCGGGTGACCAGGTCCAGATCGGGTTCGGCGAACACGTCGGGGACGGCGAGCGCGTTCTCGATCGCGGCCCGCAGCCGTCCTTCCTCCTCCGCGCGGTCATGGAACCAGGCCACGCTCCACACCCGGTGCAGGTGCCAGCCGAGGCCGTGCAGCACCTGCTCCTGCAGCCGGTCCCGGTCGCGGGCGGTGGCGAGCGCGGCATAGCCGGGGCCGTCGCACTGCACACCGAGGGCGTAGGCGCCGGTCGCGGGCTCGGCGTGCCGTACGCCGATCTCGATGCGGCAGTGACCCGCGCCGACCTGGCGCGTGACCGTGTAGCCCCACCTCTCGGCGACCGCGGCGACCGATGCCGCCAGCGGTGACAGACCGGTCGCGGCCTCCGCGGTGATCCCGGCGGAGTCCAGGTACGCGGCCAGCCGCCGTTCCCCCTCGTCGGCCGGCTCCTCACGGCGCGCCTCGGGGATCGCGGTGACGACCTCCACGCGCTGGCGGGCACGGGTGATCGCGACGTCCAGGCGGCGCGCGCCGGCGGGTCCTCCGGCGGCGGCCAGGTCCGGGCCGGTGGACAGGATGATCACGTCCCGCTCGTCGCCCTGCACCGCGTCGGCGGGCTTCACGAAGAACCCGGTCAGCGGGTCGTCGCCGAGGAAGCGTTCCAGGTCGGGGCGGGCGCCGAGCACCGTCTCCACCGCGTCGGCGACCGCGTCGGCCTGCGCCGCGGTCAGCGTCACCACACCCAGCGACAGCGTCGGGCGGGTGGTGAAGTGGTGCGCGACCCGCTCGGCGACCAGCGCGGCCTCGACCGGCGCGTCGACGGCCGGCAGCAGTTCCAGGCCCAGGTCGGGCCCGGCCGGGTGCGCGCTCGGGAACGTGACGAGCCGGTCCTGGTAGAACGTGCGGTTGGCGAACCCGATCAGCGACTCGTGACGGCTGCGGTAGTGCCGGGTCAGCGCGAGCCGGGTGAACGCCGCGCAGTCGTTCGCGGCGACCAGCACCGACGGCCGGCCGTTCGCCGGGGCCAGTTGCGCGTCGTCGCCGATCACGACGAGCGACTCCCCGCGGTACGCGCAGGCCACCGCCGCGGCGGGCGTCATCCGGGACGCCTCGTCGATGATCACCACGTCGAAGCGGCGTCCGGCGGGCAGGTAGCGGCTGACCGCGGCGGGCGGCATCACGAAACACGGCTTGAGGGCGGCCGCGGCCTCCCACGTACGCTCGAGAAGCTCTTTGACCGGAAGATGGCCGTCCTGGCGCAACCCTTCGGCACGGATCAGCGCGGGCGCGCCGTTCGCGGTGACCGCGGGCCGCCGCGCGTTGAGAGCCTCGATGATCGTGCCGGCCGCGTCCTGCACCAGGTCGGCGTCGAGCCGGCGGAACTCCTCGACGATCTCGTTGCGCTCGAGCGCGGCGATCGGCTCGAGGCGCTCGTCACCGGCGATGACCGTGTCGGCCCAGGCCCGGTAGACGGTCCGTTCGATCACCTGTCCGAGCCGGCCCACCTCGATCCCGTGGTCGGCGCAGAAGTCGACGGCGGTGTCCAGGCCGTACTCGGCGAGCACCTCGCGAGCCGCCAGGTACTCGAACCACTCGCGCTGGCCGGTCTCGTCCTCGCGCAGATCGCGCAGCAGGTCACGGGCCGTCTCGAAGCGGTCCAGGCTGGTGCCGAGCCGGACCTGCCGGGCCGGCCCGAACGCGTCGATGATCCGCTGGCGGGCCTCGTCCCACAGGGCGATGAAGTCGGACAGGTCCGGGCTCGTCGAGGTGCGCAGCGCGGCGGCCTGCTCGGCGGTGAGCGCGGCGTCGGCGCCGGTCCGCAGCGTCCGGGCCCGTGCCGCCCAGTCGAGCGCGGTGTCGATCGCCGCCAGGTCGGTGTCCCGTCCCCGGAACCACTCCCCCAGCGTGGCCTGCAGCGCCGGCGTCGCCTCCTGCAGCGCCCGCGCGGTCTCCACCACCTGCCGGCGCGCCGCGACGATCTCCACGGCCGCGGCCAGGTCCAGGTCCCGCCCGGTGGCCGTGCTGAGCCGGCCGACCGTCTCGGCGACCGCCCGCAGCGGCCCGACCTGCGCGCGCAGCCACTCGATCGCGGCGGTCACCGGTCCCTGCCCTGTCTCTTATACA
>KL571277.1:102246-103398 GCA_000715855.1 Actinoplanes liguriensis
GGCTCGGGCGCCGGGCGCAGCGTGGCCCGCCAGTGCCGGAACACGTCGCGGGCCTCGCCGACGACGCGCAGCAGCTCGCCGTCGCCGCGGTTGCAGACGTAGTCGATGACCGCGGCGAGCGCCTCCGGTGGCGTCACCCGCAGCACCTCGCCGACCGTCTCCAGCGCACGGCCGATCGCCAGGAAGTCGGTGTCGAGCCGCCGCCAGTAGCGGCCGAGCAGCGCGGCGTTCTGCCGTTCCGCCGCGAGCAGCCCCTCGTTGGCCCGCCGCCAGGCGACCGCGAGCGGCAGGTTGGCGATCGCCTCGTCGACGCTGACGCCGGGTTCGGCGAGCGCGGCCACGGTCTCCTTGTCCCACCGGTGCCCGGCGAGCAGTTTGCGCATGCCGCGGTGCACGGTCGCGAACCGTTCGGCGAGGTCCTCGACCGGCTCGTGCAGCACCGCCTCGGTGAAGTACTCGCGGGCCTGCGCCCGGGCCGCGGCGACCGCCTCGACGTGCCGCCGCAGCGCACCGGCCGCGGCGTGCACGCCGGCCTGCGCTCCCGGCCCGAACCAGGCCGCCTCCGGCTTGTCCGGGCGGGCGCCCAGCTCGGCGATCATGGCGACCAGCTCGACGTCGGAGAAGTTGACCACGTCCGGCAGGCCGAGCCGGCCGGTGATCCGGTCCAGGCCCTTCTGCTGGTGTTCCAGCTCGTCGGCGTCCGCGGCGAACCGTCCGGCCAGGGCCTTCGCGGCTGCCGCGGTCAGCGGCGCGAGCTCGACCGCGGGCGGGTCCAGCTCGGGCTGCTCGGGCAGCGCGGTGACCTCCTGCCCGGCGAGCTCGGCGGCGCCCAGACCGGTGCGGGCACGGGCCCGCTCCTCGGCCTGCCGGACGTCGCCGATCAGCCGGGCGAGGGTGTCCGCGGCCTCCCGGACCGGGCGCAGGGTGGCCGCGGTGAGCCAGTGGTCGGCGACCGCGGGCGGGCGGGACACCGCGTGCGCGGCGAGTCCGGCCAGCTCCGCGGCGTCGACCGGGAGCCGCACGTGGAAGGCCGCGGCGATCGGCCCGAACACCTCGGTGGCCTCGCCGAGCACGTCCAGCGCGAGTTGCGCCTGTTCCAGCGCCGCGTCGAGGGATTCCCGCTCCATCACCTCGCGCCAGCGGAAGCCGCTG
>KL571277.1:103619-105768 GCA_000715855.1 Actinoplanes liguriensis
GCTCGGCGGCGTCCCGGACACGCTCCAGCGCGCTCTCGGTCAGGGCGAGCGGCTGGAACGCCGGCGCCGGGCTCTCCGGCACACCGTCGAGAAGGGCATGGCGCCCGAGGACCGTATGGAGGCTCCACCCCAACGGCTCTCTGGGTTCATTGACCGCTTCGGCGTACGCCGTGAGCCGCTCCCGCCGTTCCCGCAGCGTCTGCCGGTCCAGCTCGTCCATCCCGGGCGACGGGAGTGGCACCGCCTCGAGCGCGGCGGCCAGCGCGGACGCCACCTGGCGGCGCCCGGCCCGCTGCCCGTGCAGGTCGAGCAGGTAGTTGCCGAGCCCGGCGGCGGCCAGCCGGTGCTGGACCACGTCGAGCGCGGACGCCGTCTCGGAGACGAACAGCACCCGCTTCCCGGCGTGGGTCAGGGCGCCGATCATGTTCGCCACGGTCTGCGACTTGCCGGTCCCGGGCGGGCCGTCGACCACGAAGCTGTGCCCGGCCAGCGCGGCGGTGACGCACTCCCGCTGGTCCGCGTCGGCGTCCAGCAGCAGCGGCACGTCGTCGTCCAGCTCGCCCGGCTCGAACCCGAGACTGCCGTCCTCGGCGGCCAGCGCGCGGACCACCGGATGCCCGAGGATCATCGCCTCGTGCTCGGTCAGATCCTGCCGGATCGCCTCAGCGGCCAGGTCGAAGACGGCCAGCACGACCGCGTCGGCGAGCCGCCAGCCGGGCTTCTTCGCGATCCGCGCACGCAGCTCGGTGTGGTCCGCGGTGAGCTCGACGCCGAGCTCGGCCACCCGGCGGGCGAGGGCCGGGTTGAGCAGCGGGTCACCGGTGCCGGCGCGCAGCCGGGGCACGTCGCCGGGCCCGAGCGCGACCAGGTCGACCGGCGTGAGCAGCACCGGGCTGGCGTGCGCCGCGCCGGACGCGTCCTGCCAGTGCAGCAGCCCGGTCGCCAGGTGCAGGACGTCCTCGCCGCGTTCCACGCTCTCCTGGTGGGAGTGCCGGCGCAGGTGCCGCAGCAGGGTCTGCAGGGCATCCGCCGCCAGCTCGGTCCGCATCGCGTCGCCACCGGTCCCGAACGACCAGTCCCGGCGGGAGCGCAGGCGCTCCAGAACGGCGTCCGGGCCGGGGCCGGTGATCTCGACGAGGTCGGCCCCGGCTCGCGGCAGGTCGATGAGCCGGTCGGCGGCGGCGGGGTCGCTGATCCCGTCACGCCAGGCGGCGAGGGCCGCGCGAGCGTCGTCGCCCGGCCCGCTCTGTCCTTCTGCATCTTCCGGCCGCATCTGCCCATTGCAGCAAGGCAACCGATCCCTTGCTGGCGATTCGTCCGAAAGACACCCGCGTTTGCACCTTACCGGCGGCGGCGAGCGACCAGCACCGTGTCGTTGACGACGCCGTCATGACCCTCGCGCGGCCGTTTCTCGGCGGTCAGCACCGCCCATTCGTCCCGATCCAGCTCGGCGGCGAGCTGTTCGGCGGTGAACATCATGTCCGGGAAGTGCATCGGGCGCGGCGCGGTGGCCAGGTCGTCCGGGTGGTGGCCGACGAGCAGCAGGGTGCCGCCGGGCTTCACCGCGCTCGCGAGCCGGGCGTAGAGCTCCCGGCGCTGCGCCGCGGGCAGGTGCATGAAGTGGGCCGACACCAGGTCGTAGGCTCGCTCCTCGGGTGCCTGTTCCCGCAGGTCGGCCTGGGTGAACGTGATCCGCTCGGCGAGCCCGGCGGACGCCGCGTGCCCGGCCGCCCGCACCAGCGCCACCGACGAGATGTCCACGGCGGTGACCTGCCAGCCGCGCTCGGCGAGCCACACCGCGTCGGCGCCCTCGCCGCAGCCGACGTCCAGCGCGCGCCCGGCCGGCAGCCCGGCGGCCTCCGCCACCAGCTGCGTGTTCGGCCGGCCGCTCCAGACCGCGTCCCGGGACCGGTAGCGCTCCTCCCAGGCGTCCGCCTCGAACAGCGTCTCCTGCTGCCGGCGGTACTCCGCGACCGCGTCCCGGGTCTCCGCGGCGATCAGATCCATGTTGATCATGGCGCCGGCGGTCTGTCCCGCCGCCGCGGCCACCGCCACGGTCGCGCCCAGGTTCGTGACGTTGCCGGCCACCCACACCCCGGGCACCGAGGTCGCGCCGGTCTCCTCCGCCGGGATCCGCAGACCCATCACA
>KL571278.1:0-2311 GCA_000715855.1 Actinoplanes liguriensis
TCAGAGATGTGTATAAGAGACAGATCCAGTGGTCGCCGGCGTCGCGGCCGACCTCGTCGCTGACCAGCATCCAGTCGTCCTCGACCTGGTCGTGCCCCGATCGCCACGCGGTGTCGTCGATGATCCGGGACTCCTCGTCGGGGTCGCACTGCTGTTCCGGGTAGTCGTAGTCGCGCTCGTCCTCGGGAACCTCGTCCTCGTCCTCGTCGGGGACCTGATCCTCATACCAGGACCGCGCCCGTGGGACGTGCTGTTCCTCCTCGTACCGGGACCGCGCCCGCGGGACGTGCGGCTCCTCCTCCCCGGGGACCTGGTCCTCGCGCCGGGACCGCGCCCGCGGAACGTGCGGCGCTTCCTCGTCGGCGAGGCCGATCGAGGCCAGGCCGTTGCCACGGTCGGCGCGTGCCTCGGCACGGCCGCCCAGGGCAGCCGCGAGCCGGCGCCCACGCCCCGGCCCGTCGTCCATCGGCGCCGCGGGTGCGGCCTCCGGCCGCGGGCGGGCCTCGTCGTCGTTTCCGCGACCGAACAGCACGGCGCGGAAACTGATCAGCGTGGCGAGGCCCCCCGCGATGAATGCGAGCCCGGCCGCGGTCATCCAGTTCGTCACGTGAGGCGTAACGAATAAGACAAGAGGTGTGAAACGGACGATAACCGACGCCCCCTGCGAGCGACCGGGTCGCGGCTACGATCATCGGGAGTGCATCGCCGCCTGTATGTGGAGACCATCGTGACAACGCAGCCCGACATCCACACCACCGCCGGTAAGCTCGCCGACTTCGCGAACCGGTCCGAGGAGGCGGTGCATGCGGGTTCCGCGCGCGCCGTCGAGAAGCAGCACGCACGCGGCAAGAAGACCGCGCGGGAACGCATCGAGTTGCTGCTCGACAAGGACTCGTTCGTCGAGCTCGACGAATTGGCCAGGCACCGGTCCACCGCCTTCGGCCTGGACCGCAACCGGCCGTACGGCGATGGCGTCGTCACCGGTCACGGCACCGTCGACGGCCGTCAGGTCTGCGTGTTCTCGCAGGACTTCACGATCTTCGGCGGCTCCCTGGGCGAGGTCTTCGGCGAGAAGATCGTGAAGGTGCTCGACCTGGCCATGAAGATCGGCTGCCCGATCATCGGCATCAACGACTCCGGCGGCGCCCGGATCCAGGAGGGCGTGGTCGCGCTCGGCCTCTACGCCGACATCTTCTTCCGCAACGTCCGAGCCAGCGGCGTCATCCCGCAGATCTCACTGATCATGGGCCCGTGCGCGGGCGGCGCGGTCTACTCCCCCGCGATCACCGACTTCACGGTCATGGTCGACCAGACCTCGCACATGTTCATCACCGGGCCGGACGTGATCAAGACGGTCACCGGCGAGGAGGTGGGCATGGAGGAGCTGGGCGGCGCCCGCACCCACAACACGCGCAGCGGCAACGCGCACTATCTCGCCTCCGACGAGGAGGACGCGATCGACTACGTACGCGCTCTGCTGTCCTATCTTCCCAGCAACAACCTCGACGAGCCGGTCGTCTACCAGGAGGACGCCGACCTCGCCTCGAGCAACGCCGACCTGGCCCTGGACACCCTGGTGCCGGACTCGCCGAACCAGCCGTACGACATCAAGACCGTCGTCGAGACGGTCGTCGAGGACTTCCTCGAGGTGCAGCCGCTCTACGCGCAGAACATCGTGGTCGGCTTCGGCCGGATCGAGGGCCGGCCGGTCGGCGTGGTGGCGAACCAGCCGACCCACTTCGCCGGCACGCTCGACATCGCGGCCAGTGAGAAGGCCGCCCGCTTCGTGCGCACCTGCGACGCGTTCAACATCCCGGTACTGACCTTCGTCGACGTGCCCGGCTTCCTGCCCGGCACCGGCCAGGAGTGGGACGGGATCATCCGGCGCGGCGCCAAGCTGATCTACGCCTACGCCGAGGCCACCGTCCCGAAGGTCACCGTCATCACCCGGAAGGCCTACGGCGGGGCGTACGACGTGATGGGCTCCAAGCACCTCGGCGCGGACATGAACTTCGCCTGGCCGACCGCGCAGATCGCGGTGATGGGTGCGCAGGGCGCGGTCAACATCCTGTACCGGGGTGAGCTGGCGTCCGCGGAGGACCCGGCGGCACGGCGGGCCGAGCTGATCCAGGAGTACGAGGACACGCTGGCCAACCCGTACATCGCGGCGGAACGCGGTTACGTCGACGCGGTGATCCGCCCGTCCGACACCCGGGCGCAGGTCACCCGGGCGCTGCGGATGCTGCGCACCAAGCGGGAGACGCTGCCGCCGAAGAAGCACGGCAACATCCCGCTCTGAGAGGTCAGGAAG
>KL571278.1:2485-4068 GCA_000715855.1 Actinoplanes liguriensis
AGCACGGCAACATCCCGCTCTGAGAGGTCAGGAAGCGGCCGGCAGCCACTGGCCGGCCAGCAGGAACGCGCCCGTGACCAGGGCGCCCAGGTTCACGACGAGGAAGACGCCGACCCAGAAGAGCGCGGGCACGTGGGTGATCCGGGCGAGCTGGTCGGCGTCCGAATCGCGCATCCGGCCGCGGCCGCGCAGGCTCTGCAGCTCGAAGACCGGCCGCACGCCGCCGAAGAGCAGGAACCAGACGCCCAGGTACGCGAAAGCGGACTGGACCTCGGGCGACGCGTACCACGACACGGCGAACACGATCGCGCCCGTGACCAGCAACGAGATCACGCCGAACAGGTTCCGGATGTTGATCAGCATGAGCAGCAGCAGAACCACGGCCAGCCAGAGCAGCAGCGTGATCCGGTTGCCGCCGAGCAGCCACGCGCCCAGCACCCCGACCAGCGACGGCGCGATGTAGCCGCCGAGCAGGGTGAGGATCATCCCGAGGCCGGTCGGGCGCCCCGACGACAGGGTCAGGCCGGACGTGTCGAACTCCAGCCGGATGCCGCGCAGCCGACGGCCGGTCAGCAGCGCGAACAGGGCATGACCACCCTCGTGCGCGATGGTCACCGCATTCCGGGCCACCCGCCAGGCCGGCCGGAACGCCACCGCGAGAAAGCCCGCCACCGCTGTCAGGGCCACCAGCATCCCGGGCGGGTCGGGCTGGGCGCCCAGAAGCTGGTCCCAGAGGTCGCTCACACCGTCGATCGACAACACGCCGGGGACTGTAGCCGATCTCGCTAAGAGTCGCGTCGCACCGGCTGTCGCTTACCGATCAAAACCAATTATTGGGTACGGCCGGAGCACGCTCACGCGCGTCGCCGGACCGTGACCTTCGCCGGGGCCGGGCGGTGCACGCCCCGGGCCGCGAAGACGCCCGCGGTCACGACGAGCAGGGCGGCGATGATCAGCAGCACGGTGACCGGGCCGGTGGCAGACGCGAGAATCACCAGGTCGGCGACGGCAACCAGCATCCACAGGGCCAGGGTCGGCTTACTGCCGTACGGTCGGCAGTTCATGACGTACCTCCATCCGTGATTCTCGACAACTACCCGCGTTGCCGAGAAATCACGCATGAAGTTCGCGTTTTCCGCGATGGGCTCAGCTCAACTTGAACCCGGCGAAGACGCCGGCGAGGTCCTTCTGCGATGCGGTCCAGTCGTCTTCCATCGTGTACCAGCGGATCTCGAAGACCGTGCCGCCGACCTTGAAGCCGCGCACCAGGACCCGCTGCTTCCCGCCGTTGCTGGTGCTGCGGTGGTACTGCCAGTCGGCGGCCGGGCGGCCCTGGTACGTGAGCGACTCGAGGCTGATCTGCCCTTGGAACCCGGACGGGCGCGGATTCAACGGGAACATCGAGGACGCGTCCTCGTCGCTGCTATACCGGAAGATGTACAGCTGCCGGTTGTTCCAATCGGCCTGCTTGCTCCCGCCCTCCCCGCCCTTGACCTGGGCGTCCGCCGGCACCGCGATCGAGAAGCCGTCCAACGCGACGGTCTTCCAACCGGCCGGGACGGTCGCGGCCGCCGGCGAACTGG
>KL571278.1:4276-5099 GCA_000715855.1 Actinoplanes liguriensis
CTCGCCGCCGGGCTGGCAGTGCCCGTGTTCGCCTGGGCGGCCGGAGCCTTGCTCCCCGTGGCCGCCGGCTTGCTCACCACCGGGCTCGCCTTCTTGTCGTCGTCGCCGCCGAACGCCTGCACCAGAATGATGCCGACGAGCAGCACGAACGTCAGGATGATGGCCGCGCCGACGATCGCCTGACGGCGGGTCAGCGTGGTGCCGAAGATCGTGACGCCCTCCACCCGGCTGACCGAGGGACGGGTCGGCATCGGCGTCCAGGCCGGACGGCTCGACGGGGCGAACCCCGGGACACCCGGCAGGGAACCGACGACCCGGGTCGCGCCTTCATCCGGCGGAGAGGCCGGAGGCGGCGGAGCGATCGCGGTGAAGTCGACAACCGACGTCCGGTCCTCATCCGGGGCGGCCGACGGTGGGCGGCGGCCCGGAGTCAGGGCGGTGGCCGGGCGCTCGGCGGGCTTCTCCGCCTTGACCGGCTCGGGCTCCGGGGCCGGTTCCGCCTCGGCCTGCGGCTCCTCGGGGGCCGGCTGCGACTCCTCCTGGACAGGCT
Organism: Actinoplanes liguriensis; assembly: GCA_000715855.1. Lineage (GTDB taxonomy): Bacteria > Actinomycetota > Actinomycetes > Mycobacteriales > Micromonosporaceae > Actinoplanes > Actinoplanes liguriensis. The sequence continues at coordinate 4,827 of KL571278.1, forward strand.
GCGGTTCCGAGGGGGCGGGCGGCTCGGCCTTCGCTTCGACCGGCTCCTCCGGCTGTGCCGCTTCCGGCTCGGCCGGCTCGGGAGTGTCCGATTCGGCCTCGTCGGGGGTGGACTCGTGCGGCTCCGACTCGTACGTCTCCATCGTGGCCTGCTGGACCACCGCATCGTCGGCGCGGTTCTCGTCGGCCTGGACCGGCGTCTTTTCCTGTTCCTCGGCCGTCGGCTCCTGGGCCGGGACGGCCTCGGCCGGCGTCTCGGTCTCGGCCGCCTTCC
>KL571278.1:5346-5750 GCA_000715855.1 Actinoplanes liguriensis
CGGCGTCCGGCTCCGGGGCGGCGACGACCGGGTAGGAACCGGTCGCGGCGGCGAGGGAAGCCTCGTGCTCCGGCGCGGCCTGCTTGCGACGGTTCGCGGCGACGTCGGCGGCGGTGAAACCGACGCGGGCGGTGTTCACCATGCCGGCGGCCGGGCTTACCGGGGTCGCCCGACCGGCGACCTGCGGGTCGACCGGACTGGCCGGACTGACCGGGGTCGTCCGGCCGAGAGCCTGCGGACCGGCCGGGGTGGCTCGGCCGGGGGCCTGCGGACCGACCGGGGTGGCCCGGCCGGGGGGCGAGCTCGGGCGGTTGTCGCGCGGCTGGGCCGGGAGGGCCGGTGGGGTCTGGCCAGGGCCGGCAAGGGCGGCCGGGGGCGCGGGGCGCTGACCGGCGGGACTCGCC
>KL571278.1:5973-15033 GCA_000715855.1 Actinoplanes liguriensis
TGGACGGGCTGTGGCCGCTTTCCGGCGGGCGGGTGCCCGGGCTGCGCATGCCGGACAGGTTGCCGGGGCCTGCCAAGCCCTTCGGCTCGTCGCGGACCGCGGGGGCGTCGACCTTCGTCGTGTCCAGCGGTTTCTGGCCCGGACGGGCCGGCGGCTGGTTGCCGACCGTGGCGCGACCGGGAGCGAAACTCGACCGGCCGACCGGCGGCGCGGGCGGGATCGTGGGACGGCCCTGACTGTTGTTGCCCACGCCGCCGGGACCGCTCTGCGAACGGCCCGGCGCGTCCGCCGGACGCGAGGTGACCGGCGGGCGCGGCGTCGGGACGACCGGCGCGGAACCCGTCGCGGTGACGAACCCGCTGCCCGGCAGCACCGGCGGACCACCCGGACCGCTCGGCAGCGACGGCCGCTCACGGCCGGCACCGGGGCGTCGCATGGTCGGGCTCATCGGGAAGCTGATCTTCGAACGGCGCCCGGCGGCACGCGCGAGCAGGCGTTCCGCCTCGTCGGCGTCGATGCGGTGCGCGGGGTCCTTCCGCAGCAACCCGTTCAGCACCGGCTTGAGCGGCCCCGCGTTCCGCGACGGCGGCACGTTCTCCGTGGCGAGCGCGGCGAGCGTGGCGATCGCGGACGGCCGCGCGAACGGGGACTGGCCCTCGACCGCGGCGTAGAGCGTGGCGCCCAGCGACCACAGGTCGGCGGCCGGGCCGGCTGTCCCGTCCCGGGCGCGCTCGGGAGCGATGTACGCCGGAGAGCCCAGGACAAGCCCGGTGCGCGTCACGTTCGGGTCGCCGGGAACGGTGGCGAGACCGAAATCGGTCAGCACCACACGGCCGTCGCCGCCCATCAGCACGTTGCCCGGCTTGACGTCGCGGTGCACGACGCCGGCGCGGTGGGCGGCCTTCAGCGCGTTCAGCACGCCCAGGCCGATCTCGGCGGTGCGGACCGCGTTGTACGGCCCGTCGGCGGCGAGCGTGTCCTGCAGCGAGCGGGACGGCACATACTCCATGACGATCCACGGGTCGGCATCCGTCCGCAGCACGTCGAAGACACGCACCACGTTGATGTTGTTGAGGCGGGCGATGGCCCGAGCCTCACGCAGGGAACGCTCGCGCATCTCCTGCCGCTCGGCGGGCGTCAGTCCGGGAGGGGGCACCAGTTCCTTGATGGCGACCTCACGGTGCAGGACGACATCGGTCGCCCGCCAGACGCGACCCATCCCGCCCTGACCGAGCGGCGCGATGAGCCGGTACCGATCAGCGACAATGAGCGGGGGAGAAGAAGACATCACGCAGAAAATACCTGGTTCTGTCGAGCGGCCGCGAATTGATCAGCCGAGTGTGGGACACGTGTCACCGGAAGCCGGGGCACCCGTCGTACGCTCGGCCAATGAATGAGGAACCGCTGGTCGGAGTCGTACGTGGAAGCCTAGACGATCATGAGCTGGCCGCTCTGGTCGCCATCCTCGCAGTTCGATCGACACCGGTCAATTCACTCAGGCGCCCCCAGAACACCTCGGACTGGATCCGATCAGGGCGTCCTTCCGGCGGCGCACGCTCCTGGAAGTCCTCCGCCCTCCCCCGCCACTGACCCACCCCGCTCTGTCCACAGGCTCCTTCCACAGGGGTCGATGTAGCGTGCCGTGAGCGGTTAGCCTCGCTGCGTGGCTCCCAACGACGATCTCTGGCGCGACGACGGTCACATCTCGGCCGACATCACCGCGATGGAAGACTTCGCCCGCAAACTCCTGGCCGAGGTCGACGACCACTACGCCCCGTTCGCCGACACCCTGGCGAACCGCATGCTGTCCGGCCTCCCCGCCGCGGCCCCCGAGTTCGGCGAGCTGTACGCGTTCACCACAGTCCTGGCGTCCGCCCAGGACACGTGCCAGCAGAACATGTACAACTTCGCGAACGGCACACACGGCTTCGCCAAGGCCGCCGAACAGGTCAGCGGCCTCTACCGCGGGTCCGACGCCTTCGCCCGAGCCCGCCTCACCGACGTGGAGTCGGCGCTGGTGACCGCGGGCCTGCTGCCGCCGTCACCCTCGCCCGCCGCAACGCCGGCCTCCCCACCCGACGCCACACCGGGTGCCTCGCCCGGCGCCACACCGGCCGATCCCCTGGCCGACGCCTTCGGCGAGAAGTCCGTCCCGTTCGATCCAGCAGCTTCCTCAGACAGGGGAGGAGCCTGATGTTCGCGAACTCCGACAACGGCGGCGGCACAGACTGGGCACAGAAAACCGTCCCGCAGATGTGGTCGATGCTCGCCGCCCACGACGGAACGGCCCACAAGGACCTGCTGCTCACCTGGCTGCAGTCGGCCGACCTCCTGATCGACCACCTCTCCCGGGTGAAGCGCTACCGGGACAACCTCGCGGAGGCCTGGCCCCCGGAGAAAAGCAAAGCCGCCGCAAAATACCTGGACCGCCTGGACGAGCTGATCGGCCACCTGACCAGCACGTACTACGCGGCGGTGGAAAACCATCGCGCACTGGGCGCCGCAACGTCCGCCCTGGTTGGCGCCCGAATAAAACTGGAGTCCATCTACCGGGCGTACCTGGCCAACCAGCAGGACATGAACGCTTACGCCGCAAAGCTGCGCACCAACGAGCAGATCGTCGGCAAGTACCGAATCATCGCCCCCACCCCACCGACCGCCGCGGAGTCCCGCCAACTCGAACTCCAGCTAGAGGCGCAATCGGTCATGTCGGCCTTAAGCACAGACCTAGCCCAAGCCCAACTCGCCATTACTACCCCCAAGTCATACATCCCCTATGGAAAGTATGACGAAACTGAGCCGTTCGACCCGGCTGGAAACACCCCTCCTTCAGGAAAAAGTCTGCCGACAAACTCGCCCACACTCCGTTCAACTTCATCCGGGTCGAGTGCCTCTAACCGTCAAACGCCCCCTGTTCCTGGATCTGATCATGGAACGGTCCCCACTCCGCAATACCCAGAATCCTCGCCTCCGCAGCAGCCCGGGCCGATCCTAAGCGGAATGATTCCCCCAACGACGGAACCGGCGACACTTCCCCCAGAATCACACTCAATAAACAATGGAGGCAATATCTCGAACCATCCCATTAGCCCCCTTCCTTCATCCAGGTTTTCCGACCTGACACCCCGAACCATTTCAGCAAGGCCGCCAGCCCTCCCCGCCCAGGAAACTGACACTAGAAATCTTCGCGGATCCGCGAACCCACTCAATGGCGGCATAATTGGCGGCCTTCCGCCCGCCGGAAGCACTCAACCCCGAGCAAACCTGCCAAAAGCACGACAAGTCAATCCTGCCGGGGGGATAATCGGCGGCCCACCTAGCGCTCCCGGGGGCCGGGCCGGATCTAGCCGGAGCTCCAATTCAGATGATAACAAAAAGGTGTCCAACCACTGGGATCCAGAAGATCCATGGGCTACAGATTCAGGAGTAGACCCCGTCTTACTTCCACCTGAGAAGAAAACAATTGATCCTGGCCCAGCAATCGGCCTCCCTTGATATGAGTCGACTAACAATGCGACGCTTCCTGCGCTCCACACTAGCCATAGCTTCAGCGTTCCCGCCAGGAAGCCTCCTTCATGCCGACACCGTGCGAAATGCCGAGTGGTTCCTTGACTATTTACAAATCGCCAAGGTGCATAAAATCAGTACAGGCGCAGGCATAACCGTCGCACTGGCAGATACCGGCACTTACCCGCACAGGGATTTCATCAACAACATCATCACGGGTGTCGACCTAATATCCGGAATCAAGGGTGGCGAGAAGATTGACAAAGACGGACACGGGACCGAAATGGCCGGCCTCATCGCAGGACACGGGCATGACTCAGCAGCGGGAGTCATTGGCATAGCACCACAATCAAGGATTCTTCCAGTAAAGGTGGCCGAAGCTTCGTCCCGACCCTCCAAACTGGCCATCGGCATCGAACGCTCCGCAACCCTTGGAGCAGAAGTAATAAATGTCTCGGCGGGAACTGCGCCGTCTAAGGAACTTTTAGATGCAGTGAGCACCGCCGCGCAGAATGACTCGGTTATCATTGCCAGTTCAGGTAACGAATTCAACGCATCTCAGATTGCCTATCCGGCTGCACTATCCGGAGTTCTGGCCGTAGGCGCCATCGACCAAGAAGGAAACATTGCCCATTTTTCGACATCTGGAAAAAACTTGGGCATCTGCGCCCCTGGTGTAGATATCGTCACAACCGCTCTTGATAATAAATACAGCAAGGTTCAGGGCACTTCCGCGGCCACGGCCATTGCGTCAGGTGCGGCGGCGCTGGTTCGGGCTAGGTTTCCTGAGTTGTCGGCGCCAGAAGTTATTCATCGTCTTACGGCTACTGCTACCGATATTGGGCCTCCTGGGCGGGATGACCAATGTGGGTATGGGGTGCTCAACATTGTTAAGGCGCTGACCGCTGATGTTCCGCCACTGGATGGCGGGAAGGGGGCAGGGGCGTCTTCGGGTGTGGGGGCGAGCGGGCCTCGTGAGAACGGTGGCGGGTGGACGACCGGCCTGTTCGGTGGAATTGCGGCTGTGCTGGGTGGTGGGGTTCTTGTGGCGCTCCTGGCTGCTCGGCGGAGGAATCGGAAACAGTTGTAGGGGACGTAGACCGAGAGACCGGGCGTAGCGACAGCTGGGCGTGACGGGTCGAGTCCGTTGCTCAGTGCGACAGGATTTAGGCAGCCCCTGTGTGCCGGAGGGCGAAAGCCGGACGTCTGTTGGAAGTGGCACGAAAAGACCAGGGCGAGGTCCACGTGGCCCAGCAGAGGTGCCATGACGAGGGCGAAGGTCGCGGCTTGGTGCAGCGACATGCCGAGGGCGAAGGTCGCGGCTTGGTGGAGCGACATGACGAGGGCGAAGGTCGCGATCGGTAAAGGCGACAAGACGAGCGCCCGGCACGCGGTTTGATACACGCGGCTTGGTAAAGGGGCCGTGGCAAAACGGGTGGGGCCTGGGTGAGATGGCACAGGCGGATGGGGGTGGGCAGGGCGCGGTGGGAAGGGCTGGCCGGAGGGTGGGGACTGGGGGATTACTGGGTTTGTCGGTGGAAGATGGGGCTTGCGTGCACTTTTGCACGCTGCGGGCTTGTAGTCTCACTTTTTGTGCAGAGTGACAACGCGTACCGGCTGATTCTTGCCTCGGCCAGCCCTGCCCGGCGGGCGCTGCTCACCGGGGCCGGGATTGATGCTGAGGTGATCGTCAGTGGGGTGGACGAGAGCGTCGTGGAGGCGGAGGACGCCTACACGTTGAGCCTCGCGCTGGCGCGGATGAAAGCGCGGACCGTGGCGGCCGAGTTGCCGGCGGATCCGGGGGCGCTGGTGCTCGGGTGTGACTCGGTGCTGGCGTTCGAGGGGGAGATCTTCGGGAAGCCGGCGGACGCGCAGGAGGCGGCGCTGCGCTGGATGGCGATGCGCGGCAAGTCCGGGGTGCTGCACACCGGGCATCACCTGACCGGCCTGGTCAGCGGGCGGCAGGCGGAGGCGGTCGGCACGACCGTGGTGCACTTCGCGGACGTGACCGACGCGGAGATCGAGGCGTACGTGGCCTCGGGCGAACCCTTGCAGGTCGCCGGTGCTTTCACGCTCGACGGCCGGGGTGGCGCGTTCGTCGAGCGGATCGAGGGCGACCCGGGGAACGTGATCGGGCTGTCGCTCCCCCTGCTGCGCACACTGCTCGCCGAGATGGACGTCCCGATCACCACCCTGTGGCGTGACTAGGACGGCAGCGGGGAGCCCGTCTCCAGGTACGTCTTCAGGTTGGACAGGATCGCCGGCCACCCCTGGCTGACGTTCTCCAGAACCGTGCTGCCCTCGTCGAAGTCGTCGTGGGTCACGGTCAGTTTGACCAGCTCGCCGGTCGCTTCCAGGTCGAACGTCACTTTCGACCGGCTCTCCGCCGTGACCGTCTTCAACCAATCTTCGGAGAAGCCGTGTTTCGCGGCGAACTCCGGCGTGAACGTGTGCCAGGTGTACGACAACCGCAAGCCCGGCACCGATTCCAGCACCACCTGGGCCGGGTCGGAGATGTCCAGCCCGCCGACTTTCCAGGTGATCGGCGAGCCGACCTGCCAGTCGCTCTCGAACTCGACGCCCCAGTACCGGCTGGTGAACGCCGGCTCGGTGATCGCCTGCCAGAGCTTTTCCGGCGTGGTCGCGATGTACGTGGTGTAGACGAAACTCATCGGTGGAACCTCCAGCGCGGTCTTCAGGTCCGCGAGCGCCTGAACGCGCCCGCGGTGATAGCGGCTGATCCAGCGGTCGGCGATGGCGTTGACCGGTTCGACGTTGAGGTGGTGCAGTTTTTCCCGCCCTCGCCGGGTGGTGGTGACGAGGCCGGCCGCTTCCAGGACGGCGAGGTGTTTGCTGACGGACTGCCGGGCCATGCCGAGGCCGGAGCAGAGTTCGCGCAGGGTCTGCCCGTTCTGCCGGTTGAGGCTGTCGAGCAGGTGGCGGCGGCTGGGGTCGGCCAGCGCTTTGAACACCTCGTCCATGACACCGATGATAGGCAGCCAAACGGCTGCCTATCAAGCCGTCGCGAGGAGGAAGAGCGACGCCGCGCTGAACTGCCGTTAGGCTCTAGCCGTGCGGAAGATATTGATCGCCAACCGTGGCGAGATCGCCCTCCGGGTCATCCGGGCCTGCAAGGACGCCGGCCTCACCAGCGTCGCCGTCTACGCCGACAGTGATCGCGATGCGCCACACGCCCGGCTCGCCGACGAGGCGTTCGCGCTGGACGGCGAGACCGCCGCCGACACGTACCTGCGGATCGACAAGCTGATCGAGGTCGCGGAGCGAAGCGGTGCTGACGCCGTACATCCGGGTTATGGGTTTCTCTCGGAGAACGCCGAGTTCGCCGAGGCCGTGATTCAGAAGAACCTGACCTGGATCGGCCCGAGCCCGCAGGCGATCCGCGACCTCGGCGACAAGGTCACCGCGCGGCACATCGCGCAGCGTGCCGGCGCGCCCCTGGTCCCCGGCACGCCGGATCCGGTGGCGAACGCCGACGAGATCATCGCGTTCGCCGAGCAGCACGGTCTGCCGGTGGCGATCAAGGCGGCGTTCGGTGGTGGCGGGCGCGGCCTGAAGGTGGCCCGCACGATCGAGGAGATCCCGGCGCTGTTCGAGAGCGCGACGCGCGAGGCGGTTGCCGCGTTCGGGCGGGGCGAGTGCTTCGTCGAGCGGTACCTGGACCGGCCGCGGCACGTCGAGGCGCAGGTCATCGCGGACACGCACGGCAATGTGATCGTGGTCGGCACGCGCGACTGCTCGCTGCAGCGCCGCCACCAGAAGCTGGTCGAGGAGGCGCCCGCGCCGTTCCTGACCACCGAGCAGCGGGCCGAGATCCACGCCAGCGCGAAGGCGATCTGCCGCGAGGCGGGGTATTACGGCGCCGGCACGGTGGAATACCTGGTCGGCCAGGACGGGACGATCTCGTTCCTGGAGGTCAACACGCGGCTGCAGGTGGAGCACCCGGTCAGCGAGGAGACCGCCGGCATCGACCTGGTCCGGGAGCAGTTCCGGATCGCGGCCGGCGAGGCGCTCGCGCTCACCGAGGACCCGGAGCCGCGCGGGCACGCCATCGAGTTCCGGATCAACGGGGAGGACGCCGGCCGCGGCTTCCTGCCCGCGCCGGGCACGGTCACCGCGCTGACCTGGCCGTCCGGCCCGGGCGTGCGGGTCGACGCGGGCGTCGAGGCGGGCAGCGTGATCGGCGGGAACTTCGACTCGATGCTTGCCAAGATCATTGTCACCGGCGCGACCCGGGAGCAGGCGCTCGAACGCGCCCGGCGGGTGCTCGACGAGACGGTGATCGAGGGCATCGCCACGGTGCTCCCGTTCCACCGCGCGGTGGTGCGCGACGAGGCCTTCACCGCCGAGCCGTTCACCGTGCACACCCGGTGGATCGAGACCGAGTGGCGCAACGAGGTGCCGCCGTTCAGCGCCCCGGCCGCCGACGGCGGCGAGACCGCCGAACGCGAGACCGTCGTGGTCGAGGTCGGCGGCCGGCGGATCGAGGTCCGCCTTCCCAAGAACCTGATTTCGGGTACGGCATCAGCCGCCACCCCGCAGCGACGTGCCGGCCGTCCGCGCGGCGGGGCCGTGGCCTCGGCGGCGAGCGGCGCCAGTCTGACCGCTCCGATGCAGGGCACCATCGTGAAGGTCGCCGCGCAGAACGGTGACGTCGTCAACGAGGGCGACGTGATCGTGGTCGTCGAGGCGATGAAGATGGAGCAGCCGCTGACCGCGCACCGGGCCGGGACGGTGGACGGGTTGTCGCTGGAGGTCGGCGCCACGGTCACCGCCGGTGCCGTGATCTGCACGATCGACGACTGAGCTGCGGCTCAGACGCCCAGCTGGCGGACCCGGCCGAGGATCTGCCGGGCCGCCGCGACCGGGTCCTCCTGGGTGCTGTCCGGGAAGGCGCCGCTCAGCCACAGCGTCGCGAAGCCGTGCACCATCGACCAGGCGGCCAGGCCGACCTCGCGCACCTCGTCGGAGACGAGCTCGGCGGTGCCCTCTTTCGCGGGGCGGGCCGGGCTGACCGTGGCCGGGCCGGCGAGCGGCGCGTCCGGCAGGTCGGTCATTCCGGCGTAGAGCGCGTCGGCCGCCTGGCGCCGCGCGGCGAGCAGGTCAGGGTCGTCGGCGTGGTAGAGGTCGGTCCGGAACATCACCTCGAACGTCGCCCGGTCGGCGAGCGCGAACCGCAGGTACGTGACGCCGAGCTCGAGCAGGCTGTTGCTGGCCAGCCGGGAGGTGGCGAGCGCCTTGGCGAGCCGTTCGAAGCCGTCGGTGGCGAGCGCGGTGAGCAGCCCGGCCTTGTCGGCGAAGTGGTGGGCGGGCGCGGCGTGCGAGACACCGGCCCGGCGGGCGAGGTCGCGCATGCTCAGCGCGGTCACGCCGGAGTCGGCGATCGCGTCGGCGGCCGCGGTCAGCAGCGCGCGCCTGAGGTCACCGTGGTGGTAGCTCTGCCTGGGCACCGCACCACGATAACTTGTCGGTGCCAAGATTCGGGCACGGCTCACGACGTACGGGAAAAGGACCTTGATCTGACGAAGAGGCGGG
>KL571278.1:15237-15863 GCA_000715855.1 Actinoplanes liguriensis
TGTGTATAAGAGACAGGAACGGGGGATCCGGCGCCGGCGGGCAGACCCCACGGTACGCCCCGCCGTTGTGGACACTTGGAAAACCAGGGGCGGTTCGGGGCCTTTCGGCCGTAGCGTGGCGGGCATCACGGCCTGGTTCGAAACGGGGAGGCGCATGCTGAACACAGCGCCCTCTCAGGTGCGCTCACGGAGAATGCCGTGAGCCCTGAATCCGCGAGGTGGCCCCTGCGATGACCGATCTGCTGACGATGGTGACCTCCCCGCTATGGGTCTACCTCGCGCTCTTCGGATTCCTCGCGGTGGACGCGCTGATCCCGGTCGTGCCGATCCAGGCCATCATGATCACTTCGGGCGCGCTGACGGTCTACGGAGACCTGCATCTCGCGCTGGTGATCCTGATCGGCGCGCTCGGCATGTTCACCGGCGACGCGGTCGCCTTCCTGCTGGGCCGCTCCACCGGGCATCGGCTGAGCGCCCTACGCGCCCGATTCGCCCCGCGAAGCGAAGAAGGTGAGAATTCGCGCGCCCGGCAGGCCGCCGAGCGTTTCACCCGCGGTCTGCGGCGGCCCGGTCCGCTCGTGGTGCTGCTCTGCCGATTCGTCCCCGGCGGCCGGATGGCGTCCGGC
>KL571278.1:16069-19598 GCA_000715855.1 Actinoplanes liguriensis
AGATGTGTATAAGAGACAGTTCGTCGGGTATGACGGCGCGGCCGCGCTCTGCTGGGCCTGTTACGGCGGACTGGTCGGGCACCTCGGCGGCACCGCGATCACCCAGTCCGCCTGGCGGCTGTTCGCGATCGCGGCCGGCGCCGCCCTGGTCTTCGGCACCGCCGGCTGGATCCTGGCCCTCTTCGGCGGGAAGCCGAAGGACGAGCCGGTTACTGAATCTCGTGCTGCATCAACTGACGAGCAGCTTCCGCGATCGAACCCGACAGCGACGGATAGATCGTGATCGTGTGGGCCAGCTGGTCCACGGTCAGGTTGTTCTCGATCGCCATGGTGATCGGCAGGATCAGCTCGCTCGCCTTCGGCGCCACCACCACGCCGCCCACGATCTGACCGGTCGCCGGGCGGCAGAACAGCTTCACGAACCCGTCCTGCAGGCCGGCCATCTTCGCCCGGGCGTTGCCGGTCAGCGGCAGCATCACCTGGCGGGCCGGGAAACGCCCGGAGTCCACCTCGTTCTGCGAGACGCCGACGGTGGCCAGCTCCGGGTCGGTGAACACGTTCGCCGAGACGGTGCGCAGCCGCAGCGGGGCGACCGCCTCACCCATCGCGTGCCAGATCGCGATCCGGCCCTGCATGGCGGCGACGCTGGCCAGCGGGAGCACGCCGGTGCAGTCACCGGCCGCGTAGATGCCCGGCACGTTGGTGCGCGACACCCGGTCGACGGTGACGTAGCCGCCGTTGCCGACCGCGACCCCATACTCCGCCAGGCCCAGGTCGGCGGTGTTCGGGATGGCGCCGACCGCGATCAGCGCGTGCGAGGCCTCGATCACCTTGCCGCCGGAGAGCGTCACCCGCACGCCGTCGCCGGTGTTCACCACCGAGTCGCCCCGGGACTGGCTGAGGATCGTCATCCCGCGGTCGCGGAACACCCGCTCGATCGCCATCGCGGCATCCGCGTCCTCGTGCGGCATCACGCGCTCGCGGCTGGAGACCAGCGTGACCTTCACACCCATCGCCAGGTAGGCGCTGGCGAACTCGGCGCCGGTGACACCCGAGCCGATCACCACGAGGTGCTCGGGGAGCTCGGTCAGGTCGTAGACCTGACGCCAGTCGAGGATGCGCACGCCGTCCGGCTTCGCGGTGGGCAGCACGCGCGGGGTGGCCCCGGTCGCCAGCAGGACGGTGTCGGCCTCGACCGCATACTCCGCCCCCTCCTCCGGGGTGATCAGCACCTGATGGGTGTGACCCAGCCGGTCCTCACCCATCCGGGCGCGGCCGCGGACCACGTCCACGCCGGCCTTGACCAGCTTCGTCTGGATGTCGGCGGACTGCGCCAGCGCCAGCTTCTTCACCCGCTGGTTGACCGCGACAGCGTCGACGCTGACCCCGTCGAGCCCGCTGGAGCGGATCCCGAAAGCGTCGTTGTGACGGTAACCGGTCATCACCTCGGAACTGGCGATGAAGGTCTTGGACGGGACGCAGTCGGTCAGCACACAGGCGCCACCGGGCCCCTCCGCCTCGACCAGAGTCACATCGGCGTCGAGCTGGGCGGCGACCAGGGCCGCCTCATACCCACCCGGTCCGCCACCGATGATCACGATCCGACTCACTTTTCCCTGACCTCCAAAAAACGGGGAAACCCCATTAGACGTGCCGACACGCACGTCTCATATTCTCACTGACCGTCGTTACGACTATCGTCGTCGCCGTGCGTCACTACGCCGCGTATGGCTCGAACCTGGACCCAGCCCGCATGCTGGCCTACTGTCCGCACTCCCCCATGGTCGGGGTCGGGTGGATCGAAGGCTGGCGTCTGACCTTCGCAGGAGAAGGGGAAATGGGCTGGGAGGGGGCGGTGACGACGATCGCCGAATCACCCGGCGACCGTGTCTTCGTCTCCCTCTACGACGTGCATCCGTGGGATGCCTCACAGCTCGACGAGGTCGAGGGGGTGCCCGCCGGGACGTACCAGAAACTCACCGTGCGTGTATCGACGCTCGACGGTGAGGTGCCTGCCTGGGTCTACGTCTACGCCGGCTACGAGGGCGGCCTGCCCACCGCGTGGTATCTCTCCGAGATCGCCACCGCGGCGGAAAAGGCCGGAGCGCCCGACGACTACGTCAGCGATCTGCGCCACCGCCCGACCCGGACGGCGATGCCGGAGATCTAACGCCCGGCCGCGGTCACCGTGGTCTGGTACACGTTCGCCCGGTAGAGCGGGGTCATCCCGACCTTCCGGTAGAGGCGTGCGGCCTCGGTCGGGTTGGCCATGTCCACCCCCAGCCCGACCTGCGAGCGGCCCCTCGCGGCGTAGGCGGCGAACGCGTGCCGCAGCAGGGCCTCCCCCAAACCCCGCTTACGGTACGGCCGCAGCACCGCCAGATAGCGCACCCACGCCTCGTCATCGCCGTCGTCCTCCGGGTCGGCGGACTGGAGCACGCCGGCCATCTCGCCGTCCGTCTCCGCCACGAACCAGTCGCCGCCACGGGATCGGCGGCTCCAGTCCTCATACGTCATCGACGGGTGATCCGAGTCCAGGAACGCCTCCTCGATCACCGCGTGGAACAGGCGCATCTCCGCGTCGTCGGCACGGCGCGCCGGCCGGATCGTGACGCCCGCCGGCGGCTCCGGCACCACGGGTGACACCCCGTCCAGCGACATCCGCATCCGGGCGTGCTGCTTCAGGAACGTGAACCCGGCCGCGGTCAACGCCTCGATGTACGCCGTCTCGTTCGGGATCGCCCCGGCGCGCACGGTGTACACGTCATGACCCAGCTCGGCGGCCCGCTCGGACATCCGCCCCATGATCAGGTCGAGCAGCGGGCGCTGGGCCGGCAGGCCGCGCTCCGGCCACACGTACACCTCGGCGAAGTCCCGTGCCTGACCGGTCGGATTCCGTGGATAGGCCCACCCGGCGATCGCCCCGGACGCGTCGAACGCCAGCCAGCAGTCCCGGGCCATGTCCGTGTGCGGCCCGGTCAGCTCCTCCCGCACCTCGTCCTCGCTGAAGTCGGGCTCACCGACCGCGGCGATGTCGCTGGCATGCACCAGCTCGAGGATCCGCGGCACGTCGTCGAGGGTGGGGCGGCGAGTGGTCCAGCCGGGCGGGAGCGCGCTCATGCCCGGCATGGGACCACGGCCACGAGTCACATGCCAATCGATTTCACCCGGCCGAGAAGGTCAGCGGGCGAAGCGGTGGCTCAGCGACTCCAGGAGCCCGGCCAGCTCGACCCGCTCCGGACGATCCAGGATCCCCCACGCCTGGCCGGCCATCGAGTTCGCCACCGACTCGGCCCACATCAGCCGGCGCACCAGCGGACCGGCCGACGGATACGGCGACTGCCACCCGAGCGCCACCGCGCCGGTCTCCCCCTCCGGCCCGGCGATGATCGCCTCCAGCGGGGTCAGGCCACCGGCCCGGACGGCGATCACATAAACCCCCTGGCGGTGCTCGTGCAGCAGCTGCAGCAGAATCGCCGCCCGCGCGCCCGGCTCCTGACTCGGCGCCGGCATCGCCCGCCACGCCGCG
>KL571278.1:19816-20343 GCA_000715855.1 Actinoplanes liguriensis
AACAACGACAGCCCGGCCGGATCGACCGCGCCCACCACCCGCTCCGCCAGCTCCAGCAGACGGCTCAGCCGCGGAAAGCCGCCCACCTGCTCGGCGCCCCAGGTGCACAGCTCACGCAGATGCCAGGTGGCCACCTCGGAGGGCTGCGAGCTCTTCGCCGTGGCCTCCCACCCCTCGGTGACCGCCTCCGGCGCGATGAACGCGATCGCGGCCGCCACCGTCTCCGGCCGCACCTCGCCGAGCGCGCCGGCCCGGGCCGAGACGTGATAGGCCCAGCCGGACAACCCGAGCAGGCGGGCGCGCCGCAACGTCTGCGGGGATTCGGCGAAGGCTCCGACGATGGTGGCGACGCTCGCCTTGGCGTTGGCCGCTGCCTGTTCGGGGGTCACCGCCCGATTCTGCTCCGATTGACCGATTAAGAAAACGCTCTACTTGTCCGACGGCAATCAAACCCAAGATCAAATTCTTCATGTCCCATGTCCGCCGTGGTCCATCTCCACCGCTCCCGCGGGGACCCTTCCGGGCTT
>KL571278.1:20578-21469 GCA_000715855.1 Actinoplanes liguriensis
CCAAAACGCAAAGCCCTCCAGGGCGACGTCCGCGGGTGGGCACGGTCCCAACCCCGCCGTGGGTTATCCACATTGTCGGTTCGTCCACAGCCCCCCGACACGATCACGCCTCCCCGAGTCACACTGACGTCAGAGGCGGTGGCCCCCCAGTGGTGGGTGGGTGTTGGTGGCAGCGTGATCTTGAGGCGTGGACTTGATCAACGGTCGATGATCAAGTCGTCGAGGGCGGCCTGGACGTCGCCGACCCGGCGGCGGGCGGCTGCGGCCTCGCGTTCGGCGGTACGGCGGGCCAGTTTGCGGCGGCCCACTTCGGCGACCGCCTCGGTGCGCCGTCGTTCCAGCTCGGCCAGTTCCGCTTCCAGGTCGTCGACCAGGCTCTCCGCGTCCCGTTCCGCGGACTCCGCCCGGATGAGCTGGTCATCGGCGCGGCGCTCGCCCGCCTCGGCGGCGCTCAGCTCGCGTTCCAGCTCGCGGCGGTGGCGCTCGGTCTCCCGGCGGCGACGTTCCTGGGCCGCCCGTTCCCGGGCTTCCCGCGCGGCCGCCTCCCGGTCCTCCTCCAGCCCGGCACCGGCGTCGCCCCGCTTGCCTCGGATCGGCGTCGACCCACCCGGCCCGCCGTGGCCCGGCTCGCCATGGCCCGCCCCGGCGTGGTCCGTCCCACCACCCGTCCCGGCATGGCCCGGCTCGCCCCGGATCGGCGTCGGATCGCCCGGATCGGCGTCGAGGTCGTCCTCGCCGCCGGTGATCAGGCGCAGGCGCGGGCGCGGGACCTCCCCGAACCCGGCGTAGGCCGCCGCCCGGATCAGCCGCCCGGTCTGGACCTGCTCGGCGATCTCCGGGTCGGCGAGCGCCGCGGTCAGCGTCGCCTCCACCTCTCCCATCGGCAGGTTT
>KL571278.1:21713-24059 GCA_000715855.1 Actinoplanes liguriensis
GCCACAGCCAACTTGCGCGCCGCCGTGACCAGTGCTGACACGAACGCCCGGCGCTGCTGGGACAACTCCCGCAACTGATCGCCCTGCAGTTCGCGCTGGGCGGCGCGTAGCGCCCCGGACAGCTCGACCAACTCGCCGATCAGATCCGGGCGCTTCCGGACCAGCAGGTTCACCACCCACGCGGCGACGGTCGGCTTCTTCAGGGCGGCGAGCCGCTTGGCCGTCTCCCGGTCACCGGCCGCCCTGGCCTCCTCGACGGCGGCTGCCCGGGTCGCCACGAACCCGTCCGGCGGCTCCTCGTAGAGCCGCCGGACCACGTCGTCGATCACGCTCGGCACGTCAGTCGAGCGTGGTGCCGGGTGCGAGATGCTGGTACCGCGTCAGCGAGAAGTTCTCCAGATGCCCGTCGGAGATCTTCGCGCCACGCTCGTTGAGCAGTCCATCATGGATCGCGATGGCACGCTCCGGCTTGACCGCGCGGGCGAACTCGATCGCCTCCGAGATCTTCAGCCACGGCGCGTTCAACGGGACGCAGAGGGTGTCGACGGTCGCGCCCTCGGGGACGACGAACGAGTCACCGGGGTGGTACAGGTTCGCGTTCCCGTCGGTGATCAGGTACCCGAGGTTGACGATCCGCGGGACGTATTCGTGGATCACGGCGTGCTTACCGCCGTACGCCGCAAGGGTGAAGCCCGCGGCCTCGAACCGCTCGCCGGGCGCCACCGGCCTGGTCGCCTCAGCCACCTCGCCCAGCTTTTTCAGGACCTCCTCGTGCGCGAAGATCCGCAGTTCGGGCCGGCGCTCCACGGCCGCGGTGACCGCCGCCACATCGAGATGGTCGAAGTGCTCGTGGGTGATGACCACGGCATCCGCACCGTCCAGCACCGACTTCTCGGAGAATTCGCCCGGATCGACGACGAGCACACCCGCCCCCTCGATCCGTAGGCAGGCATGGGTGAACTTCGTGACACGCACGGTGCTCCTCCGTCGCTGAATCGTGACCGGTCAACTCGCAGTCTGCCGGAACCGGGAACCGACCGCCGAACGTCCCAGCGGTCAGTCGTACCGACGATCGGAGTGACAATGCGTAAACGGGGATATATAACGCTCGGCGCCGTACTCCTCAGTGGCGCCCTTCTGGCCGGATGCAGCAACGACGGCGCAGCCGACAGCGACTCGGCCGGGGTCGCGAACAAGGCCGCCGCCCCGGCCGCCGGCGAGGCGCAGCAGGACGCCGGAGCGGGCGCCACCCAAGGTAAGGACACCACCGCCGAAGCGCCCGACCTGCAGGTGGACCAGCGGTCGATCATCTACACCGGCACCATCACCGTCCAGGTGAAGGACGTCAACGCGGCCGCCGCCCAGGCCACCGGGATCGCCGCCGGCACGGGCGGGTTCATCGGCGGTGACGAGCGGCAGAGCGGCGGCTCGGGCACCGACACGGCCACCATGAAACTGCGGATCCCGGCGGCCAAGTTCTCCTCCGCGCTGGAGCAGATCGCCAAGCTCGGCACCGAGAAGAACCGGGCGATCAACACCGAGGACGTGACCGAGCAGGTCGTCGACCTGGACGCGCGGATCGCGGTGCAGCAGGCCCGGGTCGACAGCGGCCGCAAACTGCTCGGGCAGGCCAAGTCGCTGAACGACCTGGTCATGCTGGAGAAGGAGGTGGCGACCCGGGAGTCCGACCTGGCGTCGCTGCAGGCCAAGAAGCGGCGGCTGGCCGATCTGACGTCGCTCAGCACGGTGACCGTGGTGCTGCTAGGCCCGGATGCTCCGGCGCCGGTGGACACGGAAGACCCGTCCGGCTTCCTCGCCGGCCTGTCCAGTGGGTGGCACGCCCTGCTCGACTCGCTGGCGATCCTGCTCACGGTCCTCGGCGCGCTGCTGCCGTGGATCATCGCGCTGGGGTTGCCGGCTTGGGGTGTGGTCTACCTGCGGCGGCGCTACCTCCGGGGCCGGGATGACCAGCAGTTGCCCGTTCCGCCGGCCGAGACACCCGCTACTCCATAGCGCCCACCGGACTGGTCTCACTGCTCCGCACGACCACTGCCCGGCCCAGCCGACCGACCCGGGCTGGGCCTGGCAGTGGTTATCGGACCCGAATAACCACGCTGGCGCCCAGCCTGGAGCGAGGGGCTGGGCGTGACGGTGGTTATGCGGGTCCGATAACAACGGTGGTAGCCAGCCGACACCCGGTGGCTGGGCACGGGGTGGAACCACGCCCGGAGCGACGGGCTGGGCGTGACGGTGGTTATGCGGGTGGGATGACCACGGTGGTGGCCGGCTGGGCGGGCGTGGGGTTGGGGTTGGGGTTGGGGTTGGGGTGAGCTTGACCCGCCACGG
>KL571278.1:24395-24756 GCA_000715855.1 Actinoplanes liguriensis
AGCGGCGGACCTGGACCACAGCGGAGGTAGGACATGAAGGTCTGGAATTTGACCTTTATGTCCTACCTCCGGGAAGCCCAGAAAGCCGGGAAACCGTCAGAAAGCTCCGGTGGAAAGCGCCGCCAACGCGGTATGGGTCATCACCCGGATGCCGTGACCGATGCAGGTCTCGTCGACGTCGAAGTCGCCCTGGTGCAGGTCGTGGCGGACGTCCGAGCCGGGAACCGCGGTCCCCAGGCGGATCATCGAGCCGGGAACATGTTCCAGGTAGAACGAGAAGTCCTCGCCGCCCATGCTGATCTCGGCCTCGACGACCCGGTCGGCGCCGAGCGCCGCGCCCGCCGCGCCGGCGATGACGGCG
>KL571278.1:24930-28850 GCA_000715855.1 Actinoplanes liguriensis
GCGGTGGCCATCCGGTCGTTGATCACCGGGGGGACGCCGCGCCGGTACTCCACCTCGACGTCCGCGCCGGTCGCGGCGACCACGTCGCGGATCAGCTTGGTGACCATCTCCGGGGCCTCGCGCCACGCCTCCCGGTTCAGCACCCGGACGGTGCCGCTCAGCTCGCCCGAGCCGGGGATGGCGTTGAACGCCTGGCCGGCGTGGACCGAGCCCCAGACCAGAGACACCCCCGCCCGCGGGTCGACGCGGCGGTCGAGCAGGGCCGGCACGTCGACGATGACCCGGCCGAGCGCGTGCACCAGGTCGGCGGTCAGGTGCGGCCGGGCGGTGTGCCCGCCGGGGCCGGAGAGTTTGACCCGGACCGTGTCGGCGGCCGCGGTGAACGGGCCGGAGCGGACCCCGACCAGGCCGGACGGCAACTGCGGGTAGCAGTGCAGGGCGTAGATCGCGGCGACGTCCTTGAGCCCGCCGGCGGCGATCACCTCGGGCGCGCCGGACGGGATCGCCTCCTCGCCGGGCTGGAACAGCAGCCGCACCCGGCCGGGCAGCTCCCCGCGCTCGTTGAGCTGGGCCAGCGCCAGGCCGAGGCCGAGCAGGATGGTGGTGTGCACGTCGTGGCCGCAGGCGTGCGCGACCTTCTCGACGGTGCTGCGGTACGGCACGTCCTTCAGGTCGTGCAGCGGCAGCGCGTCCAGATCGGCGCGGAACGCGATCACCCGCTCGCCCTCGCCGATGTCGCAGATCACACCGTTGCCCCGGGGCATCAGGCGCGGCGTGAGGCCGGCCAGGGTCAGCTCACGGACGATCAGCGCGGCCGTCTCGAATTCGGAGTGTGACCGTTCCGGGTGGGCGTGGATGTGCCGACGGATCGCTACGAGCTCGGCTCCCCGGGCGGCGAGCCAGCGGTCGAGCTGGCCGGGAAGGGGGTCGGCGCCGGGAACAGGTTCCGGCCATGCCGTATCGGCGCCGCCCGGCGCCGTCAGAGCAGTAGTCACGTCGGATTCCAGATCACTCTCGAATTTCGTCGGTTTTTGCGACGCGCGACAGCTTAATCCGATTTTGGTCACGCTGTGTAACGGTCGGGTAAACATGGCCGGCCCCGGTGGTGCGGCGCTGGAGATGGTCAGCCGGGGGCCTTGGGAGATCGTCCCGGCCCCGCCGACTCCATCAACGGGTAGCGAATCGCGAAGGTGACGCGACGCACCACACGTACGTTACGGGGGCTCAGAACCGTTCGACCGGCCTGTACACACCCCACACCCCGCGCAACGTGTGGCAGACCTCACCCACCGTCGCACGCAGACGCAACGCCTCCTTCATCAACGGTAGGACGTTGATCGTTGCCGCGGCGGCCTTCGCGAGATCCGCCAGCGCGGCCTGCACGGCCGGGTCGTCGCGGTCGGCCCGCAACGCCGCCAGCCGGGCCGCCTGGGCCGCCTCGATCGCCGGGTCGACGCGCAGCGGCTCGTACTTCTCGTCGGCGTCCGAGGTGAACCGGTTGACCCCGACCACCACCCGCTCGGCGTTGTCGATCTCGTTGGCGATCCGGTACGCCGACTGCTCGATCTCGCTCTTCTGGAAGCCCTGCTCGATCGCGTCGACGGCCGAGCCGTACTCGAAGACGCGCTCGATCAGCGTGGTGGCCTCCCGCTCGACCGCGTCGGTGAGCGCCTCCACCGCGTACGACCCGGCGAACGGGTCGACGGTGCCGGTGAGGCCGCTCTCGTACGCCAGCACCTGCTGGGTCCGCAGCGCGAGCCGCGCCGACTTCTCGGTGGGCAGGGCGATGGCCTCGTCGTACGAGTTGGTGTGCAG
Source organism: Actinoplanes liguriensis (assembly GCA_000715855.1). GTDB lineage: Bacteria > Actinomycetota > Actinomycetes > Mycobacteriales > Micromonosporaceae > Actinoplanes > Actinoplanes liguriensis. The sequence goes on from KL571278.1 coordinate 26,746, forward strand.
CGACTGCGTCCCGCCGGCGATCGCGCCGAGCGCCTGGATCGCCACCCGGACCAGGTTGACCTCGGGCTGCTGCGCGGTGAGCTGCACACCGGCGGTCTGCGTGTGGAAGCGCAGCATCATCGACTTGGGGTCCTTGGCGCCGAAGTCGTCGCGCATGATCCGGGCCCACATCCGGCGGGCGGCGCGGAACTTGGCGATCTCCTCCAGCAGCGTGGTGCGGGCGACGAAGAAGAACGACAGCCGGGGCGCGAAGTCGTCGACGGCGAGGCCCGCGGCGATCGCGGCGCGGACGTACTCGATGCCGTTGGCCAGCGTGAACGCGATCTCCTGCGCGGGCGTGGCCCCGGCCTCGGCCATGTGGTAGCCGGAGATCGAGATGGTGTTCCACTTGGGGATCTCGGCCCGGCAGTACGCGAACGTGTCGGCGACCAGGCGCAGCGACGGCTTCGGCGGGAAGATGTACGTCCCGCGGGCGATGTACTCCTTCAGGATGTCGTTCTGGATCGTGCCCTGCAGGGCCGCGCCGGGCACCCCCTGCTCCTCGGCGACCAGCTGGTAGAGCAGCAGCAGCACCGAGCCCGGCGCGTTGATCGTCATCGAGGTGGAGACCTGGTCGAGCGGGATGCCGGCGAAGAGCTGCCGCATGTCGTCGATCGAGTCGATCGCGACGCCGACCTTGCCGACCTCGCCGTGCGCGATCGGCTCGTCCGAGTCGTAGCCCATCTGGGTGGGCAGGTCGAACGCCACCGACAGGCCCATCGTCCCGGCCTTCAGCAGCTGGTGGTAGCGGGCGTTGGACTCGGTGGCGGTGCCGAAGCCCGCATACTGCCGCATCGTCCACGGTCGCTTCGTGTACATCGTCGGGTAGACGCCCCGGGTGTAGGGAAATTCACCCGGCTGGTCGCTCCCGGCGCTCGGCGGCACGTCGTCCGGGCCATAGACCGGCTTGATGGGGAAACCCGACTCTGCGTTCACGAGGTGATCCTAAGGCTCGTTCAAGGCCCGCAGGGCGCCCACCGTCGGCCACCCTTCCGCTACCCTCGGTCGTTTCCCGGTGAACACTCCGGGCGCGACTTTCGTTGCGGCAGGCGAGCGGGCAAGATAGCTGCGTTGGCCCGGCCCCCTAGACCCCCTCGGTGGCATCCTCAGTGACTCAGATTCCGACGTGGAGCAGCGGCGACGCGGCTTCCCTAGGTGGACGCGCTGCCCCCGGCACGCTGATCGGCGGGCGGTACACGCTGCGCGCCGCGGTGGGTCACGGCGGCATGGGCACGGTCTGGCGCGCGGCGGACACGCTGCTGCGCCGTGACGTGGCGATCAAGGAGGTCATCCTCCCGCCAGGTCTGGCCCCGAGCGACCGCGACTCGATGTATGAGCGGACCATGCGCGAGGCCCGGGCCGCCGCAGCGCTGCAGCATCCCGCGGTCGTCCAGGTCTACGACGTCGTCCACGAGAACGGCCGTCCCTGGATCGTGATGGAGCTGCTGGACGCGCGCAGCCTCGCCGACATGGTGATCGAGGACGGGCCGGTCGCGCCCCGCGTGGTCGCGAAGATCGGCATCGCGCTGCTCGGCGCGCTCGAGGTCGCGCACGCGCACGGCGTGCTGCACCGCGACGTGAAGCCGGCCAACGTGCTGATCTGCAACGACGGCCGCTGCGTGCTGACCGACTTCGGCGTCGCGCGGATGCCCACCGACGTGCAGCTGACGACGCCCGGCATGGTGCTCGGCTCGCCGCACTTCATCTCGCCCGAGCGCGCCATGGGGCAGGAGTTCGGGCCGCCCAGCGACCTGTTCTCGCTCGGCGTGACGCTCTACACGGCGATCGAGGGCCGGCCGCCGTTCGACAAGGGCGACCCGATCGAGACGATGCACGCCGTGGTCGAGGACCCGCCCGCCCCGGTGGTGCGGGCGGGCTCGCTCACCCCGGTGCTGATGGGCCTGCTGGAGAAGAACCCGGCGCACCGGATGGACGTGCAGACCGCGCGCACGATCCTGCGGCAGCAGCTGGCCGGGGTCCTGGCCAGCAAGAGCCCACCGCACATGATGACCGACCCGTATTCGGTGGTGCCGTCGCCGCGACCGGTCTCGCCGCCGCCCGCGGCC
>KL571278.1:29082-33255 GCA_000715855.1 Actinoplanes liguriensis
CTCAGAGATGTGTATAAGAGACAGATCGCTGACCGACCACCTGAGCAAGCTGGAGCAGCAGAACTCGGGTGTCGGCCGCCGTCGTGCGCCGGAGCCGGCCGTCCCGGCGTACCCGACCGGGATGATGCCGTCGCCGACCGGCCCGACCAGCGTGATCCCGCCGCAGAACGCCTGGCAGCAGCAGGGCGCCCGGCAGGGCACCGTGGTGACCAGCCCGGCCGCCAAGCGCCGGATGGCGATGCAGAACCTCACGTCGACGGTCAAGGACACCACCGGCCGCGCCGTGCAGACGTTCCAGACCTGGCCGCGGAACAAGCAGCTCGCGGTCGGCGGGGGCGGCGTCGCCGCGGTGCTCGCGATCATCCTGATCTTCTCGCTGACCGGTGGCGGTGACGACCAGCCGCAGGCGCAGACCCCGGCGGCCGGTCCGCAGGCCAGCTCGGCCGCGCCGGCGGGCGACGTCCAGACGCAGGCGTACAAGGGCAACAAGGCCATCTCGGTGAAGGTGCCGGCGGGCTGGAAGCGGGCTGTCGGCGGCTCCTACGTCGACTACGTCGACCCGGACGACAAGCTCCGCAAGGTGCGCGTGCTGGCCGAGAGCGGCAAGGCCACGCCGGAGAAGTTCGTCACCAGCAACGCGCCCAGCGGGTTGAAGAAGTCGCCCAACTGCCCGAGTCCGTTCAAGTCGATCGGCACCAACACCGACGTGCAGGTCGCCGGGCGTGACGCCGCCGAGCTGGAGTACACGTGCGGCACCGGTGACGCGATGCGGCACGGGATCTGGCGGATGACGCAGGTCGACGGGACGATGTACTCGTTCTTCCTGACCGCGCCGGACTCGGAGTTCGCCGACAGCAAGAAGTATTTCGACGTCATGGCGGAGAGCTTCCAGCTCAACCTGTGACAGCTCTGTGCTATCAATCCGTAATGGCACCAGAAGTTGATATTGACCTGAGGGCGACGGCCGAGGCCTGGCTCGCGGACGATCCGGATCCGGCGAGTCGGGCCGAGTTGCGTGGACTGATCGACGGGCTCCCGGCCACCGCCGCCGAGCTGCGCGACCGGTTCGCCGGGCCCCTCACCTTCGGCACGGCCGGGCTGCGCGGGCGGCTCCGGGCCGGGCCGAACGGGATGAACCTCGCGGTGGTCACCCGGGCCGCGGCCGGCCTGGTCACCTGGCTGGGCGAGCAGGGCGGGCACGGTCCGCTCGTGATCGGGTTCGACGCCCGGCACGGCTCGCGCGAGTTCGCCGAGCAGACCGCCCGGGTGGCGACCGGCGCCGGCCGCGAGGCGCTGCTGATGCCCGGCGTGCTGCCGACGCCCGTGCTGGCGTACGCGGTGCGCGCCCTGGACGCGGTGGCCGGGGTGATGGTCACCGCCAGCCACAACCCGCCGCAGGACAACGGCTACAAGGTCTATCTCGGGGCTCAGTTGGGCGGTCCGGCCGGCGCCGGTGCGCAGATCGTGCCGCCGGCCGACGCCGGCATCGAGGCCGCCATCCGTGCGGTCGCGGCCAGCGCGTCGGTTCCGCTGGGCGAGGCGGGCACGGTTCTCGATCAAAAGACGATTGAGGGGTACGTCCGCAGCGCCGCCGCCGTCCTCACCGACGACGGCCCCCGCGATCTGACCGTCGCCTACACCCCGCTGCACGGCGTCGGAGGCGAGACCCTGGTCGCCGCGTTCGCCACCGCCGGGTTCGCCGCCCCCGCCGTCGTCGCGGACCAGGCCGAGCCGGACCCGGAGTTCCCCACCGTCGCGTTCCCCAACCCGGAGGAGCCGGGCGCGATGGACCACCTGATCGCGCTGGCCGGCAGCACCGGGGCCGACCTGGCGATCGCCAACGACCCGGACGCGGACCGCTGTGCCGTGGCGATCCCGGAGGCGGGCGGCTGGCGGCCGTTGCGCGGGGACGAGCTCGGGGCGCTGCTCGCCGACCATCTGATCCGGCGGGGCGTGCCCGGGACGTACGCCACCACGATCGTCTCGTCGTCGCTGCTGGGCCGGCTCTGCGCGGCGCGGGGCGTGCCGTACGCGGAGACCCTGACCGGCTTCAAGTGGATCGTCCGGGCCGCCGAGGAGCTGGCGTTCGGCTACGAGGAGGCGCTCGGCTACTGCGTCGCCCCGGCGATGGTGCGCGACAAGGACGGCATCACCGCCGCGCTGACCGTCGCGGAGCTGGCCGCCGGGCTGAAGGCGCAGGGCCGCACGCTCGGCGACCGCCTGGACGAGCTGGCGGTCGAGTTCGGCGTGCACGCCACCGACCAGCTGTCGGTACGGGTCGACGACCTGGCCGAGATCGGCGCGGCGATGACCCGGGCCCGGCAGAACCCGCCGGACGGGCTGCTCGGCACGAAGCTGACCGGGATCACCGACCTGCTGCCGGAGAACGACGTGCTCACGTTCCGGACCGGGACGGCCCGCGTGGTGATCCGCCCGTCGGGGACCGAGCCGAAGCTCAAGGCGTACCTCGAAGTGGTGGAGCCCGTCGACGGCGGCGACGTGCCGGCGGCCCGGAGCCGCGCCTCCGCGGGGCTGACCGCCCTGCGTGCGGAGATCGCGGCCGTCCTCGGCGTCTGACTCGTCTCCCGGGTGTCCGGACAGGGCACCCGGGACCGGCTCAGGAGACCTTGGGGGCGCCCAGGGCGGCCGAGATGGCCCGGCCCAGGGTGAGGACCACCAGCGCGACGCTGGGGCGCACGATCGAGTCCTCCATGCTGGCGCCACCGGCGAACCCGGCCCCCGCGGAGATCGCCTCGAGGCGGCGGTGGGCGTGCTCGGCCTCCTCCGGCGGCAGCTTCAGCGCCGGCTCCATGCGGGCCGCGCAGAGCAGGGTGGCCAGCGCCGCGGTGCGCTCGTCCGGCGGCGTGTCGGTGGTCAGCGCCTCCTTGAGGCGGCCCCGGATCTCGGCCTCGAAGGCCGGGTCGGTCGTCGGATACCGATGCACGTGGATGAAGTCGAGCTGGGTCTCGTCCACGTCCTTCACCACGCCGCGAGCGCACAGGTCCTCCAGGACCCGGGTGCGCAGCCGGTGGCGCAGGCGCTGCAGCCACTGGGCGGGGGTGTGCGGAGGATCGCCGGCCACCTTGGTGAGAACCGCGTCGGCGATCGTGTCCCCGATCGGCGTCGAGTCCTTGACCTGCAGGTAACCGTCGACGTAGGCGACCCGGCCCGCCAGCGCGAGATCGATCAGCACAGCCGCGGCCATGCCGAGATCGAGCCCGATCCGGGAGCCGGTCGCTTTGCCCGTCTGATCGTCGTACGCGAGAAGTAGGAGTTCCTCGGCGAGCGGAATGGAGGTCATGGAGAAAACATAACGGCTCAGCGCTCGACCGCCAGCAGCCAGTCGACCAGCTTCGCGGATGCTTCTCCGGCGGCACGGGGTCCGTGGGCCGCGGCGAAACTCTTGGTAGCCGCCGGATAATCCGCAGTGACCGTTTCCAGGCTCCGCAAAGCGTCCGCCACCTCGGCGGACGTGCGCAGCAAGGGTCCGGGCGCCTCCGCCTCCACGTCGAGGTTGAGCCCCGGGGAGGATCGGAAATCCGCCAGATCGGGCACGTAGAGAAGGACCGGTCGGCCGGTGGCCGAGTAGTCGGCGAGCAACGACGAGTAGTCGGAGATGAGCACCTCGGCGGCCAGGAGAAGGTCACTCGCCCGGGGCACGGCGGAGACGTCCACGACCCCGTCGGCCAGCCCGGTCACGTCGTCGTGCAGCGCCGGGTGACGCCGGACCAGCAGCCGGTGGCCGGGCGGCAGCGCGTCCGCGACCTGGCGCAGGTCGAGCAGCCGGCCCGGGTCGCTCCAGCCTCGTTTGCGCAGGTCCATCAGGCGGCGGGTGGGCGCGTAGAGCACGAACCGGGTGTCCGGGGCGAGCCCCAGCCGCTCGGCCAGCGCGACCCGGGCGGCCTCCCGGTCACCGCGCTCCAGCACGTCCGCGGAGGGGCGGCCGAACTCCAGCACCGGGCCGTCGAAGAGCAGCTCCCGGCGCAGCACCGGGGTGGCGTCCGGGCTCGGCGAGGTGACCGCGGTCCACCTGTCGGCGTCCGCGGTGAGCTGGTCGATCAGTCCCCTGCCGTACGGGTGGGCGGCCGCCAGCGCACCGAATCGGGCGATCGGCCAGCCCCCGCCCAGCCGCAGCACGGTCTGCCCGGCCCGCGGGCGGAACCAGTCCGGCAC
>KL571278.1:33490-34175 GCA_000715855.1 Actinoplanes liguriensis
CCCGCTCCGGGACCGGCTCGCCGTGCTCGGCCGTCCAGAGCGCCCCGGGCGCGCCGGGGCGGGCGGCCAGCTCGTCGAGCAGCGCGGCCGGGTCGTCGAAGTACCGCCGGCCGCGTGCCGCGTCGAAGAGCACGACGTCCCGCAGCGGGCCCGCGGCGATCGGTTCGGCCGGGTCGGCCGAGGCGGCCGGGCTCTCCACGGCCACGGTGACCCGCTCGGCGGGCGCCCGGCGCAGTGCGATCCGGGTTCCGTCCGGCGTGGTGACCGCGCCGGGCAGCGCCGACCAGGCCTCGTCGGCGAACCCGAGCGGCGCGACCACCGGGCGGCGCCGGCCGGCCGACCGGAACGTGAGGTCCCAGACGCCCGCGACGAGGGGCAGCGGGCCGGCCAGGGTGGTGGGCACCGCGGTCAGGTCGAGTACGGCCGTCCACGCGCCCTCAGCGGCCCGCAACGGCACGGCGACGTCCTTGCGCCGGCCACGCAGGCGCAGCAGCAGCTCGCCGTCGACCGGCCGGGGGCTGTCACCGCGCAGGGTGAGCAGACCGGCCGGGCTCAACTCGGCGGCGGTGACCACCGGGCCGAGCGGGCGGGTGCAGAGCCGGACCTGACGGGTCTCCGAGACGGCCAGGTAGACCTCGTCGGCGCCGTACGCCGTCCGCACCGCCCGCAGGTCGTCGGCGGCCGC
>KL571278.1:34409-34969 GCA_000715855.1 Actinoplanes liguriensis
AGTCGTCGGCGGCCGCCAGCGGCACTGTCTCCTCGCCGGCCACCAGGTCCACGGTGAGGCGCTGCAGGTACAGCCCGGAGGCGTGGTTGTCGTCGGTGCCCGGCAGCGCGACCGCGGCCAGCGGCACCCGGGCCCGGAACGTCAGGTCGCCGGCGACCGTGCACGGCACGGTGTGCGCGACCACGCCCTTGGCCCAGCTCAGCTCGATCCGGGCGGGCCCGGCCGGACGGTTGCGCAGCCGTCCCTCCAGGACCAGGTCGTCGCCGTCCCGGTGGCCGCCGGTGAGCAGGCCGCCCGAGCGGGTCACCCGCAGCCGCAGGTGCTTCTTGAGCTCGACCGGGGTGACCCGGACGCCCTCGGCCACGGTGTGACCCGGCGGCACGGCGTTGAACTCCAGCGCCAGCCGGACCGGAAGCTTGCGGGGCTTGCGCAGGCCCTGGGTGATGCCGCCGGCCACGGTCCAGGTGCCGCCGCCGAGCAGGGTGGACGGGTCGACGACCAGCCGGAAGCCGCCCGGGCCGCTCGCGCGCCGGGCCAGCAGCGGGATCCGGCGGCGGCCG
>KL571278.1:35243-35490 GCA_000715855.1 Actinoplanes liguriensis
GGCGGCGGCCGCCGAGCTGCTTGAGCCAGTAGAGGCGCACCACGCCGACCCGCGGGCCGCCGGGTGGGGTCAGCGCCGTCCCGGTCAGCTCCAGCTTGCCGGCGCGCCAGGAGACGTCGTGGATGACCGCTTCCGGGCGCGCCGCGGTGCGGGCCAGGCCCGCCTTCCGGACGTCGGAGTCGACCAGCGCGACCAGGTCGTCCATCCGGCGCTCGCGGATCAGCTGCCACCCTGTCTCTTATACACA
>KL571278.1:35751-36076 GCA_000715855.1 Actinoplanes liguriensis
TGTGTATAAGAGACAGCGGCTGGTCGGCGAGCGCGTCCGGGCCGGCCTGCTCCAGATAGGCGACGGCCAGGTCGAGGAACGTGTCCCGGTACTCCGCCGACGCGCCGGGCAGGAACTTCAGGTAGTTGCTGAGCTTGTCCCAGATCGCCTGCCGCTCGTACACCTGGCGCAGCTCCGGGCGCCCGGCCCGGTCGAGCAGCGTGCGGGTCAGGTTCGTGGTGTAGAAGCGGTCGACCAGGTTGCGCAGGTCGTTCTCGGTCTGGGTGATCGACCGGACCGCGCCCTCGCGAGCCCGCCAGTAGTAGATCTGTCTCTTATACACATC
>KL571278.1:36326-43484 GCA_000715855.1 Actinoplanes liguriensis
AGAGATGTGTATAAGAGACAGCCCGCGACCTTCTCGGCCAGCGCGTGCGCGGGGAGGGTGACCGGCACGTCCTCGAACAGGCGGCCGACCGGGAACTCCAGCTGGTGCCGGTCGTAGAACTCGCGGCGGTAGAGCTTGTTCCACACCGTGCGGTCGCGCAGCAGGACGTGGTTGCGGGAGACGTGCGCGGCCAGGTCGGTGCGCTTGAGCGCGTTCGGGTGCAGCTCACCCTGGTACGGCCCGCGCGAGTTGAGCCGCAGCACCCCGCCCGCGGCGAAGTCGGCGCCGCCGTCCAGCGCGCGGACCAGCAGCTCGTACGCGTGGGCGACGAGCACGTCGTCGCTGTCCACGAACGCCAGGAACTCGCCGTCAGCGGCCGGCACGCCGTTGTTACGGGCCGCGCTGAGACCCGCGTTGGTCTGGGTGATCACCTGGAAGCGGGGGTCGGCGGCGGCGTACTCCGCGGCGATCTCGGCGCACCCGTCGGTCGAGCCGTCGTCGACCAGCACGACCTGGATGTCGGGGTACGTCTGCGCGCGCAGCGAGTCCAGGCAGTCCCGCAGGAACGGCGCGACGTTGTAGATCGGGACGACGACACTGACCCGGCCGGGAACGAGCTCAGACAAGGCGCTCCCCCAGGAAGACGCGCCGGACGACCCGTTCGGCGGCGTTCCCGTCCTCCAGCGAGCAGAACCGCTCGCGGAACCGGGCGCGGAACTCGGCCGCCCCGGCGCTGGTCACCTGACCGCTCCGGAACGCGGCGATCAGCTCGTCGAAGGTGCTCGCGAACGTGCCCGGGTGCTCGGCCCGCAGGTCGAAGGTGACCCCGCGGACCGCCTGGTAGACGTCCCAGTCCGGAGCGAAGATCACCAGCGGGCGGTCCAGCACGGCGTAGTCGAACATCACCGAGGAGAAGTCGGTGATCATCGTGTCCGAGGCGAGCATCAGCCGCTCGATCGACGGGTGCCGGGACACGTCGATCACCCGTGGGTGCCGGGGTGGGAAGCCCAGCGAGTCGTAGAAGTAGTGGCCGCGCAGCAGCACCCGGGTGTCCGGGCCGAGCGCCTCGGCGAGCGCGTCCACGTCCAGCACCGGGGTGAAGACCTGGTGCCACTCGCGGTGCGTCGGGGCGTAGAGGACGACCCGCTCGTCCGGGCCGATGCCGAACTCGGCGCGCGCCGCGGCGATCTCCTCCGGGGTGGCCCGGGCGAGACGGTCGTTGCGCGGGTAGCCGGTCTCCAGGGTCTCGCCCTTGATCGGGAACTGCCGGTCCCAGAGCAGCGTGGTGTGCCGGTTCGCGGTGACGCTGAAGTCCCACTTGGCGATGTTGCGGCGCATCCGCTCGGCGTTGAACTTCCCCAGCGAGGCGGGGAAGCGGGGCTGGTCGAGACCCATGGTCTTGAGCGGGGTGCCGTGGTGGGTCTGCACGTGGACGCTGCCGGGGCGTTTCACGACGTACCCAGGGAAGGTCGCGTTGTTGATCAGGTATTTGGCCCGGGCCAGGGCGCGGAAGTACGCCCGGGTGCCCGGCCGCACCGAAGGCACCCCCGGGGGCGCCTCGCCCTTGATCACCCAGACACCGCGGACACCGGGCGCGAGCTCGGCGGCCTTCTCGTAGATCGCGGCCGGGTTGCACGCGTAACCGCGGTACCAGTACGCCGCGTAGACGGCCAGGCTCTCGTCGATCGGCATCCGCAGCTGCCACCGGTAGTACGCCTTCAGCAGGCTCTTGCGCAGCTTCCCGCGCACCCGGCCGGCGACCTTGCGCAGCCGGGCGGCGCGACGCTCGCCACGCAGCCGGCGCGCGCTCACCCCGTGCGCCCCGAGCAGCCGGCTGATCCGGCCGAGCATCGCGCCACGGGCGGCGGCCGGGGTCCGGTCCAGGACGTCGAGCAGCTCGCCGCCGATCCGGCGGACGGTCTCCGGGGACGGTTTCGGGGCCAGGCTCAGGACGTGCTCGTACTGACCGACGACGTCGGGGTGGGCGCGACCGGGTGACCGCTGCACGTAGCAGACCGGCTCGACGACGGCCACGCTGCCGGTGGCGGCCAGGACCTCGTACGCGAAGGAGATGCTCTCCCCGAAGCCGGGCCGGAACCGGATCGCGTGCCCGGCCAGGAAATCCCGGCGGATCACCAGGCCGCCCAGCGGGGTCGGGGGCCCGGTCAGCGCCGCGGCGCCGCTCGGCACGGCGCCCGGCGCGGTCAGGCGGGTCACCTTCCGGTCCCAGCTCTCCCGGGCCACGCCGACGACCAGCACGTCCGGTTTCTCGGCGGCCAGGCGCTCGGTGATCGCCGCGATCGCGTCCGGCACGATCCGGTCGCCACCCTCGACGAACCACACATAGTCACCGGTGGCCCGGTCCAGCCCGGCGTTGCGGGCCGCGCCCGGCCCGTCGGCGGAGGCGGTCGCGAGATGAATCGCGACCACGCGCGGGTCGTCGGCGGCCCTCGCGTCGATCAGCTCGCCGCTGTGGTCGGTGGCGGCGTCGTCGACCGCCACCAGCTCGATCTCGGCGGAGTGCGGCTGTGTCAGGACGGAGTCCAGGCACTCGGTGAGGTAGCCCTGGACGTTCCGGACGGAAATGATCACGGTCAAAGAACTGGTCATGTGTCGGGGGCCGGACCAATCGTTCATGTGAATCAAAGGAAGCGCACAGGCTAACACCGGGTGACCGGCCACTCATGACCACGATATGGCGGTCCGGTTACCTCTCGACAATCCGCGAGGGCGACACTTGCCTGCATGAACTCCAATTCAGAGCCCTTCGTCCACCCGTCGGCGGACGTGGAGGACGGCGCCCGGATCGGGGCCGGCACCAAGGTGTGGCACATCGCTCACGTGCGTAACAGCGCGGTGGTCGGCGACGAATGCGTGATCGGCCGCAACGTCTACCTGGACGCGAACACGGTGATCGGCAACCGGGTCAAGATCCAGAACAACGTCTCGGTCTACCAGGGCGTGACGATCGAGGACGAGGTCTTCGTGGGCCCGTGCGTGGTCTTCACCAACGACCTGCGGCCCCGCGCGCAGAACCCGGACTGGACGATCACCCCGACCCTGATCAAGCGGGGCGCGTCGATCGGCGCGAACGCGACGCTGGTCTGCGGCATCACGGTCGGTGAGGGCGCGATGATCGCGGCCGGCTCGGTGGTGACCAAGGACGTCGAGCCCTACCAGCTGGTGCGCGGCAACCCGGCGCGGCCGGCGGCCTGGGTGGACGAGAAGGGCGAGATCGTCAGCCGCGACCCGTCCACGCGTCCCTAGCGATCACGAAAAGGCCCCTGGCGTTCCCCGCCAGGGGCCCATTCAAGAAACGACTATTCGGTACGGCGTCAGCCGCCGATCACCACACGGCGGATCGAACCCAGCCGCTCCGGGTCGGTCACGCGGCGACCGTCCACGACGACCTCCACACCCGGCAGGTCGGCCGGCGTGAGCGCGCGGTACTCCGCGTGGTCGGCCTGCACGATCGCGGAGTCCACGACCTGGCCCTCCCACGCGGGCAGACCGTGCGCGACCAGCTCCTCGTTCGTGTACATCGGGTCCGAGACGTACGCGGTCGCGCCGCGCGCCTGCAGCTCCTCGACGGTCGGGAAGACGCCGGAGAACGCGGTCTCCTTGACGCCACCCCGGTACGCCGCGCCGAGCACCAGCACGCTGCGGCCCTTCAGGTCACCGACGGCGGCGGCGAGCAGGTCCACCGCGTACGACGGCATGCCGGCGTTCGCCTCGCGGGCGGCCCGGACCACCGTGGCGGTCGGGTCGTTCCACAGGTAGAGCCGCGGATAGACCGGGATGCAGTGGCCGCCGACCGCGATGCCGGGACGGTGGATGTGGCTGTACGGCTGGGTGTTGCAGGCGTCGATGACCAGGTTCACGTCGATGCCCAGGGTGTCGGCGAACCGGGCGAACTGGTTCGCCAGGCCGATGTTGACGTCCCGGTACGTGGTCTCGGCCAGCTTCGCCAGCTCGGCAGCCTCGGCGTTGCCCAGATCCCAGACGCCGTTGCCCTGCGCCAGGTCGGGACGCTCGTCGAAGTCCAGCACGGCCTCGTAGAACGCGATGCCGCGCTCGGCGGACGCCTCGTTCACGCCGCCGACCAGCTTCGGGTACTTGCGGAGGTCGGCGAAGACCCGGCCGGTAAGCACCCGCTCCGGGCTGAAGACCAGGTGGAAGTCCTCCCCGGCGACCAGGCCGGAGCCCTCCTGCAGCAGCGGCGCCCAGCGGTTGCGGGTGGTGCCGACCGGCAGCGTGGTCTCGTAGCTGACCAGCGTGCCCGGGCGCAGGCCACGGGCGATGTCCTTGGTGGCCGACTCCATCCAGCCGAAGTCGGGCTTGCCGTCCGCGTCCACGAACAGCGGGACGACCACGACGACCGCCTCCGACTCGGCGACCGCGGCCGCGGTGTCGGTGGTGGCGGTGAGGAGACCGGCGCTGACCGCCTCCTTCAGCTTCACGTCGAGGTCGGCCTCGCCCGGGAACGGGACCTCGCCGGCGTTCACCTTGCGCACGGTCGGCTCGGACACGTCCGCGCCGATCACGGTGTGCCCCTTAGAGGCGAACTGGACGGCGAGCGGCAGCCCGATCTTGCCCAGGGCTACGACACAGATCTTCATGCGGAAGTCTTCCTCCTTGGCGGGGCCGGGGCCGTGTGCCGGAAGCGGGCTAACGCCGTTTCAGCCTCCGGACCAGACCCACGAGACGTCTCGCCCCGAGCGTATTGACCGACACAGTGAGCCTCGACCGGCCGACCGGCTTGACGGTGACCGTGTCAAAGAGTAGGCCACGCCGGTAACGCACCGAACCCGTGCCCGGCACTTCGGCGACCGCCACGTCCGAGCCGAGGAGCTTGGCGGACACTCCGTGTTCGAGCCGCACACGCTTGGTTCGCACCCCGACGCCTTGGGCGAGGTCGGCGACCCGGAAGACCGCGCGCACCGTGGTGCCGAACGGCGCCGGCTCGGTCTCCACCCGGACCGCCCGGGCCGGGCCGGCGGTCACCCGGACACCCTCGGGCAGGGTGGCCAGCGCGCTGGTCCACTCCAGGTGCAGCGCCGGCTCGCCGGGTGTCTCCTCCACCCAGGCGGCGACGCCGGGCCGGGTCTGCTGCCGGACCGCGCCGGAGCGCTCGGTCACCTCGAACCACTCGTCCGGGAAGCTCTTCGCCGGATCCCGGAAACCGGGCAGCGCCGCGAAGAGCCGGTCGCCCTCCAGGACCAGCGGGGCCAGGCCGTGCTCCTCGATGTGCTCGGCGACCGCGGACAGGTCGTCGAGCGTGCCGTGCTGGGCGATCGAGATCGGGATCCGGTGGCGGGTGGCCAGCTCGGCGCGCATCGGCTCGGTCAGATGCGCCTCGGCGAGCTTGCGCACGCCCTCCTGCACCTGGCGGCGGCCCTCCGTGTCGGCGGCGACGAACCGGGCGGCGACCAGCTTGCCGACCTCCCAGCTGAAGTTGCGGTGCAGCACCCGGAAGCGGGCCTCGGGGTCGGCCACCACGTCGGCGACGGTGTCCATCACCACGGTGGTGTCGTGCACGAACCGGGTCACCGGGGTGCCGTAGGTGATGTTGCTGGAGTCCTCACGCCGCACCGCGTAGTAGAACTCATAGTCGGCGCGGACCGCGATCCGCCGGGCCGCGACGACGGCTCGCAGCGTGAACGGCTGGTCGCTGAGCGAGCGCAGCTCCTCCGGGAACCGGATGCCGTGCTCCTCGATCAGCGACCGGCGGAACAGCTTGGTGTTGGAGAGCGCCCACGGCAGGGCCGAGTCGGTCAGGGTGATCGAATCCCGGTTGCCCGGCTTGTAGACGTCCTGGTTGACGACCCGCCCGCCGGCGCCGACCAGCCGGCCCAGCACCACGTCGGCGTCCAGCTCGTCGGCCGTCCGCACCAGCCGCTCCAGCGCCTCGGCGCCCAGGTGGTCGTCGGCGCCGAGGAAGAACACGTAACGCCCGGTGGCGATCTCCAGGGCCCGGTTGCTCGGCGCCGCCGGACCGCCCGAATTCTCCTGGTGCAGCACCTTGATCGTGCCCGGGAACTCGCTCGCCCAGCGGTCCAGCTCGGCGCCACCCGTGTCGGTGGACCCGTCGTCGACCGCGACGACCTCCAGCCGGTCCAGACCGATGGTCTGCTCGACCAGCGAGCCGAGGCACTCCGTGAGGTACGGCATGGTGTTGTACACGGCGACCACGACCGTCACGTCGGGTGCGTTCAACGGAGTCTCTCCATCGTCATCAGGGAAATAGCGGGTGCAGCCTTTCCGAAGAATTCCCCTGCCGTCAACCCGGCTGAAATCAACGTAGTCGCCGGGCGCGCGCGAACGCCCGGCCCACGAGCCGGCGCCCCCGGCGCAGCGCGACCTCCGGGCCCAGGTCCGGGCTCTTCCGGGCGGCCGCCAGCAGCGTCGCATAGACCCGCGCGGCACGGCCCGGACCCCGCTCGGCCGTGCTCACCCCCGGCACGTCCACCGGTTCGAAGTACCAGCGGCGCAACTGGGCGGCGACCGCCTCGTTGCCGTACCGCTCGCGCAGCGCGGCCCGGGCGGCGGGCAGGTCCAGCTCGGGCAGGCGGGCCGCGAGCTTCCGGTACTCCTCCGCGACCGCCACCGGATCCTCGGTGATCTCGATCAGCGAGCCGGCCACGCCGTTCAGACCGGACAGCGTCTCGCTCGGCCCCTCACTCGCCGCGACCAGCACCGGCAGGCCACTGGCGACCGCCTCGACCACGGTCATCCCGAACGTCTCGACCCGGCTCAGGTGGACCAGCAGATCGTGCTCGTGCAGCAGGGCGGCGACCCGCTCGGGCGGCACCGCGGACCGCAACGTGACCCGGCCGGACAGGCCCAGCTCGGCCACCCGGGCGCGCAGCGACTCCTCCAGCGCGCCGGAGCCGACCAGGGTCAGGGTGGGCTCCGGGTCCTCCGCGGCGACCAGGGCGAACGCCTCCAGCAGCGTCCGGACGCCCTTGTGCTCGATCAGCCGGCCCAGGTAGAGCCACTTCCGCAGGGCGGCCGGCGCCGACGGGCGGACGCTGAAGCCGTCGAAGTCGATCGGGTTCGGCACCACCTGGAACTTCGCGGCGTGCTCGGGGAACTCGCCGGCCAGGAAGTCGCGCAGGCTCGCGCTGACGCAGAGCACCACGTCGGCGCGGCGCAGCA
>KL571278.1:43758-44069 GCA_000715855.1 Actinoplanes liguriensis
TCGTCGCGTACCGCCGGCGGGCGCCGCCCTGACGGAACACCTTCGGCAGGAACGTCGCGTGCTCGGTGACCACCACCCGCGCGTCCGGCCGGGCCAGCGCGGCGGCCTGCACGCCCGCGTAGATGCCGGTGTGCGCGTGCACCACTGGCGCCTCGATCCGGCCGGTGGGCAGCGCCGCGCGCAGCGCCCGCACGTGCGCGCCGGTCCAGGAGACGTAGCCGCGCTTGAGGTGGCTGGGCACGGCGATCCGGACGGTCTCGCCGAGCGGCGTGTCGAAGGCCGCGGTCGTGCGCCCCCGCTCGGCCAGCCGC
>KL571278.1:44309-53071 GCA_000715855.1 Actinoplanes liguriensis
CCAGCCGCTCGGCCGCGGCCTCGACCGCGTCCGGGTGGGCCGGCCCGTCCGGGAAGAACCAGCCCTCGGTGTGCACGGTGAGGATCCGCTCGGCCAGGCCCCGCACCGCGCCGGTGGTGGCCCGGACGAAAGCGCCGGCGAAGTCGTCGTTCGGCCCCGGGTACCAGGGCGTGAGCACCGCCAGATCGGCCGCGCCGGGCCGCCGGCCGGTCACTCCGGCCGGCTCGGTCGCCACCTCGAGGTCGGGCCGGCGCCGGGCGACCGACCAGACCACCGGCATGGCCGCGGGATCCCCGGCGACCAGCAGCGCGCCGTGTGCCGGAGCGCCGGGGCCGGTCAGCAGCTGCTGGGCGGCGGCCGGGCCGGAGACCCGGGTCACCGTCACGCCGGGCACGTCCAGATCGGCCCAGGACGGGGTCGACGGCACGATCAGGCGCACGTCGGCGCCCTCCGCGGCCGCCTCGGCGGCGAGTTTCCGGGCGGCAGACCTGCGACGCTCACCGAACGCCAGATAGACGATCTGCCGATTACTCATGCGCAACCCTTCGTCGGCCGTTCCCGGCGTCGTTTCCGGGAACGCGGAAGGATAGCGAAACCGGCAGCGGCTAGGGTATCGAGCGACCCCCAGAGCCAACCTGTGGAGAACACCATCATGAAGGTCCTGAGCGTAGTCGGCGCTCGTCCCCAGCTGGTCAAGTTGGCGCCGATCGCGGCCGCCTTCGCCGGCACCCCGCACGAGCATGTCATCGTGCACACCGGTCAGCACTACGACCACAACCTGTCCGACGTGTTCTTCTCCGGCCTCGGCATTCCGGACCCGGATGTGCACCTGGGCGTCGGCTCCGGCAGCCACGGCGTGCAGACCGGCGCCGTGCTCAGCGCCATGGACCCGGTGCTCGAGCGCGAGAAGCCGGACTGGGTGCTCGTCTACGGCGACACCAACTCCACCCTGGCCGGCGCGGTCTCCGCGGTGAAGCTGCACATCCCGGTCGCGCACCTGGAGGCCGGCCTGCGGTCGTTCAACCGGGCGATGCCCGAGGAGCACAACCGGGTGCTCACCGACCACGCGGCCGACCTGCTGCTGGCGCCGACCGAGGAGGCCGTGCGGCACCTGCGCGGTGAGGGCCTCGGCGAGCGCACCCAGCTGGTCGGCGACGTCATGGTCGACGTCTGCTACAAGGTCCGCGACGACGTGCTGGCCGGCCGCGGCCAGGCGCTGGAGCTGCCGGAGGGCATCGACCCCGCCCAGCCGTACCTGGTGGCCACCCTGCACCGGGCCGAGAACACCGACGACCCGGAGCGCCTCGCCGCCCTGGTCCTGTCTCTTATACTGCTGGCCCACCCGCGGCTGCTGGCCCGGGCCCAGTCACAGGGCCTCAAGCTGGCGCAGGGCGCGGTGCACCCGGGCCAGCCGTTGCCGTACTCGGCGATGGTGGCCGCGGTGCTCGGCTCGGCCGGTGTGGTGACCGACTCGGGTGGCCTGCAGAAGGAGGCCTACCTGCTGGGCAAGCCGTGCACCACGCTGCGCACCGAGACCGAGTGGGTGGAGACCCTGGTCGACGGCTGGAACCACCTCGTGCCGAACCCGGCCGAGCTGGACGGCGCCGCGTGGCGCGACCTGGCCACCCGCCCGACGCCGGCCTTCGAGCGCGGCGAGCCCTACGGTGACGGCCGCGCCGCGCACCGGGTCGTCGAGGTCCTGGCGGCGAACGTCCGCTGACCCGCTGACGAAAAGCGAGGGGGCGGCCGGCGGCCGCCCCCTCGTTCGTCTTTACCGGGTCACTTCACCCAGGGCTTGCGGTCCAGCGCGGTGGTCGCCTTGACGCCCGGGAACAGCTTCGCGAGCCGCCACGCCATCGGAAGGACCGACGAGTCGGCGGCGACGATCCGGTCCGCGCCGGCCAGGTCGATGCTCCGCAGCGCCGCCTTCTTGGCCCGCGAGATCAGCAGGTATTTCCGGGCCCGGCGGAAGACCGGCCAGAAGATCCCGTAGTGGATGCCCCGCGACACGTACGACTGGCCACGCCGCACCTTGGTGGCGGCCTTGTCCAGCAGGACCAGGCGCTCGCCCTCGCGGGTCACCGAGCGGGTCTTGTGGAAGACCTTGCTCGGCAGGTCGAAGACCAACCGGCGCTCGACCCGGCGCAGCGGGTGGCCGTACATCTCGCTGTCGAACACGTGGTGAACGTTGACCAGGTCGTCCAGGTCGATGTCCTCCAGCGTCCGGCGCTCGACCACCAGCAGGTCGACGCGGACGCCGGCCTTGGTCAGGTCCTCGAGGTAGGCCTGGACCCGAGGGGTCAGCTTGTAGTTCAGGGTCAGCACCACCACGCGTGGCTGCTTCTCGGCCGGCTCAGCCATGGTTCACCTCCACGGCGGGGAGCGGCCGGCGCACCATGGCCCGGATCGCGTCCTCCAACGGGTCGAGCAGGATGTCCCGCTGGAAGCGGTCCGCGTACGCCCGGGCCTCGGCCTGCTGCTCCGGCGTGAGCGCGCGGGCCGCCCGGCCCGCCTCGACCATCGCCTTGGCGACCAGGCCCGGCTCCAGGCTGTCCGCGGTGAACCAGAGCGGGTAGCCCGCCAGCACCTCGCGGGCGGCGATCTCCGGCGCGTGCACCGAGACGATCGGCTTGCCGGTCGCCATGTACTCGAAGATCTTGCCGGAGGTCACGTACTTACCGCCGGCGGCCAGGAAGACCAGGACGTCGTTGTGCTCGTAGACCCCGGCGACCTCGGTCTTGGAGACCGGGCCGCGCAGGCGCAGGCCATGGTCCGACTCCGCGGAGGGCTCGCCGTTCGGCTCCAGGCCCAGCAACGGCAGGAAGCTGGCGTGGCTGCCCTGGAAGAAGCCCAGGTGGCCGTGGATGTTGAGCTCGGCGCCGGCCAGCTCCGGGTACTCCCGGGCCTGGCGGAACGCCTCGGCCATCTCGACGACCGGCTGCTTTCCGGTGACCGTGCCGAGGTAGCCGAAGCGCAGCGGCCGGTCCTCGGCCGTCCCGCCGGCGGCCGGGCCGACGTCGAGCAGGTCCGGGTCCCAGCCGTTCGGGACGACCATCATCCGCTCGGCGGCCCTCGGGTACCGGTCGGCGTGCCAGGCGCGGAGCGCGTCGTTCACGAACACGGTGTGGCTCGAGTCGCCGATGATCCGCTGCTCCCAGCCCCAGGCCGGGTGCTTGGGCGGGAACGCCGGCTCGTCGCTGAACAGGTCCAGCGTCCAGGAGTCCCGGTAGTCCGCGACGTACGGGACGCCGGCCGCCTTGTGGATCTCCCACGCCGTGGCGAACGCGGCGAACGGGTTCCCGGTGGCGAGCACCGCGTCGAACGGCTCCCGGCCGTGCGCCTCGAGCGCCGTCGTCACGCAGTTGCGCGCCCAGGACACGTACGGCTCGGGGAAGTACCGTTCCTCGCGCCAGCGGTGCAGCTTCGTCGCGATGTCCGGCAGGGTGCCCTGCAGCCAGCCCATGCTGTGCAGGTCCTGGTTCCACCGGGTCAGGTCCAGCTCGGGGCGTTCCACGTGGATCCGCGGGTCGACGGTCTCGGAGAGCTTCTCGTCGACCGAGCCGATCACGTCGTAGAGGAAGCGCAGCGGCGCCGCGAGGACCGTCACGTCCCAGCCCGCCGCGGCGAAGTGATTGGCGGTCGCGCGGGCCCGGTACACGCCACTGGCCCGCGACGGCGGGAAGTAGAAGGCGACGTAGAGCAGCCGCGGCGCCTTCGGTCTACTGAAAGTCATACCCTTCCTCCACGATCCGCTCCTTGACGATCCGGCCCGTCAGCCCGGACGGCGCGGCCTGTGATAAACACCACATCATGAGCGTCGTTCTCGTTGATCCGACGGGCCTTTCCTCGTACGGCACGACGGCTGCCGGCTCCGCGAGCCAGGAACAGCACATGCATAAAAAGTCCTTATCCGGCCTGTCCAGAGAGCGCCGAGTCGAAGCAGAGGCCTGGTGCCCACGCGCGACCGTGGCATAACCGTAGCGGTCGCCGGGTGGGGCGCGGGCGTACGCCCCGGCCAGGCCGACCGCGAAACCGTTCACAGAATCGCCGATCCGCGGCACCGGACGTGCCCGGCACGTCGTCGATACCGACCGGCCCACCGCCGTCCAACTCGACGCCGCCCGGAAGCCGTCACTCCTTCATCAACCACCCCAAGACGCCCGGTTACCGACGGTCACCATGGTCGCGTCACGACGTGACGACTGCCACATCGGTCCCCTCCGGACGGCCGGAACAATGCCGATTTTCCGGGTCTCCGGAACGGCCGCCACTGCCTTACGATGCGCCCGCCCTACTCCGCCGTGGCAGTGACCACGCGCGGTAGCATTCCCGCGTTATCGCGCCCCATCAGGAGGATCACCTATGCCCGCCGATCACCCCTCGGCCAAGCGTGGCCGCGTCGTCATGCTCGTCGACAACGACGTGCGGGGCGATTCCCGGGTGCAGAAGGAAGCGCGGTCGATGGCCGCGGCCGGCTGGGAGGTCTTCCTGCTCGGCGAGCGCCGTGACTCACCGCTGGAGACCTGGGCGATCGGTGACGCCGAGGTCCGCCTCGTGCCGATGGGCGACAAGCTCTCCGTGGCGCCGACCGCGTGGCGCCGCACGATGCGCCGGCCGCTCGCATACCAGCCGGGCAAGGAGATGCCGTACCGCGTCGAGCTGATGAAGGCCCGGCACGCCGACCTCACCACCCGGTTCGCGCTGCTGAACGCGAAGCGCCGGGCCGGTGGCTCGGCCGCCGCGCACGCTCTGGGCAAGGCGGCGCTCCTGCCGGTCCGGGTCAACCACAAGGTGCTGGCCCTGTGGACGCGACTGCGGGCCCGCGAGACGGTCAAGCTGCGCGCGTCCCGCAAGGACAACAGCACGCTGCTCACCCGCGCGCCGATCTGGTTCTGGAAGACCACCATGGGCAACCGGGCCTGGCGCCGGCTCGACCCGTCGCTGTGGCAGTGGGAGCTGGGCTTCCGCAGCACCATCGACCGGCTGGACCCGGACATCATCCACGCCAACGACTTCCGGATGCTCGCCGTCGGCGCGCGCGCCAAGATCCGGGCCCAGGCCCGGGGCCGCGACACCAAGCTGGTCTGGGACGCCCACGAGTACACCCCCGGCCTGGTGCCCAAGCACAGCGCCCGCTGGCTGCCCGCGGTCACCGCCCACGAGGCCGAGTTCGTCCCGTTCGCCGATGCCGTGGTGACCGTGTCGCCGTCGCTCGCCGATCTCCTCAAGGAGGAGCACGGCCTGGCCACCCGGCCGGACGTCGTGATGAACGCGCCGGTCCAGGCCCCCGCCGCGGACGAGAGCGCGGCGGCGGTGCCCGACCTGCGTGCCGACTGCGGCATCGGGCCGGACGTTCCGCTGCTCGCCTACGTCGGCGGCATCACCCCGGTCCGGGGCGTCGACATCATCATCGACGCGCTGCCGCACCTGCCCGGCGTGCACGTCGCGATGGTCTCGATGCACCCCAACGGCAAGAACGCGCCGGTCGACAAGGCCCGGCTGCGGGCCGAGGAGCTGGGCGTCGCCGACCGGGTGCACATGCTGCCCTACGTTCCGCACTGGCAGGTGTCCGACTACCTCCAGTCCGCGAACGCGGCGGTCAGCCCCCTGCTGCACCTGCCCAACCACGAGATCGCGCTGAGCAACAAGTTCTTCGAGTACTCGCACGCGCGGCTGCCGCTGATCACCAGCGACATCCGGACGATGGCCGAGATGGTGCGCTCCACCGGGCAGGGCGAGGTCTTCAAGGCGGAGGACCTGCAGGACTTCGTCCGCGTGACCAAGGCCGTCCTCGCCGACCCCGAGCGGTACCGCGCGGCCTACGACAAGGACGACCTGCTCAAGAGCTGGACCTGGGAGGCCCAGGCCACGGTGCTGGACCGGGTCTACACCGGGCTGGCGCCGGCCAAGGCCAAGACCAAGGCGGAGACCAAGGCCGAGGTCGCCGCTCCGGCCGCCGCGGAGCCTCCCGCCGTGCCGCTTCCGCAGGCCGCGCAGTGACCTTGCCCCCGGGGTCCCGGCACGTCACGGTGGTCACGCCGTGGTACCCGACCCGGTTGCTGCCGTTCCGTGGCGCCTTCGTCCAGACCATGGTCGAGGCGACGGCGCCCGGCTGCGACTCGATGACGGTGCTGCACTGCGACCGCTGGTCGGCGCGGATCACCGACGCCGAGGACGTGGAGATCGTCCGGGCGCATCGCGCGCTGCTGCCGCGCACCAAGCACACCTCGACCACGGTGGGCGGCAGCGCCCTCACCTATGTGCCGGTGCCGATGCCCGCCGAGGTCAACTTCGCCGACACCGCGCGGCGGCACGAGGCCACCCTGCGGGCCGCGCTCGACGGCGAGCTGATCGACGCGAACGTGGTGCATGTGCACGAGGCGCTGCCCAGCGGCTGGGCGGTCCTCGAACACCTGCGGCCGGAGGCCAAGCTGTTCGTCACCGAGCACGCCAGCTTCCTGGAGGCGCTGCTCGACGAGCCGGGCGCCCGGGAGATGTACGACAAGGTGCTGGACCGTTGCGACCGCCTGTTCGTGGTCGGCGACGGCACCCGGGACGTGCTGCTGAAGGCGCTCCCCCGGCACGCCGACAAGGTCAGCCTGGTGGCCAACCCGATCTCCTTCGACCTGCCCCGGCCGTCGCCGGTGACCGAGCTGCGCCGCTGGCTGTATCTCGGTGGCCTGATTCCCCGCAAGGGGGTCAACTGGCTGCTGGAGGCGTTCGCGAAGTGTCACGCCGAGGACTCGTCGCTGACCCTGACGATCGTCGGCGACGGTGAGCTGAGCGGCCCGCTGCGCGCGCGGACCAAGGAGCTCGGCCTCCAGGACGTGGTCACCTTCACCGGGTCGGTCGACCCGGGGGTCGCGTTGCGGCTGATGCGGGAGCACGACCTGCTGGTGCACGCCAGCCGGTGGGAGAGCTTCGGCGTGACGGTGGTCGAGGCCGTGGCCGCCGGGATGCCGGTGCTGGTCACCCGCTGCGGCGGCCCGGAGGAGACGCTCGCCGGGATCGAGGACGCGGCCGGTGAGCTGGTCGCCGTCGAGGAGGACGACGCCGCCCTGGTCGAGGGCTACCGGCGCCTGCGCGACCGGTTCCCGCAGGGTCTCGACCTGGCCGAGGCACAGCGAGTCTTGGACGAGCGCTACGGATACACCGCCGTGGCCAGGATGCATCACCGGGTGTGGTTCGAATGAACGTTCTGTTCCTGGCACTCGGTGCGAGCCGCAAGCGAGCGGTCGTCGAGGAGAGCGCCGCGGTGGTCGCGAGCGGTGGCACGGCCACCGTGGTGGTCGCGTCCACCAGGCAGTGGCAGCTCAGCGCGTTCGCCCCTGAGGTGAAGGTGCTCGACGCCTCGATCCTGCACCAGGACCAGCTGCTCTGGCGGATCGAGCGCATGGTGGTCTACCGCGGTCCGGAGTTCGTGCTGAAGCGGGCACTCGGGCGACGTGGGAAGTCCGCGGTCCGCGCGTACCGGAACAAGGTGGCCGATCGGTTCCACCGGCGCGCGTTCCTTCCGGTGCACAATCGGCTGAGCAAGGACGCGAGCAGCCGGCTGATCGCCGGTCGCGTCGTGCGTGGCGGCCCACAGCCATGCGAATGGATCGTCGTCAGTGACTCGAGGTCCATGCCGGAGGCGGTTGCGGTCCTGAACCACCTCGGCTCGGACACCCCCGTCGGCCTGGTCTGGAGCGCGGACCAGATTCTCTGAGCCGGCCTTCCGGACATTCGGCATCATCGTTTCGCGGTGTCGACAGAAGGCCCAGCTCAGGTACTAATCTGCTTTGATCACTTCACCGTCCCCACTGCGAAAGTGGATCACGATATGACCCTTCGGCTCACCGACGCGGAAGTCTCCAAATTCTGGAACGACCGCCATCTACGAGAGACCGATCTGCGGTCGGGTGGTCACGTCTCCTACGACGAGGCCACCAACTCCATGTTCTATCTGCGCCGGCTGGGCATGCTGATGGACCGGATCGGCCTGCAGAACAACCCGGTCGCGCCGCTCTACCTGCTCGACGCGGGCTGCGGCAAGGGCTACTTCAGCCGGGAGCTCGCCAAGCTGGGGCACGAGGTCGACGGCATCGACCGCAGTGAGGCGGCGATCGCGCTCTGCAAGGAACTGGGGGGCCGGCCGCACTACTACGAGAGCGGGCTGGCCGACTGGCGGTCACCGTGGCTCTACGACGCCGTGCTCACCGTCGATGTGCTCTTCCACATCATGGACAACAACGAGTGGGAGCGGGCGACCCGTAACCTGGCCTCGCTGGTCCGGCTCGGCGGCAAGCTCATCATCGGCGACTGGGGACAGGACGAGGACCACGTCTTCGGCAGCTACCAGATCTGCCGGGGCCGTAACACGTATCTGCCGCTGCTGGACGCCTGCGGTATGCGTTTCGACAGCTGGGAGCCCTACCGCTTCCGGCGGAGCCCCATCGGGTTCTACACCTTTACCCGCATCGGCTGAGGGACGGCGGAGACCATGCTCATTCGAGAACTGCTACCACTCTTCGAGGACCTGACGACGATCGTCGAGGTGAGCGAGAGCGGCGACGGGCTCAAGGAACAGCTGCGCGCTCCCGAGGAGGCGGCCTACCGGGCGTACGCGTCCGGCGAGAAGATGGACACCGGGTCCCTCGTCGTCGCCTTCCTGGGCCCCAACCCCGCCTCCCACGTCGATGTGGAGACGGTCGCCCCGGCGCTGCGGGATCTGCCCGTGGGTGGCCGGGCGCTGCTGCTGCTCGGCCTGTCTCTTATACACA
>KL571278.1:53251-60478 GCA_000715855.1 Actinoplanes liguriensis
TGCCGGACCTGCCGTACCACCGGGTGCTCGACGAACTGGTGGCCGCGGGCTGCCAGGTCCTGCAGGTGATCCCGCTCGACAACGCGGTCGGGCACCGGGCGCACTGCGCCGTCGTGGCCGCCCGGGTCGACCGGCTCGCCCCGCTGCGGTCCTACCTGGCCGATGAGCCGGTGGTGGTCGACGGCGAGTCGCCGGATCTCCGCGCGCTGCTCCGGCTCACCGGCGAGAGGGTCTTCACCGACCTGCTGGAGCGCCCGCTGCGCCAGCGTCTGGCCGATGCCGCCGACCGGATCACCGAGCAGGACAAGCGCATTCAGCAGCTGGAGAAGGAGATCGCCGGCCGGGACGCGACGATCGCCAAGCTGCGCGCCTCCACGGCGTACCAGGTCGGCGCCACGGTGGTGCAGGGCGCTCGCCGACCCGGCAAGGCCATCGTCAGCGTGCCGGTCGGACTGGTCCGCATCTGGCGCAAGCGTGACGGGACCGAGGCGCCCGGCGCCAAGAAGCCCTGATCCCGGCCACAACGATTCGGGGCCCGGCCCCTCCGCAACGCCATCGGCGCGGCAGAGGGGACCGGGCCCCGATGTCGTCGGCTGTCGTCAGACGGCGACCGAGACGCTGTTGCCCTCGCGGGCCGAGCGCAGCACGGCGGCGGCCACCTGGACGGTGCGCATGCCCTGCTGGAGGGTGACGATGTCGCTCTGCTTGCCCTCCACCGCGTCCCGGAAGCGCTCGTGCTCGACGAGCAGCGGCTCGCGCTTCGGGATCGCGTAACGCACCATGTCGCCCTCGGCCACACCGCGGAACGCGCGCAGCGCCTCCCACTCGGTGCCGATCGCGCCGTTGGCGTAGAAGGTGAGGTCGGCGGTGAGCGTGTCGGCGATGAAGCTGCCCCGCTCGCCGGTGATCACGGTGGACCGCTCCTTGAACGGGCTCAGCCAGTTCACCAGGTGGTTCGCCATCAGGCCACCGGCCAGGCCGGCCACCGCGGAGACCATGTCCTCGTGCGGGCGGCCGCTGCGGGACGCGGTGAAGGCCGCAACCGTCTCGTACTCCCGGCCGGTGACCCACGCGGTCAGGTCGATGTCGTGGGTCGCCAGGTCCATGACCACGCCGACGTCGGCGATCCGGCCCGGGAACGGGCCCTGGCGGCGGGTGACGATCTGGTAGATCTCGCCCAGCTCGCCGGCCTCCAGGCGGGACCGCAGGCTCTGCAGCGCCGGGTTGTACCGCTCGATGTGGCCGACCGCGCCGACCAGGCCCTTGCTGGCGAACGCGTCGACCAGGCGGCGGGCGGCCTCGAGCGAGGGCGCCAGCGGCTTCTCGATCAGGGCGTGCACGCCGGCCTCGGCCAGGCGCAGGCCCAGCTCCTCGTGCAGGCCGGTCGGCGACGCCACGACCACGTAGTCGACGCCGAGCTTCAGCAGCGCCTCCAGGTCGGGGACGACCGGGACGCCGTGCGGGGCGACCGCGTTCGGCGACGGGTCGGCCGCGCCGACCAGCTCGACGCCGCTCAGCAGGTTCAGCACGCGGGCGTGGTTACGCCCCATCGCGCCGAGGCCGATCAGCCCGGCACGCAAGGTCTTCTCGCTCATGCGGCCGCAACCTCGTTCACCGCGGCCACGATGCGCTCGAGGTCCTCGTCGGTCAGGCTCGGCATGATCGGCAGGGAGATGACCTCACCGGCCGCCTTGTCGGTCTCCGGCAGCTTCCACGGGCCGACGTTGCCGTCCGCGTCCAGGAACGGCCGCAGGCGGTGGATCGGGATCGGGTAGTAGACGCCGCTGCCGACGCCGTGCTCCTTCAGGCCGGCCTGGAACTCGTCCTGACCGCCCTGCACGCGGATCGTGTACTGGTGGTAGACGTGGTACGCGCCCTCGTCGACCGGCGGAACGGTCACGCCCTTGAGGTTCGCGTCCAGGTAGGCGGCGTTCGCCCGGCGCTTCTCGGTCCAGCCGAGGAGCTTGCCCAGCTGCACCCGGCCGATCGCGGCGGCGACGTCGGTGAGCCGCATGTTCGCGCCGACGATCTCGTTCTGGTAGCGCTGCTCCATGCCCTGGTTGCGCAGCAGCCGCAGCTTGCGCGCGAACTCGGCGTCGCCCGTGGTGATCATGCCGCCCTCGAGCGAGTGCATGTTCTTGGTCGGGTAGAAGCTGAAGCAGCCGGCGATGCCGAAGCTGCCGACCGGCCGGCCGCCGGAGGCCGCGGCGTGCGCCTGGGCGGCGTCCTCGACCACGGCGAGGCCGTGCGCCTCGGCAAGCGCCATGATCTGGTCCATCTTGGCCGGGTGGCCGTACAGGTGGACCGGCATGATCGCGACGGTGCGCGGCGTGATCGCGGCGGCCGCGGCGTCCGGGTCGATGCAGAAGCTGCCCGGCTCGATGTCGACGAAGACCGGGGTGGCGCCGGCCAGGCGGACGGCGTTCGCCGAGGCGGCGAATGAGAACGACGGGACGATGACCTCGTCGCCCGGCTTCAGGTCCAGCGCCAGCAGCGACAGCTGCAGGGCCGAGGTGCCGGAGTTGACGGCGACGCAGTGACGGCCCTCGACGAGCGCGGAGAACTCCTGCTCGAAAGCGGCCACCTCGGGCCCCTGAACCACCATGCCGCTGCGCAGCACCCGCACGGCGGCTTCGATCTCTTCCTCGCCGATCACGGGACGGGCCGGTGGGATGTTCGCACGGGAGCCCGTCATGGGCGTTCCTCCTGCACAGAGAGTGACAACTCGATGACTTGGCTGTTGATCCGTGGCAGGCGGCCGGGCACTCCACGACAGTGCGGCGTTCGACCCGCCGTATCCAACGTTCAGCGCAGGCCACAGTACAGCATGGTGGGACAAGCGCCCGATTACTCTCGCCCTCACCAGATCACAGCTCGCCCAACAACGGGGAGACAGAACATGAATGCGATCCTGGCTACGCTGGGTTATGTCATCTCATCGGACGGATCACGTGTCCTGATGATCCGCAGGGACACCCGGCCGGACGACATCCACTTCGGCTATTACAACGGTCTCGGCGGCAAACTCGACCGCGGCGAGGACGTGATGGCCGGGATGCGGCGGGAGATCGCCGAGGAGTCCGGGCTGGAATGCCACCGGGTGGATCTGGCCGGAACGGTCTCCTGGCCCGGCTTCGGCCGCGGCGGGGAGAACTGGTTCGGCTTCCTGTTCCGGATCACCGAGTGGTCCGGCACCCCGCTGAGCGGGAACGACGAGGGCTCGCTGCACTGGGTCGAGCGGGCCGACCTGCTGGCCGGCCGGCTGCCCATGTGGGAGTCCGACCGGCACTTCCTGCCCCTGGTCTTCGCCGAGAAGCCCGAGGTCTTCCACGGCGTCATGCCGTTCGACGCCGGCAAAGCCACGAGTTGGAACTTCTCAACCCATTAGACCCTTATTGCCGTACGTCGAAATCGGGTTTAAAACCTGCGCATGCCGCCGAACTGGCGGTCGCCGGCGTCGCCCAGTCCCGGGACGATGTAGGCCTTCTCGTTGAGCCCCTCGTCGATCGAGGCGGTGACCAGGCGCAACGGCAGGCCGGACTTCTCCAGGCGGTCGACACCCTCGGGCGCGGCCAGCACGCAGCAGACGATGATGTCGGTGCAGCCGCGCTCGGCCAGCAGGTTGCAGCAGTGGATCAGCGAGCCGCCGGTGGCCAGCATCGGGTCGAGGACGAGCACCGGCTGACCGGCGAGGTCGGCCGGGAGCGACTCCATGTACGCCCGGGGCTCGTGGGTCTCCTCGTCGCGCGCGAGGCCGACGAAGCCCATCGACGACTCGGGCAGCAGCGCCAGCGCGGCGTCGGCCATGCCCAGGCCGGCCCGGAGCACCGGGACGATCAGCGGCGGGTTCGCCAGGCGGGTGCCCTCGGTCGGCGCGACCGGGGTCTCGATCGGGAACTTCTCGACCGCGAAGAGCCGGGCGGCCTCGTAGACCACCATGGTGGTGAGCTCGTGCAGGGAGGCGCGGAAGACGCCGGACTCGGTCTCGGTCCGGCGCATCGCGGTGAGCCGCGTCTGGGCCAGCGGGTGATCTACAACAAGGACGTCCACGCGGATCAACCTACCGTTCACCCAAGATCAACAGATACCAGCCTGCTTAGAATCGTTCTCATGACTGCGACAGCGCCCATCGGGCTGTCCGATCTCCGCTCCTACCTGCACGGCCTCCCCGGGGTCGACAAGGTGGGGGTCGAGGCGAGGGCGGCCGCGCTCGGCACCCGATCGGTGAAGACGAGCAGCAAGGCCAAAGCCATCGACCTGGCGATCCGGATGGTCGACCTGA
This sequence comes from Actinoplanes liguriensis, assembly GCA_000715855.1. GTDB lineage: Bacteria > Actinomycetota > Actinomycetes > Mycobacteriales > Micromonosporaceae > Actinoplanes > Actinoplanes liguriensis. The sequence continues at coordinate 57,534 of KL571278.1, forward strand.
CCACGCTCGAGGGCGCTGACACGCCCGGCAAGGTGCGCGCGCTGTGCGCCAAGGGGAGGCGGCCGGACCCGTCCGATCCGAGCGCCCCCGCGGTCGCCGCGATCTGCGTCTACCCGGCCATGGTGCCGGTGGCCGCGGCCGCGCTGGCCGGCTCCGGGGTGCACCTGGCCAGCGTCGCCACCGCGTTCCCGTCCGGCCAGGCCCCGCTGGAGGTGAAGCTGGCCGACACCCGGGCGGCGGTCGCGGCCGGCGCCGACGAGGTGGACATGGTGATCAGCCGGGGCGCGTTCCTGGCCGGCGACTACGCCAAGGTCTTCGACGAGATCGTCGCGGTCAAGGAGGCGTGCGGCGGCGCGCATCTGAAGGTGATCCTGGAGACCGGTGAGCTCGCGACGTACGACAACGTCCGCCGCGCCTCCTGGCTGGCGATGCTGGCCGGCGCCGACTTCATCAAGACCTCGACCGGCAAGGTCTCGGTGAACGCGACGCTGCCGATCACGCTGGTCATGCTGGAGGCGGTCCGCGACTTCCGCGCGACGCACGGGCGGCAGATCGGCGTGAAACCGGCCGGCGGCATCAAGAACACCAAGGACGCCATCAAGTACCTGGTCCTCATCAACGAGACCGTCGGCGACGACTGGCTGAGCCCCGACTGGTTCCGCTTCGGCGCGTCCTCGCTGCTCAACGACCTGCTGATGCAGCGCACCAAGCTCACCACCGGTCACTACTCCGGTCCCGACTACTTCACCCTGGACTGAGGGACCCATGTTCGAATACGCACCGGCACCCGAGTCACGCTCGGTCGTCTCGATTTCTTCCTCCTACGGCCTTTTCATCGACGGCGACTTCGAGCCCGCCAAGGAGGGTGGGGTCTTCAAGACGGTCAACCCCGCCGATGAGGAAGTCCTCGCCGAAGTCGCCTCGGCCGGCCCGGAAGACGTGGACCGCGCTGTCGCGGCCGCTCGGCGCGCCTTTCCTGGCTGGTCTTCGTTGCCCGGCTCCGAGCGGGCGAAGTATCTGTTCCGCATCGCCCGGATCATCCAGGAGCGGTCGCGCGAGCTGGCGGTTCTGGAGTCGCTCGACAACGGCAAGCCGATCAAGGAGTCGCGCGACGTCGACCTGCCGCTGGTCGCCGCGCACTTCTTCTACTACGCGGGCTGGGCCGACAAGCTGGCGTACGCGGGGTTCGGCCCCGATCCCCGGCCGATCGGCGTCGCCGGCCAGGTCATCCCGTGGAACTTCCCGCTGCTGATGCTGGCGTGGAAGGTCGCGCCCGCCCTGGCCACCGGCAACACCGTGGTGCTCAAGCCGGCCGAGACGACCCCGCTCTCCGCGCTCTTCTTCGCCGACGTCTGCAGGCAGGCCGAGCTGCCGCCCGGCGTGGTCAACATCGTCACCGGCGCCGGCGACACCGGGGCGTACCTGGTGGCCCACCCGGACGTGGACAAGGTCGCCTTCACCGGCTCCACCGACGTGGGCCGGGAGATCGCCCGCACGGTGGCCGGCACCGGCAAGCGGCTCACCCTGGAGCTGGGTGGCAAGGCGGCGAACATCGTCTTCGACGACGCTCCGATCGATCAGGCGGTCGAGGGGATCGTCAACGGGATCTTCTTCAACCAGGGGCACGTGTGCTGTGCCGGGTCGCGACTACTCGTACAGGAATCAGTCTTTGATCTTGTCTTGGAGTCCCTGAAGCGGCGGATGTCCACGCTGCGGGTCGGTGACCCGCTGGACAAGAACACCGACATCGGAGCGATCAACTCGGCCGCCCAGCTGGCCCGGATCCGCGAGTTGTCGGACATCGGCGGCGAGGAGGGCGCCGAGCGCTGGTCGCCGCCGTGCGAGCTGCCCGACCGCGGGTTCTGGTTCGCGCCGACGATCTTCACCGGGGTGACCCAGGCGCACCGGATCGCCCGTGAGGAGATCTTCGGCCCGGTCCTGTCGGTGCTCACCTTCCGCACGCCCGCCGAGGCGATCGAGAAGGCCAACAACACGCCGTACGGCCTGTCCGCCGGCATCTGGTCCGAGAAGGGCTCCCGCATCCTCGCCGTCGCCGACAAGCTGCGCGCCGGGGTGGTCTGGGCCAACACGTTCAACAAGTTCGACCCGGCGTCGCCGTTCGGCGGCTACAAGGAGTCCGGCTACGGACGTGAGGGTGGCCGGCACGGCCTGGAGGCGTACCTTGCCTAAGACATCGAAGGTCACGTCGGCGGAGCCGGCCCGGATGGCAGAGTCTGGGGCGTCTGTTCGCCTCTCCGTTCGGAAGACCTACAAGCTCTACATCGGCGGGAAGTTCCCGCGCAGCGAGTCAGGACGGACGTTCGTGGTTGACGGCGACAACGTGGCCCTCGCCTCGCGCAAGGACGCCCGTGACGCGGTGGTTGCGGCCCGGGCCGCCCAGCCGGGGTGGGCCGGCGCGACGGCGTACAACCGCGGCCAGGTCCTCTACCGGATCGCCGAGATGCTGGAGGGCCGGCGGGCCGAGCTCACCGCACTCGGCGTGCCGGACGCGGAGCTGGACGCCGCGATCGACCGCTGGGTCTGGTACGCGGGCTGGTCCGACAAGATCGCCCAGGTGGCCGGCGGGGCGAACCCGGTGGCCGGCCCGTTCTTCAACATCTCCGCGCCGGAGCCGACCGGCGTCGTCGCGATCGTCGCCCCGGCCACGCTCCTGGGCCTGGTCAGCGTGATCGCCCCGGCCGTCGTCACCGGCAACACCGCGGTGGTGCTGGCCGCCGACCCGCAGATCGCGATCACCCTGGCCGAGATCCTCGCCACGTCGGACGTGCCCGGAGGTGTGGTCAACATCCTCACCGGGAAGTACGCGGAGACCGCCCCCTGGCTGGCCGCGCACGCCGACGTGAACGCGCTGGACCTGACCGGGGTGGAGCACAGCGAGCTGGCCGCCGAGTTGGAGCGGGCGGCCGCCGGGACGCTGAAGCGGG
>KL571278.1:60736-62885 GCA_000715855.1 Actinoplanes liguriensis
CTGAAGCGGGTGCTGCGGCCGAAGCCGGGCGGGGCGGACTTCACCGCCGACCCCGGTCTGAAGCCGATGACCGCGCTGCTGGAGACGAAGACGGTCTGGCACCCGAAGGGCTACTGAACCGTGCCGACCGGCACCGCCACCGGCTCACCGGCGTTGCGCCGGGTGAGCCGGACGGCGGCGGCACGGTAAGAAGGAGAGGGGACGGGGCCGTTGTCACACAGCGTTGCGGACTAGGGTATGTGCCGGTAGTCACCCGTCCCGCTCAACCCCGATCAACCCGGAGGTCAACCGTGACCAGCCAGTCCGACGAGCCCGAGGCGTCCGCGCCGGTGGCCGAGAAGTCCTCGACGGAAGGACTCAACGGGCGTGAGCTCTGGGAGCAGGTTCGCGTCGAGCCGATCGAGGTCGCACTCCCGGGTGGCGTCGGTCTGACCCTCCGGGCGTACCGGAAGGTGTCCGAGCTGACCCCGACCGAGCTCGAGGTCGAGGAGGACGACCCGTTCGACTCCCGCAAGCGCGCCGCCCTCGACGAGGACGGCGAGGAGGGCGTCATCGTCGACGAGGAGTATGAGGCGCTGCTCGCCGAGGGCGACGAGGACACCGACACCGACGAGGACGGCGAGAAGAAGTCCGCCGACAAGGCCGATGCCGACGACGAGTCGGAGGAGGTGAAAGACCAGTCGGAGGACGAGGAGGTGCCCATGTTCCTCAGTCACAAGGGCCGCCTGCTCGCCTTCAAGAACGCCGAAGCGCTGGTCTCCTTCATTCGTTCGGGTGCTCCCCACGATCTCGCACAATTGGACACCTGGGGTGACCTCGAGGAGCGGGTACAGTCGAGCGACATCGACCCGCTCCCGGAGGAGCGCTACGAACTCGACCTGGTGGTGGAGAACCTGCGCGGCGGACACGACACGTGGGATCTGCCCCTGCTCATCGCCGCCGGCGAGGTGGCCCGGGATCTCGGGTACGCGCTCCGGCTCAAGCCGGTGATCCTGGCGTTGTCGCCCGGCTCCCCGCTCGATGACCTCGACGAGTCCCTCCGTGCCGCGGAAACCGGTGGGATGGGCGGTTTCTTCGGCCGTCGCCGGCTGAAGAAAATCGGTGCACAACAGGCGAGTCTGGGCTGGCGGTCGGTCATCGGCAAGATCTCTGCTGCTGTGGACTGGCGTGACTGACCGATTACCAGGGAACATCAGTCCTTGGCCACAGAGAAGCACTCCCGGGGAGGAGGACGACGCCGTGGCGCTCGTGCGCGTGTACTGCGGTCTGGCGTCGGCTGATGATTCGGTGCGTTCGGCCTCGGCCGCTCCACTGACCATCGCCGTGGTGGACGACGCAGGCCGGTTGCTCGGCGTCCACGAGATCAGCGACGACCCGGCCGGTTACGCCCTGCTGGGAACGCTGCTCGTGGAACGGACGACGGGGTTCAGCGACGCGGCCGTGGCCGCCGACAGTGACGACCACGTCGTCACCTCGCTGCTCACCGCCGCCGGCCGGCCACTGGTCGTCGTCGACGACGACGACGCCGACGACTTCGCCGAGCGCTTCTCGGACGACGACTCACCGGAGGAGATCTCCGCCCCGGCCGCCGCCCGCCGCGCGATCGGGCTGGCCCGCGCCCTGCAGGCCGGGGCGATCGCCGCGGTGAACCTGCCCGCCCCGCGCGAGCTGGTCAGCTACAAGCCGGTCCTGGCCGCGCACGTGGCCATGCTCGCCGGGCGGAACTCGGCCGCGGTCGCGCTCCGCGAGGTCCTGCGTGAGCTCTACCCGGCCGCCCTGCGGGCCTACCCGGATCCGGCGCACCCGCTGGCCATGGCTGTTCTCGACGCGATCCCCGAGCCCGGCCGGCTGACCGGCCGCGGCGGGGAGTCCGAGCACATCGCCCAGGACGTCGCCGCCGAGCTCACCCGGGCCGGCGTCGGCACCGAGGACCAGGTGATCTCCGCGGTCACCGCCCTGCACGTGGCGATCAGCGAGTCGCCGCGCCGGGGCGGGGTCAACAAGTCGCTGGCCCCGGCCGCGTCCGAGGCGGTCCGGCACGCCATCGCCGCGGTCCGCACCTGCGACGCCGCGTGCGCCGCGCTGGTCGGCACGCTCACCGCCCGGGCCTCCAGCCCGGCCACCGAGCCGAACGTCGGCCGTCGCGCCG
>KL571278.1:63108-63541 GCA_000715855.1 Actinoplanes liguriensis
GCCGGCCGCCGCCAACGGCCTCCCCGGCCGGATCAGCACGCCGGGCAACCGTCCGGTGTCGGTCCCGCCGCCCCCGCCGGGCATGACGCCGATAACGCCGGGCACCCGCCCGGTGCCGGGCAGCCGCATCCCGGCCGCTCCGTCGTCACCGGCCGCGCGCAGCCCGATCTCCCCGGCCGCGCGGAACCCGATCTCCCCGGCCGCTCGCAACCCGGTCTCCGCGGGTGGGCTGACGGGCAGCCCGGCCGACGCGGGCGAGCCGTTCCGGCCGACGCTCACCAACGCCGAGCTCAACCGGGCCCGGGCCGAGCGGCAACGCACGGTCATCCCGTCACGGCCGCCGACCACGCGGCCCCCGGCGGCGTCGTCCGCGACCAACGGCACGTCCGCCGGCCCGACCGACTTCTCCCTGCCGATGCCCTCGCAGCGGCCC
>KL571278.1:63749-67785 GCA_000715855.1 Actinoplanes liguriensis
TGTGTATAAGAGACAGACACCATGCCGGTCGAGGATCTGCCGCCGCGGATCACCGCGCTGGACCGCAGCACCGCGCCGCCGGTCGCGGCCGACGGCAGCGACGGTGACCTGCTGATCTTCGCCGCGGCCCGGTCCGCCTGGTTCATCGGCGGGACACCGGACACGGACACCGGCAACGTCGACTGGGCGAACCCGAACGACAGCGGCTGGCGTGCCGCGCAGAAGGCGGCCACCCCGGCCGTCGCCGCGGAGACGTCGGCCGGTCTGCCCAAGCGTGTCCCCCAGGCGAACCTGGTGCCCGGCACCACGGTCCGCGAGGAGCGCCCGCTGCGGATCGTCCGGGACGCCGCCTCCATCGCCGCGCACACCACCGGTTACTTCCGGGGCTGGCGGCGTGGGCAGGAGATCGGTGGCTTCGCGATGGGCGGCCGCCCGGGTCGCGAGGCGGCCGGCGGGTGGGACTTCACCCGCGACGGCCAGCCCGCCGACGAGTACCGGAACAACGGCGCCGGTTACGGCGGGAACCGCTGAGGTTCTGACGAGACGGCCGCGACCCCTTCGGGTCGCGGCCGTTTCGCATCCCCGATGCTTGCGGGATGCGGGCCATCATCTTCGACTTCTTCGGTACGTTGTCCGACCCGGCCGCCGAGGCGGAGCGGCTCGCGACATTCGCCGCCACCGCGGAGTCCCTGGGCGTGCCGGCTGATCGCTTCACGACGGCGATGACGGAGAGTTTCGGGCAGCGGATCACCGGGTCGTACGGCGGGACGCGCGACACGTTGCTGGCGATGGCCCGTGCGTGCGGCGTAGAACCGGCCCCGTCCCGGTTGGACGCCGCGGTCACGGTCCACCGTACGGGCGCTGAGCGGCTCCGCAGGCCCCGTCCGGAGGCGTTACGGGTACTCGGTGAGGTCCGGGCGCGCGGATACGCCGTGGGGCTTCTCAGCGACTGTTCCAGCGAGCTCTGCGAGGCGTGGCCGGGGACGCCGTACGCGAACCTGGTCGACGCCCCGGTCTTCTCCTGGCGCGAGGGACGCCGCAAGCCCGATCCGCGCCTGTACGCGACGGTGAGCGACCGGCTCGGCGTCGCGCCGGCGGAATGCTGGTACGTCGGTGACGGCGGCGGCCGGGAGCACGACGGCGCCCGTCTCGCCGGGATGCGGCCGGTGCTGGTGACCAACGTGCGCTATCCGGAGGCCGGGCGGTTCCGCACCGACCCGGACACTTTCGTCCCGCCGCACCGGATCCCCGACCTCAGCCCACTACCCGCCCTCGTGGAGCGGGCCGGTGACGGTCAACCGTGACCCACCGTCACTGATCCGCTCCGCGGGACACCCTTACGAAGACACGCGAAAGCCCCGCTCCGTCACCGGAGCGGGGCTTTCACCGTTTGTCAGGCGGGCGCTACCGCGCGCGTGCGACGCATCGTCAGCACATACTCGACCAGCGAGATGAGGACGTTCTTCGTCGATTCACGGTTACGGGCGTCACAGCTCACCACCGGCACGTCGCCCGAGATCGCCAGAGCGTCTCGAACGTCCTGCGGGTTGTGATACTGCATGCCATCGAAGCAGTTGATCGCCACCAGGTAAGGAAGGCGACGGTGTTCGAAGAAGTCGATGGCGGCGAAGCAGTCGGCGAGCCGACGCGTGTCCACCATGACCACCGCACCGATCGCGCCCCGGACCAGCTCGTCCCACATGAACCAGAACCGCGTCTGGCCAGGCGTGCCGAACAGGTACAGGATCAGGTCGCGATCGATGCTGATCCGGCCGAAGTCCATGGCGACCGTGGTGGTCATCTTCCCCGGCACCTGCCGGTTGTCATCGACGCCCACACCGGCCGAGGTCATGATTGCCTCGGTCGTCAGTGGGGTGATCTCCGAGACCGAGCCCACCAGCGTCGTTTTACCGACGCCGAAGCCACCGGCGATGACAATCTTCGCCGATGTCACGCGTCCGCCCGCAGCGGGACGTTGCGACATGTCAGAGCCTGCGAAGTCCACTCAGCACCCTTTCCAACAGTTCCGTGCCTACCGCGTCGGTCTCATCTTCGAGAGAGGTGGGCTCATATACCGCCAGCAGGCCATCAGAGGCCATGTCGGCGACGATCACTCGAGCCACACCGAGCGGCAGCTGCATGCGTGCGGCGATTTCGGCGAGCGACTGCACTCGTCCGTTGTCGCACATCTGCGCGATGTACTGATGCTCGCTTCCACCCTGCCCGCCGCGCATCATTCCGGAACGGCCGCGCACGGTTGTCTCGACCAGCGCTTCCAGCGCTATCTCAAGCTTCGGCCGGGTTCGACCACGGGTCACGGCGTACGGCCTGACCAGCGCGCCGGTCGGCTCATCGCGTTCAGGCATCGTCACCGTCAACCCCTCCCTCGGCCACTCGAAGTGTATTGGTTCTCAAGTTTCTGGACAGTAGCCGGATGGGCCGGCTCACTGCGCCTTCAGCCCAGCACCCCGGCCGCAGACCGCGGCGCGGGGGTCAGCGCCTCGCCGACGCGGTCGACCAGGAGGGCCATTTCGTAGCCGACCTGACCGACGTCGCAGCTACGCGCCGCGAGCACCGCGAACGAGGAGCCATCGGAGATGGACATCAGGAACAGGAACCCATTGTCCATCTCCACGACCGTCTGCAGAACAGCGCCGCCCTCGAAGCAGCGCGCGGCGCCCTGGGTCAGGCTGACCAGGCCGGACGCGATCGCGGCCAGCTGGTCCGCGCGGTCCCGGGGGAGGTCCCGCGAGGCCGCCAGGAGCAGGCCGTCGGCGGAGACCGCGATCGCGTGCGCGACCCCGGGAACGCGGTCAGCAAAGTTGGCGAGGAGCCAACCGAGATCCTGCGTAGATGTCATGCCTCATGCTCCTTGCCAGCCTGCGAGGGCTGCTGCCCTCCCGGAGTCTCCTCCGGGTTGGTCGATTGTTCCTTGGTGCGACCGCGCGCGACACCCCGGTGGTACGCGGACAGCAGACCGCGAACCCCTTCGGGCGTACGGCGCTGGACGGAGTTACCGCCCCGGTCAACACCGCCGGGGACGAGTTGCGCCATCGGCGTGCGCTTCGGCAGGCCCGCCGTGGTGGTCGTGTCGATGGTGACTTCGGACGCCTTGCGAGCGGCCGACCAGCCGTCATCCGCCGCGGTCTGCCACGGGTTGCTGCCCGCCACCGCGCCGTTGCCGCCGCCGTACGAACCGGCGGAGCGGGCCGCCGAAGCGGTCGCACCCACGGTCGCGGCGTCCAGCTCGCGAGCCTCCGGGGAGACCGCCTGCTGGGGCACCCCGGCCGTACGGATCGGCTCGCCGGTCGGGATCCGCTGCGAGACGACGGCCTGCTCACCCGTGCCCGAGACGGCCGGACCGGCCGCCTGGGTCGTGGTGAACCAGGCCGACTCGAGCTCCCGGAAGATCGGCAGCTCCATGGTCTCGTCCGCGAACGGGACCGCGCCCTCACGAGCGGAGGAGATCTGTGCCGCCGCGTTCGCCTGGTCGGCGGCCGGGCCGCTGACCGGAGCCACCGCGTCGTACGCCGGCGGGGCCGACGCGGGCAACGCCGCCATGGGCGGGTTGACCGGACGGGCCACCTCGGGGCGCGGCTCGGCGTTCTCCGGACGGTACCGAGGGATCTCGGCCGTCATGTCGAGCGCCGCGGCCAGGTTCTCCGGGACGTGCGGGGTCTCGCGGTCACCGGCGACCGGCGGCCACGCCGGCGGTGCCGACGCGTACGAGGCCGGTTCGGCCGAGGCCGGCGGTGCGGAGAACGGCGGTGCGGACGGCACCGGCGGCGCCGAGGTCACCGGCGGGGCCGACGGAACCGGCGGCGCGGAGACCGGCGGCATGAACGGGTTACGGTTCTGGTGCTCCGGGTTCGCCGGGAGCTGGCGCGGAATGGTCGCGCCGAAGCCGTTCATGTCCCCGTCGGGCCGCTGATAGTCGTTGCCGTTGCGGCGCTGGGCCAGCTCGTCCAGACCGGCGAAGCCCTGCGGGCCGGAGCTGATCGGACCGGACGGCAGCGGCGGGAGCGGCTCGTTGCTG
>KL571278.1:67935-73320 GCA_000715855.1 Actinoplanes liguriensis
TTGCTGCGGGGGCCGAAGCCTCCGCTGGGCGCGCCGCCGAAGCCGTTGGCCGAGCCGTTGTTGCCGTGCCCGCCACCGAAGCCGTTCGAGTTGAGCCCACCGCCGAAGCCGTTGGACCCGCCACCGAAGCCGTTGGAGGGGCCCGCACCGGTCAGGTCGGACCAGGCCGGGACGGAACCGTTCGAGCCGTTGGTCCCCGGGTATCCACCGCGGCCGCTCTCCAGAGCGAGCGGCTCACCGAAGGACGGCATCGCGGCCGGCGGCGCGTCGTAACCGCCCGGCACCCGGGCGGAACCGCCGGTGGCCAGAACGGAGATGGGCAGACCCACCTCAGCGAGAGTACCCCGCTCGCGATCGGCCGGGCGGAGCTCGACGCGGACGCCGTGCCGGTTCGCCAGCCGGGCGACCACGACCAGGCCCATCATCCGGGAGACTGCCACGTCCACCGTCGGCGGGTTGGCCAGGCGCTCGTTCAGGTCGCGAAGCTGCTCGCGGCTGATGCCGATGCCGTGGTCCTCCACGCTGAGCACCGCGTTCTCGCCGACCCGGCGGGCCTCCACCAGAACGTTGGAGTTCGGCGGGGAGAAGGCGGTCGCGTTGTCGAACAGCTCGGCGACCAGGTGGACCATGTCGTTGACGGCGTGCGCCGCCACCTCGATGTCCCGGTCGATGACGCCGAACTCGATCCGGGTGTAGTGCTCGACCTCGGACTGCGCGGCGCGCAGCACGTCGATCAGAGCAGCCGGCTCGCGCTGCACACGGGTGGAGTCGGCGCCCGCGAGAACCAGGAGGTTCTCGTCGTTACGCCGCATTCGGGTGGCCAGGTGGTCGAGCTGGAAGAGCTCGGCCAGACGGTCCGGGTCCTCCTCGCCGCGCTCCAGCCGGTCCAGGTGACCGATGAGCCGGTCGACCAGGATCTGCGAACGGCGGGCGAGGTTGACGAACATGGTCGCGACGGAGGCCCGCAGGGCGGCCTGCTCGGCCGCGGTCCGCACGGCTTCCAGGTGGACCGCGTTGAACGCCTCGGTCACCTGCCCGAACTCGTCCCGGCTTCGCACCGGGAGAGGCTCGGCGATCTGGTCGGCGACCTGGGCCGGCGTGAGCGACGCGGAGAGCGCCGGGTCACGCAGCCGGGACACCGCGTGCGGCAGACCGAACTGGGCGACCGCGAGCGCACCCTGACGCAGCTCCCGCAGCGAGCGGGCCATCGACCGGGCGACCAACCACGCGAACAGGATGGCCAGCAGCAGCATGCCGAGCAGGACGCTGGTCTCGACGAAGACCGTACGGTTCGTCGTGTCCCGCTTGTCCGTCGCTTCGGTGACGATGCTCTTGTCGAGCTGCTGCTCGAGCCCGCGGAACGTGTCGTCGTAGCCCGCGAGCGCCTTGTCCCAGCCGTCGATGGTCAGGGGGAGCTTCGAGATGTCGGTGCCCGAGGTCGAGAGCAGCGGCGTGATCAGGTTCCCGGCGGCGCGCGAGGCGTCGTTGTTCTCGGTGGCCTTCGCGAATGCCGTGTCCTCGCCGTTGGTCGCGACCGCCGTGAGGTTGCCCTTGGCCAGGTCGAAACCGGTCTGCGCGGTGAGCACGTCCTGCCGCGCCGAGGCGCTCAGCTTCTTGACGCCGATGATCTCGAGGCCGAGGTACCGCTGCTGGGACACGTAGTCCTTGGCGCGGGCCACCTCGGCGACCGCCCGGAGGTGGTCGCTCAGGCTGGTGTCGTTGGTCTGCTGGGCGGCCGCGTCGCGCACGCTCAGAAGGTCGTTGATGAGCGTGTTGTACGTCGTCTCGACGCTCTGGACGCTCTCGGTGTTGCCGTCCTTGTTGGTGACCTTGCTCCGGTACGCCGCGAGGTCGGCCAGGTTGTTGTCCAGCCGGGAGAGCATCAGGCTCACCCGCTCCGGCTGGCTTTCGACCGCCGAGCGCCGCTGCGCGTAGCCCTGGAGCGCCGCGTCGACCTTGCTGTGCACACCGTTGTACTTCGGTGTGGCGGCGGCCGAGAGCGCCTTGTTCGTAGCGGGGTTGAACTTGGTGTCGGTGGCGACCGCGATCTCGATCGCGTACGCCCGTTCGTCTTGGAGCTGGTCGGCGAGGCCACCTGCGGCCTCGGCCAGTACAGCGAGCGTCCGCGTGTTCTCTGCGGTGTCGGCTTCGTTGATGTTCTCGGCCAGACCGTTGACGCCGACGATGATCGTCGCGACGGTAGGCACGAGCATGATCAGACCGAGCTTGGACCAGATGGGTAGGTCTCGCAGCCGACCCGTGGGTCGACGCAGACGCGACATGACGCCGTCCGCCTCACTAGGGCGCTTGCTCACGTCACCGTCCTCCTGATTCGGGCCCGGCATTCGGCTCGCCGGGCACCGCGCACGACCGACTCGCCGGGTCGGGCCCCCGAGATTCCATCACGACGAGTGTCAAAGAGAAAGAGCAGGCGGACACGGACCGGTTGTGTGACGCGATGTTGCAACGTCGTAGTTGGACATCGCCGGTCTGAAATCACTGCCTGTAGAGCTGCTTGTTTCTCAAGGTCACTCGAACGCGGTCGGCGCGGCGTTGGGGGGTGGGGCGCAGGCCGACGGGTCAGATCGTAGTCGATCGCGACAGGAGAACCATGGCTCGGTTCCCCCGCGATCGGCAAGGCGAGATGCCGGATTATGCCAAGTTTGTAGGCGGCAGTGTAGCCGAACGGCGGAGCCAGGGATCCAGACAGGTAATTTCGTCTGCCGTACGTACGCCCCGATACCGAAAAAGACGGATAAGCCCGACTTCAGCCGATCAATTTGGCGTACGCCGGCTTGATCACCTCATTGATCAGGACGAGTCGCTCGTCGTACGGGATGAACGCCGATTTCATCGCGTTGATGGTCAACCACTGCAACTCCGCCCACCCCCACCCGAAGGCCTCGGTCAGCAGTGTCATCTCGCGGCTCATCGACGTACCGCTCATCAGTCGGTTGTCGGTGTTGACCGTGACCCGGAAACGAAGGTCGCGCAGCAGCTTGATCGGATGCGCGGAGATCGACTCGGCCGCGCCGGTCTGCACGTTCGACGACGGGCAGAGCTCCAGCGGGATCCGCTTGTCCCGCACATACGCCGCGAGGCGCCCCAGCACCGGCGGCGCCGACTGGGTGCCCCCGGTCGGGGTGACCGCGCTCGGCCCGCCCACCACGGTGATGTCGTCGATCAGCCGGACGCCGTGACCCAGCCGGTCGGCGCCGCACCACTGGATGGCCTCCCAGATCGACGGCAGGCCGAACGCCTCGCCCGCGTGGATCGTGAAGTGGAAGTTCTCCCGCTGCAGGTACTCGAAGGCGTCCAGGTGCCGGGTGGGAGGGAAGCCCGCCTCGGCGCCGGCGATGTCGAAGCCGACCACGCCGGCGTCCCGGTACCGCACCGAGAGCTCGGCGATCTCCTGCGAGCGGGCGGCGTGCCGCATCGCGGTCAGCAGCGTGCCGATCCGGATGGGCGTGCCCTGCGCGGCCGCTTCGGCGCTTCCCTCACGGAACCCGGCCTCGACCGTCTCGACGACCTGATCCAGCGTCAGACCGCGCTCCAGGTGCTGCTCCGGCGCATACCGCACCTCGGCGTAGACGACCCCGTCGGCGGCCAGGTCGAGCGCGCACTCCTTGGCGACCCGGTGCAGGCCCTCGACGGTCTGCATCACCGCGACGGTGTGCGCGAACGTCTCCAGGTACCGTTCCAGCGAGCCGGAGTCCGCGGCCGCGACGAACCACTCGCCGAGGCGGGCCGGGTCGGTCTCGGGCAGCTCGTGACCCACCGCCGCGGCCAGTTCCACGATCGTGGCCGGTCGGAGTCCGCCGTCCAGATGGTCGTGCAGCAGAGCCTTGGGAGCCTTGACGATGTCCGAGTGCGAAATGCCAGCCATCAGAGAAGCCTAGAGGGAAGAACCGAATGATCGATGGCGCATTGCCGTACCTCGTCTGCCCGGTGTGTCGACAGCCACTGTCACGGCATGATCGCGCGCTGCGCTGCCCGCGTGGCCACAGCTTCGACATGGCCAAGCAGGGCTACGCCGATCTGAGCGCCGGGCGGCTGCCGCACACCGGTGACAGCGCCGAGATGATCGCCGATCGCGCCGATTTCCTGGCCGCGGGTCACTACGCCTTCATCGCCGAGGCGCTCGCCCGGGCCGCTTCACATTCTGAGGACCAAGATCCGATTACGGTACGGCGGGAAGCGCGCGACCCGGAGTTGATCCTCGACGCGGGCACCGGCACCGGCGACTACCTCGCCCACGTCCTCGGTTCCGCCCCCACGGCCACCGGTCTCGGCCTGGACGTGTCGAAACCGGCCCTGCGCCGGGCCGCGAAGGCCCACCCGCGCGCCGCCGCGGTCCTCACCGACCTGTGGCGCCCGCTCCCGGTCGCGGACGCCTCGGCCACCGTGATCCTGAACGTCTTCGCCCCGCGCAACGGCCCCGAGTTCGCCCGGGTGCTGCGCCCCGGCGGCCGGCTGCTCGTGGTCACGCCGGCCGCCGACCACCTGGCCGAGCTGGTCACCGCACATGGGCTGATCCAGGTGGACCCGGACAAGGCGACACGCGTGGGCGAAACTCTCGATGAGCATTTCCGGCCGCTCGGGACGACCACCCTGCGCCACGAGATGCGGCTGAGCGGCGCCGAGGTCCGCACGCTGATCGGGATGACGCCGAGCGCCCGCCACGTGGCGGTGGACGACCTGCCCGCCCGGGACGTGACGGTGACCGCGGCGGTGGTGCTCACGACGTACGGGAAAAGGGTCTGACCGGTTCTTGATCTCTCAGACCGAGAGGTCGACCTCTTCCCATTCCGGGGGCTTCTCGTGGTACGGCCCGTGGAAGATGACCGCCCACTCCAGCGCCCACCGCCGCTGCCCGATCGCGTTGCTGTCCACCTCGCCCGGCAGCGACCGCCCGGCCTGCTCGGCCTCCTGGTACGCCCAGTCCAGGCAGTAGTAGAGGTCGAGCAGCACCGCCGCCTCGGCCGCGTCCCGGACCGCGACCAGCGACCGGGACCGCCAGCGGCCGAAAGTCTCGCCCGCCGGCAGGTCCGGCATCTGCGCCATCAGGTGATCGTCGGGCGGCACCGTCGGGTCCAGGTGCCGGCCCAGCCCGAGCAGGTAGGCCAGCGCGAAGACCGCGTCGTGGTGCAGCACGAACGACCGGTGGTCGCCCTTGGCCCCGATCACGAACTGCCACTCCGGCGGGGTCACCAGCTCGACCAGGTGCGACGCCAGCAGCCAGCTCATCGCCGCCTCGGTGGGCATCCCGAAACAGCGGGCCACCACCACGTGCAGGACCGCGGCGCGGGCCTCCAGCTCGGCGACCGGACGCAGCTCGACCGTGTCGCCGAGCTCCCACACCAGCGGGAACGACAACGGCGGGAG
>KL571278.1:73559-82405 GCA_000715855.1 Actinoplanes liguriensis
GCGGCAGCGGCAGGCCCAGCCGGGACAACTCGTCCAGGCTGGCCTCGCGAACCGCGCGTGGATCGGGAGCGGCCTTCGTCATGGTGCGTCAGGCTATGCGGTCCAGGAGGAGCCCGGCAGAGGCGGGGGCATCGGTCCCGATCACGATCGCGGCGACCGCGTCGGACCGGGCCGCCCCGATCCGGGACTCCTCGTCGGTGCGCAGCTCCAGCAGCACGTCACCGGCCTTCACCCGGTCACCCGGCTTCACCCTGAGCTGGATGCCGGCGCCGAAGCTGACCGGGTCCTCCTTGCGGGCGCGGCCGGCGCCGAGACGCCACGCGGCGACCCCGATCCCGTACGCGTCCATCGCGGTCACCACGCCGTCCGACTCGGCCCGCAACACCTCGGTGTGCAACGCGTGCGGCAGCGTCGCGTCCGGGTCGCCGCCCTGCGCCCGGATCATCGCCTTCCAGGTGTCCATCGCGGCGCCCGAAGCCAGCACCTTCTCCGGGTCGGCGTCGACGCCCGCGGCGGCCAGCATCTCCCGCGCCAGGGCCAGGGTCAGCTCGACCACGTCGGACGGGCCACCGCCGGCCAGCACCTCGACCGACTCGGCGACCTCGTTGGCGTTGCCGACGGCCAGGCCGAGCGGCGTGCTCATGTCGGTGAGCAGGGCGACCGTGGTGACCCCGCTGTCCTTGCCGAGCCGCACCATGGTCCGGGCCAGCTCCTGCGCGCTCGCCAGATCCTTCATGAACGCGCCCGAGCCGACCTTGACGTCCAGCACCAGCGCGCCGGTGCCCTCCGCGATCTTCTTGCTCATGATCGAGCTGGCGATCAGCGGGATCGCCTCGACCGTGCCGGTGACGTCACGCAGGGCGTAGAGCTTGCGGTCGGCCGGGGCCAGGCCGTCACCGGCCGCGCAGATCACCGCGCCGATCTCGTCGAGCTGGCGGATGAACTCCTCGTTGCTCAGCCGGGCCCGCCAGCCGGGGATCGACTCCAGCTTGTCCAGCGTGCCGCCGGTGTGGCCCAGGCCGCGGCCGGAGAGCTGCGGGACGGCCACGCCGCACGCGGCGACCAGCGGGGTCAGCGGCAGCGTGATCTTGTCGCCGACGCCGCCGGTGGAGTGCTTGTCGGCGGTCGGCCGGGACACCGCGGAGAGGTCCAGCCGCTCGCCGCTGGCGATCATCGCGGCGGTCCAGCGGGCGATCTCGGCGGGCGTCATGCCGCGCAGCAGGATCGCCATGGCCAGCGCGGACATCTGCTCGTCGGCGACGACACCCCTGGTGTACGCGTCGACGACCCAGTCGATCTGGGCGTCGGTCAGGGTGTGCCCGTCCCGCTTGGCCCGGATGACGTCTACGGCCGCAATGCCGCTCATACTCGTTCCTCGTTTTCCCGGCTTTTGACCGCCGCGGCCGGATCTCCGCTCACGGCTGTTCCTCTTTCCAGCGCTGCGGGATCCCGTCCGGCAGCTCACCCTCGCCCGCCCAGGACAGACCGCCCTCGGCGTCCACCACCACGATCCGCGGACTGCGGACCAGGCCCCAGGCCACCGCGGCGGAGGCGGTCGGGAAGTTCGGCCCCTCCTCCAGGATGCCCTTCTCCTCGCCGCTGCCCGGCGCGCCCGACGAACGCTCCCAGTACCCGGTCCAGATCGTCTCGCCGCCGGACAGGTCCGGGTGCACGAAGACCGTGCCGCGCCCACGCCACTTGGCCAGCTCGGCGGGGACCTCGGGGCCGCCGGCCGGGCCGGTGACCTTCTCCATGTCCACCCAGCCGAACGCGTGCGGCAGCAGCTCGTCCATCCGCAGCGGCCGGGGCAGCGCCTCGACCAGCATGTCCGGGCCGCCGTGCTCCCACAGGAGCTGGCGGCAGCGGCCGCATGGCATCAGGGGCGCACCCGTCGCATCCACGCAGGACATCGCCACCAGCTTGCCGCCGCCGGTGGCGTGCAGCGAGCTGACCATGCCGCACTCGGCGCACAGGGTCATGCCGAGGGACGCGTTCTCCACGTTGCAGCCCACCACGACCCGGCCGTCGTCGACCAGGGCGGCCACGCCGACCGGGAAGTCGGACGCGGGAACGTAGGCACGCCGCATCACCTCGATGGCGGCTGCTCGTAGCGCCGCCCAGTCGATCTCCATGATCTCGATTCTGCCCCACTGTCCGGTCCGTCAACGACAGATGCCCGGGAGGCCCCGGGCATCTGTGGTGTGCGGAGTTGTCAACTCTTGACGTACGGGATCCCGTCCGCGGCCGGCGCGCGCACCCGGCCGACCAGACCGGCGACCGCGATGATCGTCGCCAGGTACGGCAGCATGCTCAGGAACTGGTTCGGCACCGGGCTGTTGATCGCGCTCAGGTAGAACGCCAGCTTCTGCGCGAAGCCGAAGAACAGCGCCGCCCCGAACGCCCCGATCGGCGTGTACCGCCCGAAGATCAGCGCGGCGAGCGCGATGAAGCCGGCGCCCGCGGTCATGTTCTTGGTGAAGCTGCCGGTGGCCACGAGCGTGAAGTACGCCCCGCCCAGGCCCGCCACCACGCCGCCGAGCAGCACGTTCAGGTAGCGCAGGCCGCGCACCCGGATGCCGACCGTGTCCGCCGCGGTCGGGTGCTCGCCGACCGCCCGCGTCCGCAGGCCCCAGCGGGTCCGGTTGAGCCCGAAATGGATCACCACGACCAGGATCAGCGCGATCCAGAGCAGCGGCGTGGCGTCGAAGAACACCGGGCCCACGACCGGGATGTCGGCCAGCCCGGGGATCTTCACGGTCGGCATCTGCGGCGGCGCGTTGTACTTCACCGCGTCGGGCTGCATCAGCCGCTCGTAGAGGAAGCCGGTGATGCCGAGAGCGAACAGGTTCAGCACGATGCCGACCACGGTCTGGTCGACCAGGTAGCGGATCGAGAGCACGGCCAGGATCGCCGCGATGATCACACCGCCGATCGCCGCGCTGATCAGGCCGGCCCAGACGCTGCCGGCCATCGTGCCGATCAGAGCCCCGGCGAACGCGCCCATCAGGAACTGGCCCTCGATCGCCACGTTCACCACGCCGGAGCGCTCGCCGAGCACACCGGCCAGCGCGCCCAGCACCAGCGGCAGCGCCAGGTCCATCGTGCCGCTGAGGGTGTCCTCCAGCGACATGAACTGACCGGCCACCTGCCAGCACAGGAACGACAGCACGAACGTCACGATGCCAATTACCAGCAGCGTGTTCGACCAGCGCTTGAGCAGGCCGGCCACGAGCAGGCCGCCGGCGACCACGGCGAGCACGCCGAACAGCACGGCGCCCAGCTGGCCGTTGATCGAGATCGCGGCGCCGTCGGCGTCCTGGGTGAGCGTGAACCGGGCGT
Source organism: Actinoplanes liguriensis (assembly GCA_000715855.1). Classification (GTDB taxonomy): domain Bacteria; phylum Actinomycetota; class Actinomycetes; order Mycobacteriales; family Micromonosporaceae; genus Actinoplanes; species Actinoplanes liguriensis. The sequence goes on from KL571278.1 coordinate 76,899, forward strand.
CCTTGCTCGGCGCGAGCGAGCCGAACAGCACCGCGGCGAGGCCGCCGAGGAGGACGAGCGCCACACCGAAACGGCGCTGCCGGGTCCAGAACGGCTCCGGCGCGGCGGCGACCTCGGTCGGTTCCTCCACAGTCGTGGTCGACATGTCCTCAGCCCTTCGCCGTGGTGCGGGCGGCACGAAGTTGGAAGATCGCCTTCACCAGGGCGGGGGCGGCGATGAAGATGACGATCAGCGCCTGCAGCACGTTGACCAGCTCCAGCGAGATGCCGGTGAACGACTGCATGCGGTTGCCGCCGGCCCGGAGCACGCCGAACAGCAGCGCGGCGAGCAGGGTGCCCCAGGGGCGGTTGCGGCCGAGCAGCGCGACCAGCAGGCCGTCGAAGCCGATGTTGCCGGCGACCGACGGGGTCAGGGCGTAGGCCGTGCCCAGCACCTGGGTCGCGCCACCGAGCCCGGCGAGGCCACCGGCGACGGCCATCAGCAGCGTGTACGTCTTCGCCACGCTGATGCCGGCGGTCTTCGCGGCGTGCGGGTTCGCGCCGACCGCGCGCAGCTCGAAGCCGAACGCCGACCGGTTGAGCAGCCACGCCACCCCGGCCGTGACCAGGACCGCGAGCACGATGCCCAGGTTCACCCGGAGCACGCCGCCGAACGAGGGCAGCTGCGCGGAGTCGGCGACCACCTTGCTGATCGCGTCGGTGCGGCCGGGCTGCTGGATGCCCTTCTGGATGACCAACCACGCCAGGAAGAGCCCGGCGGTGTAGTTCAGCATGATCGTGGTGATCACCTCGTGGGCGCCGGTCCGGGCCTTGAGCAGGCCGGGCAGGAAGCCCCACAGGGCGCCGCCGAGCGCGCCGGCGATCAGCGCCACGAGCAGGTTGAGCACGATCGGCAGGCCGAACGTGAAGCCGGCGACCCCGGCGGCGATGCAGCCGAGCACCGCCTGGCCCTGGGCGCCGATGTTGAACAGGCCGCCGCGGAACGCCAGCGAGACCGACAGGCCGGTGAAGACCAGCGGCGCGGCGTAGGTCAGCGTCTCGGAGAGCGGGGCGAACGCGTCCTGCCAGGTGCCGGTGCCGGAGAACCAGGCGTTGAACGCCTCCGGGTCGCCGAGCGCGCCCTTGAGCAGGTCGGAGTAGGCCGAGCTGATCAGCGTCCAGCTCGCGTCGAGCGCGTCGGCGGGCCGGGCGGTGAAGTAGGTGAACTTCTCCAGCACCGTCGAGTCGGAGACCACGATCAGGACCGCGCCGATGATCACGGCCAGCACGATCGACAGGACCGTGATCGTGACGCTGTTCGACGACCAGAGATTGCGCAGGAAGACGTTGAGGAACGCCTCCCTCTCGACCGGTTCCTTCTCCCTGGTCTCTTTCGTCGCCTCGGCGGTCACTTCTTCTCCTCGTTGCCGCCGGTGATGCCGGCCATCAGCAGACCGATCTCCTCGCGCGGGGTGTCCGGCGAGACGACGGCCAGGATCCGTCCGCGGTACATCACCGCGATCCGGTCGGCGAGGCCGACCACCTCGTCGAGCTCGCTGGAGACCACCAGCACCGCGGTGCCCTGGTCGCGCTCGTGGATGATCTGGCCGTGGATGAACTCGATCGAGCCGACGTCCACGCCGCGGGTCGGCTGGGACGCGATGAACAGGCGCAGCGGCCGGGACATCTCCCGGGCGATGACGACCTTCTGCTGGTTGCCGCCGGACAGGGTGCCGACCGCGGAGGCCGCTGACTGGGTGCGGATGTCGAACTGCTCGACCCGCTCCTTGGCGTTGCCGGCGACCTTCGCGACGTCCAGGCGGAACGCGTTGCCGAACGGCTCGCGGTCGTACATGTCCAGGACCAGGTTCTCGGCGACGCTGAACTCCTTGACGACGCCGTCGTGGCTGCGGTCCTCGGGGACGTAGCCGACGCCGGAGCGCAGGATCTTCTTGGTGCTCATCCCGGCCAGGCCCTCGCCGTCCAGCTCGACCGTGCCGGCGCGCACCTCGCGCAGCCCCATCACGGCCTCGACCAGCTCGGTCTGCCCGTTGCCCTGCACGCCCGCGATGCCCAGCACCTCGCCGGCCCGGACCTCCAGGTCCACGCCGTCGACCGCGCGGATGCCCCGGTCGTCGTCGACGACCAGGCCGCTGACCTGGAGCACGGCGCGACCCGGGTCGGCCGGGCCCTTCGCCACCTCGAGGCTGACCGCGCGGCCCACCATCAGGGCGGCGAGCTCGTCCTCGCTGGTGTCCGGGCTGGCGGTGCCGACGATCTTGCCGCGGCGGACCACGGTGATCCGGTCGGCGATCTTCTTGACCTCTTTGAGCTTGTGGGTGATGAAGACGATCGACTTGCCCATCTCGGTGAGCGAGCGCATCACCGCGAGCAGCTCGTCGGTCTCCTGCGGGGTGAGCACGGCGGTCGGCTCGTCCAGGATCAGCAGGTCGACGTCGCGGGTCAGGGCCTTGACGATCTCGACCCGCTGCTGGGCGCCGACCGGCAGGTCCTCGATCAGGGCGTCCGGGTCGACCGGCAGGCCGAACTTCTTCGAGGTCTCGATCACGTCGCGGCGGGCCCGGCGGCGGTCGAGCCAGCCCAGCGGGCCACCGCGGGTCTCCTCGGCGCCGAGCGCGATGTTCTCCGCCACGGTGAAGACCGGGACCAGCATGAAGTGCTGGTGGACCATGCCGATGCCGGACGCGATCGCGTCGCGGGGGCTGCGGAACACCTGGGGCTCGTCGTTGACGACGATTTGCCCCTCGTCCGGCTGCAGCAGGCCGTACAACTGGTTCATCAGGGTCGACTTGCCGGCGCCGTTCTCGCCCAGCAGGGCGTGCACCTCGCCGGGCTCGACGGTGATGTCGATGTGGTCGTTGGCCACCAGGTCGCCGAAGCGCTTGGTGATGCCGCGCAGTTCCAGTTTCAGCGGAATCTCCCCCGACGTCGGAAAGGCCTGGTGAACTATCCAAAGCAAGCTAATGCGAGCCGCCGCCCGGCCCCGGGTCGAAACCCGTGGCCAAGCGGCGGCCGAATGCTACTACCGCAAGGTCACTTGGGTGCGCTGGCCGACTCGGCCTTGACCGTACCGGCGATGATGTCCTTCTTCAGCTGGTCGATCTCCGTCTTCAGAGTCGCGTCGACCTTGCTGTCGAACTGGTTGTACGGCGCCAGGCTGACACCGTCGTTCTCCAGCGTGCCGATGTAACCCGGGGTGGCCGACAGCTTCTCGCCCTTGGCGCCCTTGACCACGGACTCCTTGACGGCTTCCTCGACGTTCTTCACGACCGTGCTCAGGAAGACGTCGCAGTACTGCGCGGCACTCTTGCAGCCGTCCTGGTCGACCCAGATGACCGAGACCTTGCCGGACGAGTCCTTGGCGACCTGGGCGGTGCCCAGGCCGGTGCCGCCGGCGACCGGCAGGACGACGTCCGCGCCCTGGGAGACCAGGGTCTGGGTGATGGTCTTGCCCTTGTTCTGGTCGATGAAGCTGTCGGCGAAGGTGCCGTTCTGCTTCGCCTTGTCCCAGCCCAGAACCTGGACGGTCTTGCCCTTCTTCTGGTTGTAGTAGGCGACGCCGTCGGCGAAGCCGTCCATGAAGATGGTGACCGGGGCGATCTTCAGACCACCGTAGGTGCCGACCTTGCCCGACTTCGAGTAGCCCGCGGCCAGGTAGCCGGCGAGGAACGCGGCCTGCTGGGTGGCGAACTGCATCGGGTAGACGTTGGCGCCGCTGCTGCTGCTGTCCACGATGGCGAACTGCGAGCTCGCGCTCTCGGTGGCGACCTTCTTGGTGGCGTCACCCATCAGGCCGCCGACCGCGAGGATGTAGTCGCACTTCTGCGAGACGAAGTTGCGCAGGCCCGGCTCGTAGTCGGCCTCGGAGGACGAGGAGACGTACTTCGGGTCGACGTTGCTGGCCTCCGCCTTGGCGGCCTGGATGCCGGCCCACGCCGAGGCGTTGAACGACTTGTCGTCGATGCCCCCGGTGTCGGTGACCATGCAGGCCTTGTATGCCGCGGCGGTGGCAGCCGAACTGGCGCTGCCGGACGGGGTGTCCTCCGGAGCGTCACCACAAGCGGCGGCCGCGAGCGTCAGCCCACCTGCCGCGAGAATCGCCACGATCCGCTTCCCACGTACTGGGCGCAAGACGCCCTCCTTCCACTGCTCACCGACACTCTCGGTGGGTCTCAGGTCGGCAGCGTAACTGCGGGCCATGTGGTCGTCAGGCGTTCGGTACGGACTGTTGGCGCACCGTTATCGCGCCGCAATCACCAGGGATTTTGTCTGCCGCTTTAGGTGGGTTCCCAGAGGAATTGCCCGGTCGCCACGTAACGAGAGATTAATCTTCGGCATCGGCAACCCCCGCCGGTAACGGTTCGCTCCGGTTGTGGTCACCTTTTGGTCACGGTCGCTTTCTGCCGCGGCGTCAGAGCCTTTGCGCGTACGGCGGCAGCCCGCTCACCGGGGCGCGGAACGCCACGCTCCGACGCCTCTCATCGGGCGCGGAACGCCACGCTCCGACGCCTCTCATCGGGCGCGGAACGCCACGCTCCGACGCCTCTCATCGGGCGCGGAACGCCACGCTCCGACGCCTCTCATCGGGGCGCGGAACGCCACGCCCGGACGCCGAGCACCCCCACGATCGTGCCGATGATCAGTGACGCCCCGATCAGCAGCGCGTGCACCCAGAGGAACGCCGTGGGCGTGCCGCCGTCGAACGAGCGCTCGTCCCGGTAGATCGCGAGGCCGAAGCGGGGCCAGATCACCCACGTCCACACCCCGACCGCCACCAGGAACGCTGCCCACCGTCGTGTGATCACCACGGCGACGAGTATCGCAGCGCGCTCAGCGGGTCAGCCGGGCGGCTATCCGGCGCCAGCCCTCGTGCACCTCGGACGGCGCCGGGGTGGGCGGGGGCGGGCCGCCGATGCCCTGCTCGGCGAGCAGCTCGTCACCGGGCGCGGTGTCGTCCTCGGCCATCGCGCGGGTCGCCTCGATCTCCTTGCGGATCGCGTCCGCGCCGTCCAGCGGCAGCATCGGCTCCACCACGGCCATCAGGTCGTCGTCGGCGACCACGGCCCGCGCCAGGGCGATCGCGTGGTCCCTTTCGTACGGACCGCAGACGACCGGATCCCAGTCCTCCCGGTCACCCAGGGAGCCGATGGTGATCACCCACGGCAGGCCGGTGGACGGCGAGCCGGGCGGCAGATGAATGGTGACGAGAGTGCCCACGCAGGACATCATCGCGGGCGGGCGTCCCGGATCCAGAGGTTTTGCCCCACCGGGGCGGTTTTATCGCCGGCCGACAGATCCACCACCCGCCCGTGCGGACTGGTCGCCGCCCAGGCCGCGCCGAAGAGCAGGAGCTGGTGGAAGACGTACAGGTAGACCAGCGCGCCGACGGCGGAGCCGACCAGTCCGTACGCCGGATTGCGCTCGACCATCGCGACGAACGACTTGCCGACGGTGTTGAGCAGCATCAGTCCGATCCCGACCTGCAGCACCGGCGGGGCCATCCGGCG
>KL571278.1:82605-85571 GCA_000715855.1 Actinoplanes liguriensis
CCGGCGGGGCCATCCGGCGCGCGGTCATCCGCAGCCGCGGCACCGCGGTCAGCAACGCCACCGCCAGCAGCATGTTCACCCCGAGGGTGAGAACCAGGCTGACCACCGACAGGGTGGTCTGGAACCCGCCGTTCGCCAGCCAGTCGAGCAGCTTCTCCAGGCCGTAGACGGCGAGCTGGGTGAGCGCCAGCAGGATCAGGATGCCGACCAGCACCATCAGGTCGACCGCCTGCCGGATGCCGAAGTAGCCGGGCTGCTCGCGGACCTGCCAGATGTGCCGCTGCGAGGAGCGGATCGCCTCGACCCAGCCGATGCCGGTGAAGGTCAGGCCGAGGATGCCGACGATCCCGACCGTCTTCTTGCTGTCCAGGATGGCCTGCACGTCGAGGAACGGCAGGTTCTGCCGGAGGAAATCGTGCACCAGGTCGAAGAGCTGGGTGTTGCTGGTCAGCAGGAACCCGAAGATCGAGTAACCGATCAGCAGCAGCGCGAACACGGCGAAGAAGCCGTAGTACGCGCTGGCGGCGGCGAGCCGGCCACCCTGGACGCCGTCGTAGCGCAGCAGCGCGCGGCACAGATGGTCGAAGTAGCGGGAGCGATAACGCACCGCCATGATCCGGGCCGCGACCGCGTCATACGCCCGATCGATAGGGTTCACCGCGGAACCGTAACCGAAAGGTCAGCCGCCGAGCGGGAAGTCACGCCGTGGCTGCCACGGACCCTCGCCGCCGTGCGAGAACAGCGTGAACGACGACACCGGGAACCGGCAGGAGAACCCGGCCAGGTCGTCGAAGACCGCGTCCAGCGCCTCCGGCGGCACCTCCTGCGCGACGGTGACGTGCGGGTGGTACGGAAAGCGGCTGTCCCGGCGGATGTCCTCGGACCGGGTGATCGCCTCGGCGAGCAGCTCACACTCGCTGATCCCCATCGCCAGGCTGACGAACACCACCTCGGTGACCGGCCGGAACGTGCCGGTCCCGCGCAGGTGGACGGTGAACGGCGGCTGGGCCGCGGCGACCGCCTCGAGGTGCTTCTCCACCGCGGGCAGCGCCTCGGTGTCCACCTCGGTCGGCCCGAGCAGCGTGACGTGGGCCGGCGTCCAGGCGGCCTGCGGATCGCCGGCCTCCGCGCGCCGGCGCGTCAGCATCGTCCCCCAGGGCTCCGGGATGTCGATCGCCACGCCGATGCGTGTCCGGGAGGGGTCACCCACCGGGCTCAGGCTCCGCGGGCGGGGCTGAGGAAACCCACGTTCTTGTACGTCTTGGCGAGCGTCACCGAGGCCACGGCGCGCGCCTTCTCCGCACCGACCGCCAGGATCTTGTCGAGCTGGCCCTTGTCGTCCAGGTACATCTTGGTCTTCTCCTGGATCGGCTTGACGAACTCGACAAGCACCTCGGCGAGGTCCTTCTTGAGGTCGCCGTAGCCGCGGCCGTCGTACTGCTCCAGCAGCTCGTCTATGGTCCGCGCGGTGAGCGCCGCGTACATGGTCAGCAGGTTGCTGATGCCGGGCTTGTTCACCTCGTCGTAGAGGATCTCGCGCCCGGTGTCGGTGACCGCCGACTTGATCTTCTTGGCCGAGCGGGCCGGGTCCTCCAGCAGCTCGATGATGCCATTCGGCGAGGACGCCGACTTGGACATCTTGATCGTCGGGTCCTGCAGGTCGGTGATCTTCGCGGTGTCCTTGACGATGTACGCCGACGGGATCGTGAAGCTCGGCGCGAAGCGGGTGTTGAACCGCTGCGCCAGGTCGCGGGTCAGCTCCAGGTGCTGGCGCTGGTCCTCGCCGACCGGGACCTGGTCGGCCTGGTAGAGCAGGATGTCGGCGGCCTGCAGGATCGGGTAGGTGAACAGGCCCACGGTGGTGCTGTCCTGCCCGGCCTTGGTCGACTTGTCCTTGAACTGGACCATCCGGCCGGCCTCGCCGAAACCGGTGATGCAGCTCAGCACCCAGCCGAGCTGCGCGTGCTCGGGCACGTGCGACTGGACGAAGAGCGTGCAGCGCTCCGGGTCGAGTCCGACAGCCAGCAACTGCGCGATCGAAACGCGAGTACGGTTACGGAGAGCGACCGGATCATGCCCCATGGTGATCGCGTGCAGGTCGACGACGCAGTAGAACGCGTCATGGCTCTCCTGCAACGCCACCCAGTTGCGCACCGCGCCCAGATAGTTGCCGAGGTGGAAGGAATCGGCGGTCGGCTGGATGCCGGAGAGCACTCGCGGGCGGCGGGCAACGTCGGACATGAGGGCCATTGTGTCAGTCTCGAACCGGATCCCGCGAACCCCCTCACCGCTCCGGGCCGATGTTCGAACCTGTTGACTTATGATCGGTTCTGCAGAATTCTAGGAGCGCTCATCCCCGTCAGAGAGGCCCGAGACCGTGAAATTGCTCGTCACCGGCGGTGCCGGATATGTGGGCAGCGTGACCAGCCGGCTGCTGCTGGACGCCGGCCACGAGGTCGTGGTGCTCGACAGCCTGCGGACCGGCTTCCGCGAGGCGGTCGCGCCGGACGCCACGTTCGTCCAGGCAGACATCGCCGACGCCGCACAGGTTCTCATGCCGGAGGCCGGGTTCGACGCGGTGCTGCACTTCGCCGGGCTGATCGCGGCCGGCGAGTCGATGGCCAAGCCGGAGCTCTACTGGCACGAGAACGTGGTCAAATCCCTCGCCCTGCTCGACGCGATCCGCGCCGCCCGGGTCCCGCGAGTGATCTTCTCGTCGACCGCGGCGGTCTACGGCAACCCGGTCGAGATTCCCATCAGTGAGACCGCCGCCAAGGCCCCTACCAGCACGTACGGGTCGACCAAGCTCACCTTCGACCTGGCGCTGACGTCCGAGACGTTCGCCCACAACCTGGCCGCGGTGTCGCTGCGCTACTTCAACGTGGCGGGGGCGTACATCAGTGAGAGCCACGAGATCGGCGAGCGGCACGACCCGGAGACCCACCTGATCCCTGTCTCTTATACAC
>KL571278.1:85829-87803 GCA_000715855.1 Actinoplanes liguriensis
ATGTGTATAAGAGACAGGACGGGACCTGTGTGCGCGACTACATCCATGTGGCGGACCTGGCCCGGGCGCACCTGCTCGCACTGGAGGCGACCACGCCCGGCGAGCACAAGATCTACAACCTGGGCAACGGCAACGGCTTCTCCAACAAGCAGGTCGTCGAGGCGGCCCGCGAGGTCACCGGCGCGGCCATCCCGGTCGAGGTCGCCCCGCGGCGCGACGGCGACCCGGCCACACTCGTCGCGTCCTCGTCCCTGGCCCGCGAAGAACTGGGATGGGTTCCCGAGAAGAACACCCTGCAGGAGATGATCGGCGACGCTTGGACGTTCTACCGGAAGCACGTGGCATGAGCGACCGGTGTCACCGCGGCCCCGCCGGTGACCGCCGGAAGCGCGGGCCGAAGAGAGGCAAAGCATGAGCGACATCTCCGCCAAGGCCGCCGAAGCCTTCACCGCGGCCTACGGCGAAGAGCCCGCCGGCCTGTGGGCCGCGCCCGGCCGGGTCAACCTGATCGGCGAGCACACCGACTACAACGACGGCTTCGTGCTGCCCTTCGCGCTGCCGCAGCGCACGGTGGCCGCTGTCGGCCCGTCCCCGGACGGGACCTTCTCGGTCTGCTCCACCCTCGCGCCCGAGCCGGTGACGTTCGGCGCCACCGAGCCGGGTGAGGTGACCGGCTGGGGGGCCTACGTCGCCGGGGTGGTCTGGGCGTTGCGCGAGGCCGGCTTCGAGCCGCCCGCCGCGCGCATCGCGATCGACTCCGAGGTGCCGCTCGGCTCGGGCCTCTCGTCGTCCGCCGCCCTGGAGTCCTCGGTGCTCACCGCGCTGATCGACCTGGGCGGGCTGGACGTGCCGCTGGAACGCCGCCCGGCGATCGCCCAGCGCGCCGAGAACCTGTACGTCGGCGCGCCCACCGGCATCCTCGACCAGTCCGCGTCGATCCGCTGCGAGGCCGGCAAGGCGCTGTTCCTGGACTGCCGGTCCTACGAGATCGAGCAGATCCCGTTCGACCTGGCCGCCGAGGACCTGGCCATCCTGGTGATCAACAGCAACGCGCCGCACCAGCACGTCGACGGCGAGTACGGCGCCCGCCGCAAGAGCTGCGAGGAGTCCGCCGCGATCCTGGGTGTCGCCGCGCTGCGCGACGTCTCCGTCGACGGCCTGCCGGACGCCCTCGACCGTCTCGGCGACGAGGTGCTGCGCAAGCGGACCCGGCACATCGTCACCGAGAACCAGCGGGTGCTGGACACCGTGGCCCTGCTGCGCGCCGGCCGGGTCCGGGAGATCGGCCCGCTGCTGACCGCGTCGCACGTCTCGATGCGCGACGACTTCGAGATCACCGTGGCCCAGGTCGACGTGGCGGTGGAGACGGCGCTGGCGGCCGGGGCGTACGGCGCCCGGATGACCGGCGGCGGCTTCGGCGGCTGCGTCCTGGCGCTGGTCGACACCGCCCGCGCGGACGAGACCGCAGCCGCGGTGACCGCGGCCTACGCCGACCGTGGATTCACCGCCCCCACCAGTTGGGTCGCGGTGGCCGGCCCAGGCGCCACAAAGCTCTGACCCCCGGCTGGCACTCACGGCTGTTTTCGCCCCGAATCCAGCCGTGAGCACCAGCCGAGCACCGCAACCCCCGCCGTGGCCCGACCCGAAGCGCGCCTCACGCCCCCGGGCTGGCTCTCACCGTTGTTATCCACCCCGAATAACAACGTTGAACACCAGCCCAGCATCGCAACCCGCGCTGGGGCCCAGCCCGAAGCGCGCCTCGCGGTCTCCGGCCGGCACTCACGGCTGCATCCCGGCCCAAGAACAACCCTGAACACCAGCCCAGCACCGCAATCCGCGCCCCGGGCCGGCTCTCACCGTTGTTATCCGCTCCGGACAACAACCCTGAACACCAGCCGAGCACCGCGACCCGCGCTGGGGCCCGGCCCGGAGCGGGGCTCGCGTGGGACCTTTTGAGCGGGACCACCCACGGAG
>KL571278.1:88077-89325 GCA_000715855.1 Actinoplanes liguriensis
CCCCGCGGGAGCGGCGGACCTGGACCACAGCGGACGTAGGACAAAAAGATTTTGATCTTGATGGTGGGCGGGTATGCCCGGGGCATGACGACTGAGCGCGAAGAGAACGAGCCCAACGAATTCGGTTTCGCGGGTGAGCCGAGTTTGCCGGAGCCGGAGCCGGCGGCGGAGCCTGAGTCGGCGGCGGAGCCCGTGCCGCATCTGGCCGAGGGCGAGGGCGAGCGGATCGCGGTGCCGTCGGGCGATCTCACCGGGGCGATCACCGAGGCGATCGAAGAAGCCACCGATCACGAGCGGCACTGACCCGTTCGGGCGTCCCCCACCTGGCCTTTCGCCCGATCACCCGCAGGAGCGAGCCCGGCGACCGGTGGCCCGGCGCGCCGTTATGGTGGCGTCATGGGGGTCAGCCCGCTGTTTCTTCACCATGACACCGAGCAGGGTGTCTCCGTCCGCGTCGATGTCGCCGCCGACTCCGCCGTCTCGCTGCTCACGGTGTCCGGCCCCTGGGACGATCAGCTCCGGCGCAGCACCTCGGTCACGCTGCGCCGGTGCTTCACCGAGCATCCGGACGCGCTGATCGTCGACCTGAGCCGCCTGTTCGATCCGCGCAGCGAGAGCGTGCCGACGTGGACGACCGCGCGGTCCGTCGCCGCCGCCCTGCAACCGCCGGTGCAGCTGGCCCTGTGCGTCCCGCCGGATCTGCCGCTCGCCGACCGGATGACCACAGCGGACGTAGGACATGAAGATCTTGAAGTTGATCTTCAGGATGCGAAGGGGTGCGAAAAGGGCGTGAGAGAGGGGTGCGAGGGGTGAGAGGGGTATCAGGAGGTGAACTCCGCGGCGTAGCGGTCGCGCAGCTCGGGCCAGCCGTGGTTCATCGCGTCGCGGCCGCGGATCGCCGACACCGGCTCGCCGTCGAGCAGGCGTTGCAGGACGTCGGCGCAGAGGTGCCAGCCGGCGGCGACCATCGCGTCCATGTCACGGTCGGCGAGGGTGTGCCGCAGGGTCAGGCGGGTGCCGGTGCCGGACGGGGTCAGCTCCCAGCGGAGCAGGTCCGCACCCCAGGTGTACTCCAGCAGGTGGGGCGGGTCGGCGCGGTGCACTACGGCGGGCAGGGCGGTCCGCTCGTCGCCGTCGACCATCGTCAGCGTGGCCTCGCCGGTGTCCGCGAGTGATCGGTCGGCGGAGAACGGGGCCCAGCGGTCCAGCCGGGACGGGTCGACGAGCGCCGGCCCTGTCTCTTATACA
>KL571279.1:0-2126 GCA_000715855.1 Actinoplanes liguriensis
GCTCCCAGCCGGACGGCATCTCGACCGGCTGCGTGACCCGCCGGACCTTGCCGCCCTCGTTCACCACCCGCACATCGATCGCCACGTAGGCGGTGAAGCGGCACAGCACCCCGAACCGCAGCGACGTGTCCACGATCTGCTGCTCCAGCGCGTGGTCGCCGGCCGCATACGCATCCTCGAGGTCGCGCAGCCGGGCCCGCGCCCACTGCTTGACGATCGCCTGCTCGGCCCGCTCCTGAACCGCCACCGTGGTCTGGAACTCCTGGTCGTCCCGCGTCTTGCCGGTGACCGTGAGACCGCCCGCGGCGGTGCCCGAATAACGACCGGTGATCACCAGCGGCACCCCGGGGTAGAGCCCCGGCAGGCGCTGCGGGCTACGCGTCCCGTCGAGCGGCGCGAACCCCTCCCCGGTGATCGACAGGCCGGTGACCAGCGGGGCGCCGATCCGGCGGTGGATGTGCTCCATCGCCTCGTCCAACCGGTCCTCGCTCTCCACCAGCTCGGCCCGCCCGGCGCCGAGCGCGGCCAGCCGGCCCAGGAACCCGGCGTTGACCGCCCGGTCGATGCCGATGGTGTGCAGCCGGGTGCTGCCGATCAGCGGCGTGACGTCGTGGACGATCTGGTCCTCGTTGCCCACCTGCCCGTCGGTGACCAGCACGAGCACCCTGTCCCGCCCGGTGCTGTCGGCGAGCAGGCCGAGCCCGGTGGTCAGCGGCGAGAGCAGCTCGGTGCCGCCGCGGGCGTCGGCGCGGGCCAGGTGCTCGACCGCCCGGAACCGGTGGCGGTCGGTGGCTTCGCTCAGCCCGGACTCCAGCCCGTCGGGCCGCTCCACCTGGTGGTCGAAGGTCAGCACGGCGAACCGGTCGGCGGTGGTCAGCGTGTCGATGACCCGCGCGGCGGCGCGCCGGGCGGCGACCATCTTCCAGCCGCCCATGCTCCCGGAACGGTCGAGCAGGAGCACCACGTCCTTCGGCCGGGGCGCGGCGGCCTCGGCCGGCGGGAGGACGACCAGCTGATAGGTGCCCTCGTCGCCCTCCCCGTCCGGCACGGCGACAGCGGTCTGGCCACCCGGCGCATACGCCAGCCGGAGCACGAAGTCCCGATCGGCGCGCTCGCCGGGGGCGATCCGCAGTGTCCCGTCCTGCTCGGTGACGGCGTGCAGGCTGGACCGGACCTCGCCGAGCTCCAGCCCGGCCGGGTCGACGGTCACGCCGATGGAGAGCCGCAGCGGGTTGGGGAAGCCCGGCAGTAGCACCGGCGGGGTGATACGGGACGCGTCCGGCACGGCGTCGGTGTCGGCCGCCTGCCCGTCGCCCGAGGCCGCCCCGGCCAGCATCGTGCCCGGGATGTAGCGCGGGGCCACCACCAGCGGGAACCGGAAGGTGGCCGCGCCGTCCTCATAGGGCAGGGGGCCGACCAGCGACAGCCGGACCACGACGCGCTCGCCGGGCAGGATGTTGCCGGCCCGCATGGTGAAGACGTCGGGCCGCTCCTCCTCGGCGATCGACGCGCGCTGCCCGGCGGCAATCGCCTCGTCGTAGTGCTCCCGGGCCGCGCCGCGCTCCTGCAGCTCGGCGGTGACCGTGCGGTTGTCGGCGGTCATCGTGAGGCCGGTGACGGCGGCGCGGTCGGGCAGCGGGAAGACATAGGTCGCCTCGAGCGCGGTGTCATAGGCGTTGACGAACTCATGTGTATAAGAGACAGAGCTCGCCCGGACCCATCGGATTGACGTAGATGATCATAGATCTCTCCTATCGGTGGAGCCCACGGGATGCGAGCAGGTCGAGCAGGGGCCGGGCCGCGGCAGCGAGCTCCGCGCGGTCGGTGAGGTCGAGGTCGAGAGGACCGGGGACCAGCAGGATCACGCCGGCCCCGAGCGGAACCCCGGTGAGCAGCGCCTCCGTGCCGCCCAGGGGCAGCCCGCCGGGATCGGCCGGCGGCGGGAGCACGTCGGGTGTGCGGTGGAACGGCGCCGGCACCGTACCGAAATCGGGGTCTGACGGCCCGGAGGGGAGCGGAGCCGGCGGCGAATCGAAGGATCGCCCCCGAAGGACCGGGTCGGCGGCCGGCGCCGGATCGGGGAACGCCCAGTCGGGGGTCATGGGCGGCGCCTTCCAGAACGGCTG
>KL571279.1:2351-3670 GCA_000715855.1 Actinoplanes liguriensis
TTCCAGAACGGCTGCCGTGCCGCCGGCGTCGGAAGAGCGGCCTCGGGATCGACGCTGAGCAGCTCGGACGGGACGCGGGCGAGCTCGGTCAGCTCCTCCTCGGTCGCGCCGCCCAGCTCGGCCTGGATCTCGGCGAGCGTGCGCCCGGCGGCCTGCAGGCGCTTGATCGCCACGAGCTGCAACAGGTGCCGGGGACCGTAGAGCGCGTTGCGGCCGCGCGTGCCGAGAGGACGGTCGACCAGGCCGATCGTCGAATACCACCGGATGGAACGCCGATCCGGCAGATCTCGGACCCGGCCGTTGGGCGCGCCGGAGTATTCCGCGGCCAGCGCTGTGCGCACCCGGTCGATCAGCTCCTCCATCGTCCACATGCCCATGAGTCTGACACTGTCAGCGTGACAGTGTCAACGTTTCGTGGCAGGATGGCAGGCATGTTCGAGGGCCTGAGGCTGGTGAGCCTGTCGCACGTCAACGACCCCGCGCGGGTCAGCGTCTTCCCTGGTGATCCGCCGTTCGAGCTGGAGACCGTGGCGACGCTGGAGGCTGATGGCTATTACTTACGCGCGGTTCGCGGCGGCGAGCACACCGGCACGCATTGGGGTGCGCCCGGGCATTTCACCGCGGGTGGGCTGCTGGCCGACGAGCTGACGCCGGCCGATCTGTTCCGCCCCGCGGTGAAGGTCGACGTGCGCGAGGCGTGCGCGGCCGATCCGGGTCATGCGGTGACGGTCGCCGAGCTGGAGGCCTGGGAGCGGCGTCACGGCCGCATCCCGGCGGAGTCCGTCGTGATCCTCTGGACCGGGTGGGAGGAGAGGTTCGGGGGCTCGGGTTTCGAGCGACATCCGGGCTTCGCGCCGGAGGCGGTGCGCTGGCTGGTGGCGAGCGGCCGGCTGGGGGAGCGGGGTGGCACCGGCACCGACGCGTTCAGTCCGGATGTCAGCACCGACGCCGGGTTCACCGTGTCCAAGCTGGTCTATCAGCGCCGCCGGATCAGTCTGGAGGTGCTGGCCAATCTCAAGGATCTGCCCGCCACCGGAGCGTGGGTCCTGTGTGGCGGGCAGATCAATCGGGCCGGTTCCGGCTCGACGGCACTCATCTACGGGGTGTTGCCACCCGGGAGTTGATCATGTGAGACGCCGGCGCGCTCCGGAACTCGCGGTGCCGACATGCCGGCACCCCGACCCAGGCCTTCGCCGCGACCCAGGCCTTCGCCGTGACACCGCGCCGGCGCCCAAAGCCGGTGCGGGCGCGTTGACGCCCACGGGCCGGCACCGTGATGCGGCGGGCCGGCACCGTGATGCGGCTGGCCGGCACCGTGG
>KL571279.1:3795-12825 GCA_000715855.1 Actinoplanes liguriensis
CCGTGAGGCGGCGGCCCGGCCCCGTGATGCGGCTGCCCGGCACCGTGGCGCGGCGGGCCGGCGCTCACGGTCGGCGGATCGACGCCACGGCTGGCGCGCCGGCTGGCTCACGGCCGGTGCCGCGGCACCGCGATCCCGGACGGAGCCGGCTTCGGCACGCCGCCCGTGACCGGCTGGCCGCCCGTGACCGGCACGCCGTCCGAGACCGGCTCGTCGCCGCCCGGTGCCGCCTGCCCGCCGCCGGGCTGCACCACGCCGTCCACGGTCAGGGTGTAGGGCGCGTACTGCGTGACGGTCCCGGTCGGATCGTCCTGGGCCACGACCGCCACGACCTTGGGGTATCCGCGCAGCGCAGCCACCTGCTCGATCGGCACCACCGCGGCCCGCAGCCGCCCGAGGCCGACGAGCGAGACGTGCCACCCGCGAACGGCCACGGGATGCCACTGCGTCGGCGACTTCCACCCGTCCAGCGTGGCCGAGCCGATCTTGTTGGCACCGATCGACACGTCACCGATGTGCCATCCGCCCAGGTTGACCGCCGCGTCGGTGACGTAGCGGAATCCGAGGAGGACCTTCTTCCCCGCGTACGCCTTCAGGTCGTAGCTCTGCTTGACGTCCGCCACCTGCCCGGTCAGCGCAGGACCTTCCGGCCCGGTGACGGTGTTGTCCCCCGCCACGGCCGCATACGTCTTGCCCCCGTCCGCGGAGATCGTCACGTACCCGAAATCGAAGTCTTTCTCCATGCCGTAACTGGTCGTGAACCGCAGCACCGGATCCTCGGCGGGCACCGAGACCTGCCGTGCCGCGGTCTCGTCGAGGTCCGACTTGTTGCCGGAGAAGAGCATCTCGGAGTCGATTTTCCAGGTCAGTGGGGTCGGCGGCAGGGTTCGGGCGCCCTTGAAGGTGACCGTTCTCAGGTCGCCGCGCAGCCGGATGAAGTCGGCACCGTTCGGTGCCGCGCCGGCTTTCTCGTAGGCGGATTTGTTGCCCAGGTTGATCGTCGAGCGCAGTCCTTCCGCGGTGACCCGTTCGCGCGGCACCCCGATGATCTTGCCGCCGGGCTCGCCGACCTCTTTGTCGACCAGGGTCATCAGCTGGTAGTCGTGCAGCACGTCGGTGAGCCTGGTCCGGGGTGGCAGCGCGGTCTGCAGCGCGTCGAGCGAGTGGTGCTTCCCGTCCCGGTGCAGCTCCGAGATGATCTTCGGTCCGAAGCGGTCGCGCAGGTAGATCATCAGCTCGTAGGTGATGCCGTAATCGGCCAGCACCTCGTTGGGATCGCCCTCGTCCCACAGGTTCAGCGAGTTC
Organism: Actinoplanes liguriensis; assembly: GCA_000715855.1. GTDB lineage: Bacteria > Actinomycetota > Actinomycetes > Mycobacteriales > Micromonosporaceae > Actinoplanes > Actinoplanes liguriensis. The sequence goes on from KL571279.1 coordinate 5,101, forward strand.
TGCGGGCCGCCGCACTGGCGCGGGTTCGCGTTCCAGGTCGTCTTGACGCTGCCGAAGCCCTGGTAGCAGGCGAGGTGACTGTCGAAGCCGAAGTGGTGCACGCCGAGCCGGGCGTCCACGTAGCCGACCAGGCTCTGGGCGTAATCGGACAGCCCCTCGTTGAGCCAGTCCGACTCGGCCGGGTCGGTGTAGTACTCCAGCAGGTGCTGCCACTCGTGGGCGAACGTGCCCTCGTACATCCGGGGGCGGGCCGGCCGGCTGGTGCACAGGTCGTCGGTCGGCTCGTTCTTCGGGCTGTCGCCGGTCCGGTGCAGCCAGTCGTAGGCGTCGATGGTCATCACGTTGCGGTCGAACAGCTCGTTGAGCTGCGCGGAGAAGAATCCCGCGATGTAGGTCGGCCGCTCCGGGAAGTGGAAGTAGTTGTCGTCGCGGACGTTGTCGACCAGCGTGACGGTCTTGTCCCCGTCGCCGCTGAAGTCGCCCTCCATCGCGGGTTTGGCCCCCGACCGGTCCGGCGGGGTGCTGAACGCCGCCGTCTCCTTGGGGTAGATGTTGGTGTCGAACTGGGTGACCAGGTCCGCCACCTGCGCGTCGGTCACGTCGGTCGCGTTCTTGCGGCAGTCGGTGGCCGGGAAGGCGATGTCCTTCGCGACCCACACCTCGATGTGCTTGCCGACGGCCCGCAGCGTGTAGTCCTTGCGGTAGAGGTCGTCGTCGGTGTCGTCCAGGCCGACCCAGCTGCGCACGGTGCCGATCGGCGGCGTCGCCGCCGGCGCGCGGCGGGCGGTGGGTTGCGGCCGGTAGCGCGCCGGCGGCAGCGCTTTTCCGTCAAGTTCCAGGTGGGTACGGGTGAACTCCCGTGTGTCGTCCACCGGAACCACTCCGGCGTGGCCCGTGGCGGTGGGCGCGGGCGGCCGTCGCTGCTGCGCCTCGGCCGGGCTGGTGACGAGCGGGATCAATACCACGAGTGCAGCAAAGCTGGCAAGACCGGTGCGTTTCACGAAGCGGACGTTACCTGCCTAAAGGTGCGAATGGCCCCAACACGCGCAGTCGATCATGAATCATCCGCCCGGCCCGTCCATCAGGATGGCACCCCCGGCCGCGGCGCGCCGGGGGTGCCGAAAGGACGGACCTATGAGACCTCGCGCCGCAGCACCCGGATCGACCCCAGGACCAGCGGCAACAGCACCCAGAGCGCGACCGAGACGCCCAGCCGCGCGTACTCCCCGGAGCTCATGCCCACCTCGGACAGCGGCGTCGTGGTCACGTTGATGTCCAGCCACTCCGCGACCGGCTTCAGCCCCTTGATCATGCCGCCGAGCAGCGACCAGACCATCGGCAGCGCGAAGTAGAGCACGATCGCCAGCGGCGTGTTCTGCAGCAGCGCGCCGAACGCGACGCCCATCAACACGAAGATCACCTCGAGCAGCAGGCCCTGCCAGATCAGCGAGCCGTCGACGTGCCAGGACCCGTCCCCGCCGATCGCCCGCCCGATCACGTTCGCGACAACGCTGATCAGGGCGGTCGCCGCGGTGGCCGCGATCGCGACCAGCACCCCGGCGGCGATCTTCGCGATCACCACCCGGCTGCGCGCCGGGACCAGCGTGAACGTGGAGAGCGCGGTGCGCTGCGACCACTCGCTGGTCACCGAGAGGATGCCGAGCACCGGGAGCAGGACCGCGGACGGCAGCAGGCCGAAGCTGAAGAACCCCTGGAACGTCATCTCCTCGTCCGGGGACCAGCCCAGGATGATCGCCGAGGTGGCGGCCGTGGCCAGGCCGATCACCAGCAGCAGCCAGAAGCCGGCCCGGGTGTCGGCGAGCTTCCGCAGCTCGACGGTCGTCAGTCGAGGGAGCGGAAGCGACCCGGTCGCCTCACGCGGGAGTGCGAGAGCGCTGGTCATCGGTTGCCTCCGGTGCTGGTCAGACGCAGGAACATCTCCTCGAGGCCGCCGGCGCCGGCCGGCCGCACCTCCAGCAGCACCACTCCGGCCTCGGTGGCGGCCCGGGCGATCGCCTCGGGCTCGGAGGGCACCAGGATCGTGCCGTCCGACGAGCGCGTGCCGGTCAGGTCCAGCCGCTTGAGCACCGCCTCGAACTCCGCCGGGTCGGCCGGGCGGACCACCGTGCCGGCCTCGCCGAGCATGGCGTTCTTGTCGCCCTGGGTGAGGATCCGGCCGCCCCCGATCACCACCAGCCGGTCCGCCACCGCCTCGACCTCGCGCAGCAGGTGCGAGCTGAGCAGCACCGTGCCACCCCGGTCGGCGAACGCCCGCAGCAGCCCGCGCATCCAGTAGATGCCCTCCGGGTCCAGCCCGTTCGCCGGCTCGTCGAGGATCAGCACGGCCGGGTCGCCGATCATCGCGTACGCCAGGCCCAGCCGCTGCCGCATGCCCAGCGAGTACGCCCGTACCCGGCGTCGTGCGGCGGTGGCGTCCAGCCCGACCCGGGTCAGGCGCTCGGGAACCCGGGCGGTGTCCAGGCCCATCGTCAGCGCGGCCAGGGCCAGGGTCTCCCGCCCGGTCCGGCCGGCGTGCTGTGCGGACGCGTCGAGCAGCACGCCGACGCGCCGGCCCGGGTTGCCGAGACGCCGGTAGGGGACTCCGCACACGGTGGCGGAGCCGGAGGTGGCCGGGGTCAGGCCGCAGATCATCCGCATCGTGGTGGACTTCCCGGCGCCGTTCGGACCGAGGAAACCGGTGACCGTGCCCGGTTCGCAGGTGAACGACACGTCGTCGACGGCGCGCTGATCGCCGTACCGTTTGGTGAGGTTCTCGACCGCAATCATGTCCTCAGCGTCCGGTTCGGGACGCCCGCGCCGCTTCGGTCTTCGGTCTCTGTTCGCGAACCTAGGTCTATCGTCCGACCCCTACTTTGGTAGGTGTCGGCGGGGCCGCGGCCGCTCGTAGAGTCGACGCGTGGGCCACGTCGAATTCAGCTGGCTGTTGCCGGCCACGTTGTCTGCCGAGCCGCACGCGCCGGCCCGGCGGTCCACCCGTGACTGGGTGGTCGACGGCCTCTGCTTCGTGCTCGGCTTCGGTTTCACCGTGCTGGCCACGGTCGACCTGCTCGGGCCGCATCCGACCGTGGTCCAGGAGTGGCATCCGACCCCGCACTGGCTGGTCCTGCTGGACGGCGTGCTCAGCGGCCTCGCCGGGCTCGGCCTGTGGTGGCGGCGCCGGTTCCCGCTGGCCCTCGGGATCTTCTGCGTGGCGCTGTCGACGTTCAGCGTCGCGATCGCGCTCACCGGTTTCATCGCGATCCTCACGGTGGCCGTCCACTGCCGTTTCGCGGTGCTCGCCGGCTTCGCGGGCCTGGCCGCTCTGGCGAACGGGGCCTTCGCGGTGATCCGGCCGGAGAAGGGCAACTCGGTCCTGGAGACCGTCGGCTGGGGCGTCGCCTTCGTGGTGATCCTCGCCCTCTGGGGGATGGTCGTCCGGGCCCGCCGTGAGCTGGTCGTCTCCTGGCGTGACCGGGCCGCCCGGGCCGAGTCCGAGCAGCGGCTGCGGGTCGAGCAGGCCCGCGCGCTGGAGCGCACCCGGATCGCCCGCGAGATGCACGACGTGCTCGCCCACCGGATCTCGATGCTCAGCCTGCACGCCGGGGCGCTGGAGTTCCGCCCCGGGGCGCCGCCGGAGGAGATCGCCGGCGCGGCCGCCGTGGTGCGGGCCAGCGCGCATCAGGCGATGCAGGACCTGCGCGCGGTGATCGGCGTGCTGCGGGACGGGCCGGCCGGCGGCGACCCCACCCCGGAGAAGCCGCAGCCCACCCTCACCGCGCTGCCCGCGCTGGTGGAGGAGGCCCGGTCGGCCGGCGACAAGGTGAACCTGGAGGTGACCGCCGACCTCGGGGAGGTGCCGGCCGGTGTCGGCCGCGCGGCGTACCGGATCGTGCAGGAGGGTCTGACCAACGCGCGCAAGCACGCCCCGGGCACGGTCGCCGGGGTCCGGGTCGGCGGCGCCGCCGGCGCTGATCTCACCATCGAGGTGGTCAATCCGCTCCCGGTCGCCGCGCCGGTCAAACCCCTTCCCGGTACGGGCCTGGGCCTGATCGGCCTCACCGAACGCGCCACCCTGGCCGGCGGCCACCTCGCGCACGGCCCGACGGCCGGCGAGTTCCGCCTGATCGCCCGGCTCCCGTGGGAGGTCTCGTGAACCCGGTCCGGGTGCTGATCGTGGACGACGACGCGCTGGTGCGGGCCGGTCTGTCGATGATCCTCAACGGCGCGGACGACGTACGCGTGGTGGGCGAGGCGAGCGACGGCAGCGAGGTGCCGGGCGCGGTCGCCGAGCACCGGCCGGACGTCGTGCTGATGGACATCCGGATGCCCGGGGTGGACGGGCTGGCCGCCACCGAGACGTTACGGAGACGGCCGGACGCGCCCGAGGTGCTGGTGCTGACCACGTTCGACGCGGACGAGTTCGTGCTGCGGGCGCTGCGTGCCGGGGCCGGTGGGTTCCTCCTGAAGGACACGCCGCCCGCGCAGATCCGGGACGCGGTGCTGCGCGTCGCAGCCGGTGAGGCCACCCTGTCGCCGAGCGTGACGCGGCAGCTCATCACGCACGTCACCACCGTCCCGCAGCCGGACAGGGGGCAGTCCGGCCGCCGGCTGGACCAGCTCAGCACCCGCGAGCTGGACGTGGCGCTGGCGGTCGCGCAGGGCAAGTCGAACGCGGAGATCTCCGCCGACCTGTTCATGTCGATCGCGACGGTGAAGGCGCACGTGTCCCGGCTGCTCACCAAGCTTGGCCTGAACAATCGCGTGCAGATCGCCCTGCTGGTGCACGACGCGGGACTGGCCTGATCACTCGAAGAGGCTGTGGTCCGACTTCGAGCCCTCGGCGCGGGCGCGGGCCCGGCGGCGCAACTGGATCACCACGATGTCGGCCAGGGCGACCACGCCCCAGGCCGCGAGCAGCCAGCCCGGCACGATCCAGCCGGCGCGGAACAGGACGAGCGACAGCACGGCGCACACCACCGCCCCGAACGCGGCCAGCGCCAGGCGGAGGTTGAGCGGACTGTACGGCTCCTCGACCGTGCCGCGACGGCCGTGCGGTTGCGGGCCGATCGGCATGAGCGCAACCTACCCGCGCGGGGTGGAGCGAAAACAAGCGACCCCAAGATCAGTTAACTTCGATATCTTCGGCGTCTGGCACTGATCCGCTGTGGACAGGAGGCGCCGTGTCGCAAGCGGGGCTTACCGAACAGAACTCGCACAAACTCGGCACGTGGTCCGTGTTCGTGATCGCGGTCTCCGCGATGACGCCACTCACCGTGGTCGCCGGGGCTCTCCCGCTGGGCTACGGGGAGGTGAAAGAGAAGGGCATCCCGGTTGCGTATGTGCTGGTCGCCGTCGTGCTGGCGATCTTCACGATCGGCCTTACCGCGATGGCCCGGCACGTGCCGAACAGCGGCGCCTTCTATGCGTACGCGGCGAAGGGCCTGTCCAGACCGGCGGGTGTCGGCACCGCTTTCGTCGCGCTGCTGGCCTACAACGCGATGCAGATCGGCCTCTACGGCGCGTTCGGCGTGGCCGCCCACAACGCCGCGGCGATCTTCGGATGGAAGATGTCGTGGATCGTCTGGGCGCTGCTCGGCTGGGCGGTGATCAGTTTCCTGGGCCTGCGGCAGATCGATTTCAACGCTCGCATCCTGACCGTCCTGGTCTGCGCCGAAGTGCTGATCGTGCTGATTTTCGACGCGGTCATGCTCGGTCACCCGGCCGGGGGAGGAGGGGTCTCGTTCGATACGCTGAACCCGGCCCTGATCGGCAGCGCCGGCGGTGTGTCCCTGCTGGTCGGCGCGGTCGCCGGGATGGTCGGCTTCGAGTCGCCGCTGGTCTACGCGGCCGAGGCACGCGACCCGCGGCGCACGGTGGCCCGGGCGATCTTCATGACGCTCGGCGTCGCCGCGATCGTCTACGGCGGCTCCGCCTGGGCGATGTCCGTCGTCGCCGGGCCGGACCGGATCATCGACGTCGCCGCGCAGTACCTCAACGACCTGTTCTTCGTGCTCCCCGATCCGTACCTGCCGACCGCGCTCGTCGACCTCGGCCGGATCTTCTTCGCGACCAGCCTGTTCGCCGCGATGCTCGCCTTCCACCACACCGTCGCGCGGTATGCGCTGACCGTCGCCCGCGAGGGCGTCCTGCCCCCGGCGCTGGCCCGCACCCGCGACGACGTGCCGGTCGCGGCCTCGATCGGCCAGTCCGGCCTGGCCCTCGTGGTGCTGTTGATCTTCGCGGCGCTGGTGCTGAACCCGACGACGGACCTTTTCTTCTTCGGCACGGTCTCCGGCGGCCTCGGCGTCCTCGTGCTGATGATGATCGCGTCGATCGCGGTGGTCCGCTTCTTCCGCCGGGACGCGCACGGCGAGACGGCGTGGCGCCGCTCGGTCGCGCCGTGGATCGCCGCCGTGTTCCTGGTTCTCATGCTGCTGCTGTCGGTGGTCTTCTTCGGTGACCTGCTCGACTCGGACAATCCGGTCAAGGTCTACCTGCCGCCGCTCGCGTTCCTCGCGGTCTACCTGCTCGGCGTCTGGTGGGGCCGCCGCCTGCGCCACGACCAGCCGGCGGTCTATGCCGCGATCGGCACCGGCCTTCCGCCCGAAGAAACCCCCAAAACCGCTAATTTTGTACGTCCTGAGTCGCGCCCGGAGACGGAAGATGCGCGCGACCCCGAGCCCCCTCTCGCCACCCCCGCGGCAACGCCCGAACCGCCGCCCGCCGAGCCCGCGACAACACCCGAACCGACTTCCGAGCCGCCCGCCGGTCCCACGGCAACACCTGAACCGCCGCCTGCCGGTCCCGTGGCGACGCCCGAGCCGCCGCGCGCCGCTCCCGCGGCAACGCCCGAACCGTCGCCCGCCGCACCCGTGACGACGCCCGTGCCGGCGAAGCCGGAGGCGGCACTGCGGACCGAGCCGGAGACCGTGATCCCGGCGCAACCCGGCCCGCCCCGGCCGAACGGTGCTACCCCCGCCCCGGAGCCGGTCAAGCCGGAGGAGACGGAGAAACCGCCGACAGGTTAACCCAGAGTGACATTATGGGTGGCCTGCGTGGGGTGACGCACCCGCGATCACCTCACCGGCGGCCCGGCGTTAATCTTTCACCGGAGACCGGCGTGTGCCGAGGCGATCTGGATCACCCGGCTGCCGCGTTATCGGAAACAAACCGTATGATCTCCTTGTTCTCGCGGTTCACGCCGCGGAACATCCGGCAGTCGTCGTAAGGCCCAAGAAGTTTTACGGCGACTGGCCGCCCGATCCGTCGGCACCCCGGCATCCGAACCCCGCTGCCGGCACCGGCGGATCCGCGCTTTCCGGCCCCGATTCCGGGCCGGCGCCCTGGGCGGCGGCAAGCGCACGTCGCCCAGGCATGTCACCCACCGTCACTGCGTGACGTGGTGCTGGGCCTCCTCGGGCGAGTCCGCCGCGGCGGGACGGGCCGACGGCCACAGCGGCGAGGTCGCGTGCTGCTCGGTCTCCCGCATCACTCGCAAAACGTTCCGGTGCGCGAGTTTGCGCAGGTCGTCGTCGGACCAGCCGCGCCCGGACAACTCGGCGAGCAGGGCCGGATAGCCCGCCACGTCACCGAGCCCGACCGGCAGCGCCGGCGTTCCGTCGAAGTCCGCGCCCAGCCCGATGTGCTCCACCCCGGCCACCGCCCGGACGTGCTCGACGTGGTCGGCCACGTCCGCGACCGTCGCCTCCTGTCTCTTATACACAT
>KL571279.1:13019-15424 GCA_000715855.1 Actinoplanes liguriensis
CCAGCCACGGCTGGAACGCCGGCTCCGAGGTGTGGTCCGCGTCCCGCGAGAGCGGCGGCTCGCTCTCCCCGGCCCGCGGGCCACGCGGCCAGTCGTGCTCGATCGGCGCCAGCCCGAGCCGCTCCCACTCGGCCTCCATCGCCCGGTACCAGTCCAGTGCCGCGGACGACACGAAGTACGAGACGAACGGGAGCTGCACCACCCCGCCGTTCGCCGGGATCCGTTCCAGCACGTCGTCCGGGACGTTGCGCGGATGATCGGTGACCGCCCGCGCCCCCGAGTGGCTGAAGATCACCGGCGCGGCGGCCACGTCGAGCGCGGCGTGCATCGTCTCGGTCGCCACGTGCGACAGGTCGACCAGCACGCCGATGCGCTGCATCTCCCGTACCAGCGCAAGCCCTTCGGCCGTCAGGCCGTCGACCGACGGCGGCGCGGAAGACGAGTCGGCCCAGGCCGTGTGGTGGTTGTGGGTGAGCGTCACATAGCGGACGCCGAGCCGCGCGAACGCCCGCAGCACGCCGGGTGAGCGTGCCAGGCAGTGCCCGCCCTCGATGCCGAGCAGCGAGGCGATCCGCCCGTCGGCGACGATCCGCTCCACGTCGTCCGCGGTGTAGGCGGCCTCCAGCGCGTCCGGGTACTCCGCGAGCAGCCGGTAGACGACGTCGATCTGCTCCATGGTGTGCGTGACCGCCTCCGGCTCGGGCAGGTCGGACGGCACGTAGACGGACCAGAACTGGGCGCCGACCCCGCCCGCCCGCAGCCGCGGCAGGTCGGTGTGCAGCCCCGGCCGCTCCCGGTCGAGTCCCGTGACGCTCGATCCGTGCAGCTCGCGCAGTCGCATCGCCAGGTCGTTGTGCCCGTCAAAGATCCACATCTGTCCTGGCTACCCCCGGCGCGCCACGGAAGCAAGCGACACCCCTGGAAGCCCGCAACTTTCCCGCACCGGTACGGGCACTTGGCACGCACCCGTCGCCCTGGAATCTCTTTCACATGCCCGGCGGACAACGCCGCCGGACAGACCGGGGGGTATTTGATTTTGAAGTCGACGCTGCGCAAGACCGTACTGACGCTGACCGCTCTCGCCGCCGGTTTCGCCGGCGCCGTGACGGCGACGCCGGCACAGGCCGCTACGCAGGCTGCCGACACGGGGTGCAAGACCGGCGCGAAGCTGGTCCCGACCTGTGGCGTTCTCTGGGGCGGTGCGGCTGGTGGATTCACCAGCGCGCCCCGTGACCAGGCGCTGAAGACGTGGGAGAACGCGAGCGGCCGGACCGCCACCATCTTCCACCAGTACCACAAGGGCAACGAGCCGTTCCCGACCAAGGCCGAGATCGCGATGACCCAGGACGCTGCGCACCCGCGGGTGCTGCTGGAGAACTGGAAGATCGCCTACGGCACCACGTGGGCGGCTGTCGCCAAGGGCCAGCAGGATCGGCGGATCGACGCTTTCGCCGCGCGGGCCAAGGCGTACGGGAAGAAGTTCTTCCTGGTCCTGAACCACGAGCCGGAGAACGACGTCATCGCGCGCGCCGGCTCGGGCATGGAGGCCAAGGACTTCGCGGCCATGTACCGCCACACGATCCTGCGCCTGCGCGCCCAGGGTGTCTCGAACGTGATCAACGTCGTCGCCTACATGGGCAACGAGAAGTGGATGGCGCAGTCCTGGTGGAGCAACCTCTACCCGGGTGACGACGTCGTCGACTGGATCGGCCTGGACTCCTACGTCTCCGTCGAGAAGAACTACTACCACTTCGGCACCTTCGCCTCGCTGCTGGACCGCAAGGCCAAGGGCGGCGCGCAGGGCTGGTACGACTGGGCCACCACCAAGCACGCCGGCAAGCCCGTCATGATCGCCGAGTGGGGCGCTTACCACCGCGTGGGTCACACCGCCGACAAGTCGGCCGTCTACAACAGCGTCCTCAGCGAGCTGACGAAGCGCCCGGCGATCAAGGCCATCGTGCACTTCGACACCAAGCACGACGACGAGGGCGACCGCGACATCAGCATCGACAGCTCCCGGTCCTCGCTCGCCGCGTTCCGCAAGCTGGCCGCCAACCCGATCTTCAACGTGAAGCTCGGCTGATTCTTCAACCCTCCCCCTGAGGAAGCGCCGTCCGGGTCCCCCACCCGGGCGGCGCTTCTATTTATTTTTCAAAGACCCATTTGCGCGTACGGCGAGAGCCCGTCCCCACCCGGCCGGAACCTCGCTGCGGTGCGCCCCCAAGTCTGCCCCGTCCCGCGGGCCGTCCGGGGTTTTCCACACCAGCGGTCTGTCCACAGGCCACCCGCATGATCTTGCGACTTCCCGGGAGAATGGTTGCTCGGGTGGTCTGCCCCCTTGGAGGGTGGGTTCAGGCGGCCGTCGCAACACTCCAGCCGAGCCACGGACAACTCCTGGGCGAGCC
>KL571279.1:15739-17880 GCA_000715855.1 Actinoplanes liguriensis
CCGGGCCGTGATGTCCGCTCCTGGGCGAGTCAGCGAGGGTCGGGTCGGTGGCGGAGGCCGTCCATCAGCAGGTCGAGCAGGCGTGATGCCTGGTCGCGGCGGGTCGGGTCGCTGATCGTGAGGGTGATGCCGCTCAGGCCGGCGAGCACGTCTTCGGCCGGGACGTCGTCGCGGATCACGCCGGCCCGCACTCCGGCCGCGCGCAGGTCGCCGATGGCCGTGAGCAGCCTGTCCCGGCTGTGCGCGTAGGGGTTGCCGCCCGACGCGATCACCGCTCGCAGGGCGCCGGCCATGCCGCGCTTGGTCACCATGTAGTCGACGAACAGGTCCATCCAGCGGCGCAGTGCCCGGTCCGGCGGGAGTTCGGCGATCAGCTCGGGCACGGCGTCGCAGAGGCGGTCCAGCTCGTTCCGGTACGCCGCTTCGACCAGCGCGTCCCGCGTGGGGAAGTGCCGGTAGAGCGTGCCGATGCCGACGCCGGCTGTTCTCGCGATCGACTCCAGCGGCGCATCCGGGCCGTCCTCGGAGAACGCCCGGACCGCGACTTCCAGGAGTCGTTCCCGGTTTCGCCGTGCGTCCGCGCGCAGGGGGCGTTCGGTCATCGTCGTGTTCCCGTTCCGGATGTGGCGTGCGGGACATTGCCGGCGGCTGGCAAGCGGAGGTTCCTCCGGTTAGTGTCGGCTCAGCGGAGGCTCCTCCGCTTCAGCTTAGTTCGGATCGGGAGACACGATCATGACGGACACCACACGCATCGTCACGCCGTTCGGTGCGGAGTCGACCGCGGCCGAGGTCGTCGCCGGGATCGACCTGGGCGGCAAGCGCATCGTCGTCACCGGCGGCGCGTCCGGCATCGGGGTGGAGACGGCCCGCGCGCTGGCCGGCGCCGGGGCCGAGGTGACCCTCGCCGTCCGCAACACCGAGGCCGGCGAGCGGACCGCCGCCGACATCACCGCGACCACCGGCAACAAGCAGGTTCACGTGGCCCCGCTCGACCTGGCCGACCTCGGCTCGGTCCGAACGTTCGCCGCCGGGTGGGACGGGCCGCTGCACGTGCTCATCAACAACGCCGGGGTGATGGCGTCCCCGCTGATGCGCACCGGGACGGGCTGGGAGTTGCAGTTCGCGACCAACCACCTCGGACACTTCGCGCTGGCCACCAGCCTGCTCGGCGCGTTGACGGCGGCCGGCGGCGCCCGCGTCGTCTCGGTCAGCTCGGCCGCGCACCTGCGCTCGGCGGTGATCTTCGAGGACCTGATGTCCGAGAATCGGGCGTACGATCCGTGGCTCGCCTACGGCCAGGCGAAGACCGCGAACGTGCTGTTCGCCGTCGAGGCCACCCGTCGCTGGGCGGATGCCGGCATCTACACGAACGCGCTGATGCCCGGCGGCATCCGTACCAACCTGCAGCGGTATGTCAGCGACGAGGAGCTGGACCGGATGCGCCAGGCCTCCGGCGGCAACGCCCCGCAGTGGAAGACCGTCGAGCAGGGCGCGGCCACCTCGGTCCTGGTGGCGGCGTCCCCGCTGGTGGAGGGCGTCGGCGGCCGCTACTTCGAGAACTGCAACGAGGCCGGCCCGAACCAGCCCGGCACCCGCACGGGCGTGGCGTCCTACGCGCTCGACCCGGACGCGGCCTCCCGCCTGTGGACCGTCTCCGAGTCCTTGATCGCGTCCTGACCCACCGACCCGGTCCCGGCCGGCTTCTCCGCGCGAGCGGCGAGGCCGCAGTCCGCCGGACGAGCTGCGGGGCGGTGACCCCGCCGTTCGCCGCGCGAGGAGTCGCCGGCCGGGGTGCCGGGTGCGGTGCGGATCAGGGAGTCAGGACGGTCTGCAGCCGCTTCGCCTCCTTGACCACCCGGGTCGAGCCGGGCCGTGCCGCCACCTCGGCCAGGCCGGGAATCGGATCGGTCGCGCGGACCGCACCGGCGACCTGGGTGGCCAGCTCCAGCAGATCCGGCAGGCCGCGCGGCGCCGCCGGCAACAGGCCCGGCAGGGCCGTGGCCAGAACCTCCCACAGCGCGACGGACGCGCCCGCCCGGTGGGCCTCGGCCAGGGCCGGGACGACGCGGGACAGTTTGAGAACCCCGTCCGCCCCGAGGTCGACCAGGGCCGCGCCGACCGCCGCCGCGAACGGCTCGGGG
>KL571279.1:18059-18562 GCA_000715855.1 Actinoplanes liguriensis
GATGTGTATAAGAGACAGGCTCTCCTGGTGGCGGGCGCCGAGACCGTAGGCGACCCCGTAGGCCAGCGCGGGTCCGACCGGGCCTGAGCACTCGGCGAGCAGCGGCAGCACCTCCGCGCCCTCCCGCTGCTCCTGGTCGGCCGTCGCGGCGAGCTCGGGCAACGCCCAGGCGGCGGCCGCCTCCCGGTGGTGCGGCAGGACCATGGCGAGGATGTCACCGGACCGGTGGAAGGTGTCCGGATAGCCTTCCGGGTGCACGCCCGGCACGACCGTGAGCAGTTGGCGTTCGAGGCGCAGGCCACCGTCGCGGGCCGGGCTCATGGTCGCCACCACCCGGCGCAGGCCGGGCGACCAGTAGTCCCGGTGTGTGCTCTCCGGGCTCTGCTCGAACCGCTGGGTCACCGGATCGGGCAGGCCACCCCCGGTCAGCCACGCGGCGAACTGCCGGCCGGCGGGGGAGACCAGCCGCGCGGCCCCGGCGACGACCTGCGGATCGACCTCCC
>KL571279.1:18742-19827 GCA_000715855.1 Actinoplanes liguriensis
ACTGCCAGCCTTCCGCCTCGGCCCGGCGCAACCGCTCCAGCAGGACCGCCGGGTCGATGCTGCCGGTCACGTGCGTCGGCGTGGCCATGATCAGCGGGACCATGGTGCGGGTCAGCTGGGTGGCCAGCTCCGCGACGCGCAGGCCGAGCACACCGTCCGGAGTGGCGGACAGTGCCGAGTCGCTGCCGCCGCGGCGCCCGTCCTGCCAGGCGGTGCGCACCGAGGTGATCAGCCACCCCCACAGGTTCCCGGAGCGGCCGCCGCCGGCCGCCGCGCCGGGGCCGATCACGGACCGGATCGCGACGCCCAGGTGCAGCAGCGGGGACGTCCGGTTCCACGAGCTCTCGGTGAAGTCGCCGGGGTAGCGGTCCAGCACCGGCTGCAACGCCTCCCGCAACACCGCCGGGCCCTCGGTCGCGGAGAGCGACACCAGGCCGGCCAGCACCCGTTCCCACGTGATCGCGGCCTCCTCGTGGGCGAGCACGACCAGCTCCTCGGCGAGCTCGGGCGCGGTCAGGATCGGCGGCGGCAGCTCGGCCGGTGGGGCGGCCGGCGCGAGCTCGGGCACCTCCTCGGCCGCCGGGGTGGCGACGCCGAACAGCTCCGCGGCCCGGGCCGGCAGGTCACCGGCGAGCACCGTGGACACGTCGGCGAGGCGGGCCACGGTCGCCGGGTCCAGCCGGGCGACCTGCTTGCCGATCAGGGTCAGCGCCCGCTCCTGCACGTCCAGCGCGGGGTGGCCGAAGGCGGTGGCGACCGTCTCCAGCACCTCGCCGGCCCGGGCCGGATCCCGGCGGGCCACCTTCTCCAGCCACACCAGCTGGGCCTTGACCAGGGTCTTCTCCGCGCGGACCAGGGTCGGGCCGCTGGTGTCGAGAAGGGTCTCCAGCTCCAGGCGGCCGGCGTCGTCGACGGCGCGCAGCGCTTTCTGGGCCAGCGTCGCGACCGGGCCGGGCGCCTCGGGGAGGAGGCGGGCGTAGTCCAGCGCGTGGGCCGTCAGCTCGTCGTCGTCGGGGGCCAGCGCGTCGTGCAGCAGCGCGAACGGGCGCAGGTCGTGCGGCTCTGTCTCTTATACACATCTCTGA
>KL571279.1:19981-23148 GCA_000715855.1 Actinoplanes liguriensis
CAGAGATGTGTATAAGAGACAGGTCGGCGCCGAGGCCGGCGAGCTCGAACAGCCCGGGCAGCAGGGTGTCCCGATGCGGGTCGTCGCGGAGCCGGACGATGAGCGGGGCCACCGGGCCGCGGTGCCGGAACGGCGGGGTGAGCAGATGATCCAGCCAGGCGCGGACCACGGCCTCGGTGACCGGTGGCTCGGCGTTCCCCTCCTGGAGCAGGGCGGAGATGATCGGCCACAGCTCGTCGTCGGCGGAGCGGATCGGGAGCTTCTGAGCCAGCCGGGCACCGAGCTCGCCCAGCCACGGCAGCTCGCGCAGGCGGGCGACCTCCAGGAGCCGGGCCGGCCCGATCTGGGCCCAGCTCTGCATGTTGGTGCGCTGCAGCAGGGCGGCGGCCCGGGCCGCGGACGGCATGCAGCCGAGGACGGCCAGCGCGTAGCCCGGATTCGGATTCTTCTGCCCGCGCCACCAGGCGTCACGGTCGAGGCCCTTGACGGCGGTCTCGACGTCCCCGGCGATCGCGAGACGCTCCTCCTCCGTGGCGCGGGCCAGCAGCGTGACGATGCCGGCGTGACTCTGGTTGCGGGCCCGCTCGCGCAGGTCGTCCCAGGTGAGGGTCATGCCGCGGCCTCGGCCTTCGCGATCGTCCCGGCGGTCTCGCCGGCCCGGGCCATCCGCACGGCGAGGACGTGCTTGCACGGGCCACGGCCACCGCGGTGTTTCGCCCACCACGGGCAGGTGCAGGACTGCGACTCGGTACGGACGTGGTACGTCTCGGCGCCGCTCGCCACCACCGACACCTCGTCGCCGACGGTCACCCCGCCGGCCGTGATCAGCGCACGGGCCCCGGCCAGGCGGGGGTTCATCTTCTCGACCGCGTCCGCCGCGTAGGGCAGGGTGCGGTGGAAGTAGCCCGCCTCGGCGACGTCGTAGCCCACCCGGCCGGCCGTGCCGAGCTGGGTCAGCGCGTCGCGGACCCGGGCGGAGTCCAGCCCGGAGGCGGTGGCGAGCGAGTCCACGTCGATCGTCGGATCCCACGAGAGCAGGGCGCTGACCAGGTCGGCGTCGTCGGCCACCTCGTCGCTCGCCAGGGACTCCAGGACCGCGCCCTCGCCGGAGAACCCGCGGTAGGGCTCCGGCGACAGCGTCACCGACAACCGCAGGGTGGGCATGGTCAGCTCCCAGGTGCTGGCCACCGGCTGGCTGCCCGCGGCCACGGCCGGACCGTAGACCCGCAGGCCCGTCGCGTACCGAAGGAAGGGTTTCAGGGCCGACAGCCGGCCGGCGCCGGGAAGGCAGACCGCGCCCGGCGCGGGCCGGGACGTGAAGCGCAGCGAACGGCCGGCCGGGACCGCCCAGAGGACCGACTTGTCACCGGCCGGGAGCCGGTTGAACAGCGCCCGCGCCTCGGCGACGCCGATCTCGGCGCGCGGGTCGAAGCGGGCGGTCAGCACCTGCGCCTCGGCGAAGCCGCGCAGCCAGCGGGACGGCAGCGGCACCTTCCGCTCCACCAGCGGGCCGTCGAAGGTGGTCACCGTCAGGTCGTCGGGGCCGACCGCGACGTGCATCGGGTCGGAGCGGCCGACCCGGGTCAGCGCCCGCTGCAGGGGCAGGTTGACGTCCACATTGGTGGTGCCGTGGGCGACGATCTCACCGTCCAGCCCGCCGGGGAGCACGTCGAGCCGGGCATAGACCCCGCAGCAGCCGGAGAACGACTCGAACCGCAGCCGGTCGGAGCCGGCGGTGACCACCGGGTCGAGGCTGGCCGGGGGCAGGGGCCGGAAATACCGCGTGCGGGCGACCTCGGCCACGGCCAGCAGGCCGGTCGCCGCGGCGCCGGGCGAGGTCAGGAAGCCGGTGAAGAAACGGGGATGAGCGGCCGGGCCGCCGGAGGTCTGCAAAGTCAGGCCGTCGTCCAGAGTCGACGAACCGAGGTACGAGTAAGCCGCGGTAACCATGCGCGAAAACCTAGAAGAGGGGTACGACAATTTCACGCGCGCGTGCGCAGAAGCCGCACCGCCCCCCGGATCATCCGCAGCGCGAGCAGCACCAACGCGACCGTCGCGGCGTGCGCCGCGAGGCCCGGCACGGACGTGTTGCCCAGCTCGGAGCCGAGCGTGAAGTCCATCGCCACCGCGCCCGCGCCCAGCAGCACGTTCAGCACCAGCACCGCGACCACGGCGGGCCGGGTGTCCGGGGGAGTGACCGGGCCGGCCATCGGGGCGGCCTGCGACAGCGGGTGCAGTTGACCCGCCGGGGCGCCGATCAGCATCCGTTCGGCCGGGTTGGCGGCGTAGTGCTGGATCGTGGCGGCCGCGAAGTCCGGCACCACCCCGTCCACCCGCAGCTTGCCCGGGTTGACCACCCAGCCGGTGACCCGCACCAGCTCCGGCGCGCGATAGCGGAGGTGCACCTCGAACGGGCTGCTCCACACCTGCCCCGGGTCGACGGCCTCCCACGGGACGACGACCGTGCCGGTGAACTTGTCCGCCCGCAGCCCGTCCGAGCCGATCGTGAGACCGATCCCGATCAGGGTCGCGCGGGCGCAGACGGCCAGCATCACGACGGCGAACCCACTGATCGTCCAGGCCGGCATCCCGAGGTCGGCCTCGTCGTCCGGGATGATCAGCCCGAGCCCGACGAGGGCCTGCATGGCGACGCCGAGCAGCGGGAGCCCGCCGGCGCGGGGCGTCAGCAGCCCCTTCGACCGCTCGTCGACCACGAAGGCCGGACGGGCCTGATCCGGCCGCAGCACGGTGACGACGATGACGACAGCGAAGATCAACGACAAGAAGACAATTGCCATCAGTACGGCCGCGGCCGGCTCCGGCGGCCCGCCGCGGACAATCTCATGATCATCGGCGGATGATAGGGCAGGTCATCGTCTCCGGTTCTGGCGGTATTCCTTGATCACGCGGAACACGTAGCCGAACGTTCCGGTGATGATCACACCGCCCACGACGTGGTAGAAGAACCCGGCCGCGGACTCCTCGCCGGTGGTGCTCTCGATCCACTCGCCGAGCACGACGAAGACGAGGAAGCCGATCACCGCGCCGATCACCAGCTTCACGATCCCGGCGCGGGTCCACGGCTTGTCCTCATCGTCGTCATCGTCGTCATCGTCGTCCTCGTCCCGGCGCGGAGGCAGCGGGGGCTCGGCCTGTCTCTTATACAC
>KL571279.1:23367-24416 GCA_000715855.1 Actinoplanes liguriensis
CCAGGTAGTGCCGCATCGCGGCGGCGAGCGTCGGCATCGGCACGGTGCTGATGGTCAGCGACTCGCGGCCGGCCAGCAGTCCGGTGGCCCGCACGAGCTCCGGCCGGGCGTAGGCGAGCTCCAGCGTCCCGCCGTCGACGACCGGCGGCTTCGCCGGGTCCAGCGCGTCCCACGGGAAGGCGAGGGTGCCCCGGCCCTTGTCCGCGTGCAGGCCCTCGGGGGTGAGGGTGATGGCGTCGCCGTGCAGGAGCATCCGGAAGTAGAAGAGGAAGGCGACGACGACGGACGGGAGCTCGATCCGGTCCATGAAGGTGCCGTGCGCGAAGTCGGGCGGGTAGACCAGCAGCAGCCCGAGCACGGCCACGTGGGCGACCCCGACCATCGGGAGGATCCCGCTCGGCGGGGTGCGGAACGCCCGTTCGGACTCGACCACCAGGAACGTCGGCCGCTGCCCGGCCGCGCCGATCATGAGGATCGCCGCGAGCACGATCGCGCCGCCGAGCAGCACGGCCGGCACGACGGCGAGATGGTCCGGGTCGAAGCCGCGCAGCTCGGCGGTGACGACCGTCGCCACCAGCAGCGCGGTGACGGTCAGAAGCAGCCGGCGGTTCCGATCGAGGGTGGCGTTCAGCTTCATGATCACCGCCGGAGTGTAGGGCGGGTCCGGTGACGGCTAGCGCCGCCGGCCGTGGCGGTACCCCTTGATCGCCCCGAGGAGGTAGCCGGCGGCGCTGACGGAGATCACGGTGGTCAGCAGCTCGATCGTGAAGGCGGTCGTGGAGCCGTCGCCGAAGCGGGAGTCGGACCAGATCTTCGTCTCGATCATGGCGAGGACGACGAGCACGCAGATCGCCGTGATCACCGCGAGCGCCCGTCCGCTGCGCGGCCGGATGCTCCGGTCGGTCTCGGTCGAACGGCCGATCGCCTCCTGGAGCCGGGCCAGGCCCTCCGGGCTGCCGATCCGGGCACGCTCCCCGGGATGCTCCAGGTAGAACCGGAGCGCGGCGGCGACGATCCGTACCGGCACGCCGTCGGTGACCACCGTGTGG
>KL571279.1:24555-26143 GCA_000715855.1 Actinoplanes liguriensis
CCCGGAGTACTTGCCGGCGTGGATGCCGTCGGCGGTCAGCGTGACGGTGATGCCGGACCAGAGTGCCCGGACGTAGAGGAGGAAGCCGAGCATCGCGAGCGGCAGGATGATCCGGGCCTTCGCGGCGTCCGCGGCCGACTCGAACGGCAGGATCAGCAGCACCGCGGTCAGGCTCAGGTGGAAGACGCCGACGAGCGTGATCGTCCCGGTCGGCGGGAGGTCGAAGGCGCGCCCCGGCCCGGCGATCCGGAACGAGGCCCGCCGGCGCCACACCGGGGCGAACATCAGGACGCACAGCGGCAGGAGTGCCGCGCCCAGCAGCACGGCGACCCCGAGGGCGAGGGGATCGGGGTCGGCGCCGGCCCAGCGGGCGGCCGTCGCGCCCGATGTGATCAGCAGAGTGATGATCAGGATCGGCCGCCGGAACCGGTCCACAGTGGCGCCCAGACGCATGACCATGCGGGGATCGTACAAAGGGCGGGCCCGCGACCGGGGGAGTCGCGGGCCCGCTGGTGCGAGAGGAAGCCTCTACTTGGTGGCCGTCAGGTCGTAGATCGTGGAGCCGCCGACGGTCGTGGCGGTGTAGTTCTGCGAGACCCAGCCGGCGATCTGCGAGGAGTCGGACGTCCCGCCGCCCGCGCCACCGCCGCCGCCCATCCCGCCGCCGGAGATGTAGTAGTGGATCTGGCCGGACTTCACGTACGCCTGGAACTGCGCGAGCGTGGGGGAGGGGTCGCTGCCGTTCCAGCCGCCCAGGGCGATCACCGAGGTGCCGGAGGCGAGCTCCAGGTCGGCCGCCGAGGTGGCGCCGCTGACCGCCGCGGACCACTTCGTCGTGCTGGCCTTGAGCAGCGCGGTCAGCTCGCTGTTGCTGCTGCCGCCACCCCCGCGGCCCATCCCGCCACCGCCGTTGCCGCCCGGTCCGCCGCCGGTGGACGACTGCGAGTCCGAGGACGACGAGGAGGAGGACTGCGACGGGGCCGCGGACGACGAGGAGGACGAGGAGTCGCCGGTCGACGAGGAATCCGACGACGACGCGTCACCCGAGGGGGCGTTTCCGGGGAAGGTGCCGCCACCGCCCGTACGGGAAAATCCGCCGCCTCCTGGACCACCGCCCATGCCGGAGCTTCCGGACGGCCCTGAGCTGGGAATGGAGCCCGTATGGGCGACCGTGACCGTGGCGGTCGCGTAGGCCGCGGTGCCCAGCCCGGCCGACAGCAGGCCGGCGACGATCCCGACGACGGCGAGCCGGCGCAGCTGGGCCGCGGGGGCGACCAGCGCGAGGGCCGCGACGATCCCGGCGGCGAGCGCCACCCAGCGCAGCCACGGCTCCCAGTCGGTGCGCCCGAGCAGGACGAACCCCCAGCCGGCGGTGGCGAGGACCATGCCGGAGAGCACGATCCGGGCCCAGAGCTGCGCCCGGTAGAGCCAGAGGACGCGGGCCCCGATGCCGACCAGCGCGGCGATCGACGGCGCGAGAGCGATCGTGTAGTACGGGTGGATCGTGCCGCTCATGTAGGAGAACGTGACGCCGGTGACCAGCATCCAGCCGCCCCACAGCAGCATCTGTCTCTTATACACATCTCTG
>KL571280.1:0-4566 GCA_000715855.1 Actinoplanes liguriensis
CATCTCGGTGATCCGGGCGGCGGCGGCCCGCAGCAGCGCGTCGCCCCGCTCGTCGCCGAGCCGGTCGTTGAGCGTGCCGAAGCCGTCCAGGTCGCCGACCGCGACCGCGCCCGGCTCGGTGCGCTCCTGCAGGGTGGCGGCGAACTTCCGGCGGTTCGGCAGCCCGGTCAGGTCGTCGTGGTTGGCCTGGTCGTCGAGCCGGTCCATCAGCACGGTGTTGTCGGAGAGCGCGGCGAACTGCCGGATCACCACGAGCGTGATCAGCACGACCGAGCCGCCGGCCAGCCCGGACGGCAGGAACCCGAGGTGCAGGGTGACGAAGATCAGCATGCCGACGGTGATCGCGACGGCGGCGTACGGCACGACGCTGATCCGTCGCCACCGCCGCATCCGCCGGGGGCTGACCGATCGGGCCGGACCCGCGGCGGACCGGATCTGCGAGTTCGCGGCCAGCGCGAACATCAGCCCGAGCGGCGACAGGACGATCGCCGTGACGCTCAGGTGCGGCCAGCCACGCAGCACCGGGTAGATCAGCCACGAGGCGGGCGGGAGCAGACCGGCCGGGGCCAGGTACCAGAGCGCCGGCCCGTGCAACGGACCCACGCCGGTGATGCCGACCCGGACCACCGCCACCACCCCGGCGACCGCCGTGACCAGCATGATCAGCATCATCGCGGTGGCCAGGCCGGGCATCTGCGGGCCGGCCGGCCCCGGCCCGCGGGACGCCGGCACCGGGTAGCTCCACAGGAAGTGCGAGACGATCAGCGACGCGGCCACCCCGACCACCGCGACGTCCAGGCAGATCGCCAGGTTCGCCCGCCAGGTGCGCGGCACGTGGGGGACACGGATCATCGCGTACGCGGCGCCGGCCACCGAACCCAGGTAGCAGGCCGCGCTGAACAGATTCATCGAGCTCAGATGCCCGGCAAGTACGGTCTGCGTGGCGTGGCTGATCGTCCCGGCGGTGAGGATGCCGGCCGAGACCGCGAGCCGGCGCCAGAATGCCCGCGCGCTGCCCGGGCTCGCCTCGGCGGCGACCAGAGCGGCGTACGCCGCGGTGGCCGTCGCCCCGACCGCGGACGGCCAGAGCAGCCAGGCCGGCGCGTCCCCGAAGAGCCCGGCGACGGCGAGCACCACGGTCAGCACGACCCACACCGCCGCCAGGAGCACGAGGCGCGCGGACACCCGGGCCGGTTGTTCCCTGCCTGGCATGCTCCACCGCCGTTCCCCGTGCGTTGCCGATCAGGTGTTCCTGCCTGATCGGCGTGGAGAACGGCGAACTGAGGAAGAAGAAAGTGCGGGCGTGACGCGTCCCCCCAGGTCCACGTCACGCCCGCACCCCGCCCACCCGCACCGTCCGAGGGTGGCCGGGCCGGTTTTCAGATCAGAGGGACCACCAGACGGTGGTGTCCGGCGGCAGCACGATCTCGTCCGGGCCGCCCTCGACCGGACCGCTGGCGAGCAGCAACTCACCGGCCCGGGGGAGGGTCACCGGCTGGTCGCTCATGTTGACCACGCAGCGGAACACCGGGGCGCCCGCGACCTCGCGCTCGAACGCGAGCACGCCGGCCGGCGCGGTCACCCAGCGCAGGTTGTCGATCGGCTGCAGCGCCGGGTCGGTGCGGCGGACGGTCAGCGCGGTGCGGTACAGCTCCAGCGTCGAGCCCGGCGTCTCGGCCTGCGCGGCCACGCTCAGCCTCGCCCACGACGCCGGCTGCGGCAGCCAGCTTCCGCCGCCCTCCGGGCCGAAGCCGTACGGCGCGACGTCGCCACTCCACGGGATCGGCACCCGGCAGCCGTCGCGGTAGCCGTCCTGGCCCTCCGCGCGGTGGAACGCCGGGTCCTGACGCACGTCCGCGGGCAGGTCCAGGACCTCGGGCAGGCCCAGTTCCTCACCCTGATAGAGGTACGCCGAGCCGGGCAGCGCCAGCATCAGCGCGCTCGCGGCTCGGGCGCGACGCAGGCCGGCCTCCTCGTCGACGGCGACCGCCTTGCGACCGGCCACCTCGCCGTCCCCGGTCTGCATCAGCCGGGTGGTGTGCCGCACGACGTCGTGGTTCGAGAGCGTCCAGGTGGTCGGCGCCCCGACCGCGCTCATCGCGGCGAGCGAGTCGTCGATCATCTGGCGCTGCTCGTGGACGTTCCACGCCGTACCCAGATAGCTGAAGTTGAAGGCCTGATGCAGCTCGTCCTCGCGGACGTAGTGGGCGACCCGCGCCAGATTCGGCGCCCACGCCTCGGCGACCGCGATCCGCTCGCCCGGGTACTCGTCGAGGATCTGCCGCCACGCGCGGTAGATCTCGTGCACGCCGTCCCGGTCGAAGCACGGGCTCTCGCCGACGCCGAGCAGGTGCCATTCGGCGTCCGAGCCGACGTCCGGCAGGCCGTTCTCCTTCACCAGGCCGTGCGCCACGTCGATCCGGAAGCCGTCGACGCCCTGGTCGAGCCAGAACCGGAGGATGGTCTTGAACTCGTCCCGGACGGCCGGGTGCTCCCAGTTGAAGTCGGGCTGCTCGGCGGCGAACAGGTGCAGGTACCACTCGCCGTCCGCGACCCGCGTCCAGGCGGGGCCACCGAAGATCGACGGCCAGTCGTTCGGCGGCAGCTCGCCGTTCTCGCCCTTGCCGGGGCGGAAGTGGTAGCGCTCGCGGAACAGCGAGCCGGGGCCCTCGGCGAGCGCTTTCTGGAACCACTCGTGCTGGTCGGAGGAGTGGTTGGGCACCAGGTCGACGATGACTCGCAGGCCGAGGGCGTGCGCGCCGGCGATCAGCTCGGCGGCGTCGGCGACGGTGCCGAAGATCGGGTCGACGGTCCGGTAGTCCGAGACGTCGTAACCCGCGTCCGCCTGCGGCGAGGCGTAGAACGGGGAGAGCCAGACCGCGTCGACGCCCAGATCTTTCAGGTACGGCAACCGGGCGGTGATGCCGGGCAGGTCGCCGATGCCGTCGCCGTTGGAGTCGGCGAAGCTGCGCGGGTAGATCTGGTAGATGACCGCGTTGCGCCACCAGGAAGCCGGCGGCGCCTCGACGGTGGGCGGTGCGACCAGTTGATCTGTCATGGCGACGAAATCTAGCAGGCAACTAACACGTGTTACATAGTCCGACCGTTGCTTTCTTGCTGCAAGTTCTTGCAGTCGCTCGGTTAGCGGGGATTCTTGGGTGGTTTTGTGGCTGAATCGCGCACTACCAGCGACGTGCCAAGTGTCTGGTGCGGATGCTGATCCTCGCCGCGGATCGCCGAGATCAGGAAGTCGGCGGCCATCCGGCCCTTCGTCACGATGGGCTGGCGGACCGTGGTCAATCTCGGACGGAACCAGGCGGACTCGGCCAGGTCGTCGAAGCCGGTCACCGAGACGTCGCCGGGGACGTCGACCCGCATTTCCCGCAGCGCGTCGATGGCGCCGTAGGCGAGGACGTCGGACAGGGCGAGGACGGCGGTCGGGTTGGCGGACATCAGCTCTTTTGTCGCTTCATATCCCTCGGTACGGGTGGCCGGGACCTCCGCCAGCCGCACGTCCTCCATCGTCATGCCGACGTCGGCGAGCGCGTCGGCGATGCCCGCCAATCGCCGGCCGAGCGGGCCCCGGTGGCCGCGGACAGCCACGTCCGGACCCGGGTCGATGGAGAGCACGGCCAGCCGCCGGTGGCCGAGTTCCAGCAGGTAGCGGGCCACCTCGCGAGCGCCGCCGCGGTCGTCCACCTCGACGTGCGGGGCGCCCTCGTGGCGGTCCGAGTCGATCAGGACGAACGGGATTCCGCGGCGATCCAGCTCGGCCACCTCGCCGCGGTCGATCTCCAGGCCGCAGACGATGAAGCCGTCCACCGCGGCGTACGGGATCGCCTTCAGGACCGAGTCCTGCAGCGGCGGGGTGAGCAGGAGGGTGTAGCCCTCCCGGTCGCAGACCTGGCCGACGCCCATCAGGAAGCGGGCGAAGTACGGGTTCTCCAGGATCTGGGCCAGACGCTGGGGGAGCAGGACGCCGATCGAGTTCGTCGTGCCGGCCTGGAGCATCCGGCCGAGGGTGTTCGGGGTGTAGCCGAGGTCCTCGGCGACGGCGAGGATGCGCTCACGGGTGGCGGTGGAGATGCGTTGGGGGTTGTTGAACGCGAAAGACACCGCGGAGCGGGAGACTCCGGCGGCTCTGGCCACATCGGTGGAGGTGGTTTTGCCGCTTTTATGAGGCTTTTGCGGGGGTTGGAATGCTTCGCTGCTGAAAGACTTGGTGGTTCTTGCAGCGGTTGTCGATGCGCCCCTGGCGCGGCCCGTTGCGGTGCCCTTGTCCCGGCCCGTCGCGGCGCTCTTGTCCCGGCCTTTCGCGGCGCTCTTGGCCCGGCCCGTCGCTGCGCTTCTGCTCCGGCCTGCTGTGGCGGCTTCCGGTTGGCGCACGCCCGGTTCGGCGGCGGCCGTTCTCGCCTTCGCCCGGCTTGGCGGGCTGCCCTCCGATGCGTCGACGGCCTTCCTTGACGGCATCCACGCTCCCCGGGGTCGGCGCCCACCATAACCCAGGGTCTCGCCCATGCCGGGCGGGGTTGTTCTTCCGGGGTGACCGCGCCCCGCCACGGAGAT
>KL571280.1:4825-13765 GCA_000715855.1 Actinoplanes liguriensis
GAAGGGTCCCCGCGGGAGCGGCGGCCCGGACCGCAGCGGAGAGGTGACATGAAGATCTTGACGTTGATCCGGTGCCGTTGTGCCGAGGTGGAAGGAAAGTTTCCGGCGAGGCATGAGCTGCCTGCCGGGGGGTATGTGAACGGCGAGACAGACTTCAACCCCTCCCGGAGGTGTGCGATGGCTTTCGACGACAAGGTCGACAACAAGGCCGAGGAAGTCGGCGGCAAGGTCAAGGAAGGCGTCGGCAAGGCCACGGACGACGAGCAGCTCGAGGCCGAGGGCAAGACCGACCAGGCCAGCGCGAACATCAAGCAGGCCGGCGAGAAGATCAAGGACGTCTTCAAGTCCTGAGTGGGGTGCGGGATCGGGCCGGGGCTGACTGTCAGCCCCGGCCCGGTTTCATGCGGCGGTGACGGGCACCCGCACGACCGCGTCGAAGAGGTAACCGAGCGTGTTGTATCGGGCGACTTCCGGTTGCGAATTGCCGTTCACATCCGTGGCCCTGGCGAGCAGCTCGTAGGCCCCGGCGGCCGGCTTCCAGTCCAGCTCCCACTGCTGCCAGGCGCCGTTCCAGGACGGCCCGGTGAACCGGGCGTGCCGCCACGTCGCGCCGCCGTCTGTGCTGACCTCGACCGAGCGGATCGCGCCGCCCGCCGACCAGGAGCGCCCGGTCAGCCGCACCCGCCGGCCGGCCGCGAACGTGGTTCCCGGGTCGAGCTCGAACGCGCTCTTGATCACCTGCCGGTCGAAGGGCTGACCCTCGGCCGGGAACTCCGGGCCGAACAGCCGGTAGAACTGCGTGTTCCAGGGGGAGAAGAGCGGTTCCGTGGACACCTCGATCTTCCCGACCCACTTGATCGAGGCGATGCCGATCCAGTGCGGGACGATCAGGCGGACCGGGTGACCGTGGTCGGGCGGCAGCGGCTCGCCGTTCATCTCGTAGGCCAGCAGCACGTCGTCGAGCGCCTTGGCCACGGGCATCGGGCGGCGGACCGGGCCGAGGTCGACGCCGCCGGTCACGTAGTTCGGGTCGAGCCCGGAGGCTTGCACGTCCAGCGCGTCGCGGCGCACGCCGATCCGGCGGAGAACGGTCGACAGCCGCACGCCGCGCCAGCGCGCCACGCCGACGGCGCCCAGGCCCCACGCCGTACCGGAGACGGTTTGTCCCTGTTGTGAGGTGTAGTAGCCGCGGCCGTTGCCGGCGCATTCGACGGTGACCGCGCGGGTCTCCGCCGGTAGGCGGCGAAGATCCGTCAGGCTCAGGTGGGCGGTGTCGCCGCGCAGGCCCGCGCCGGAGATCTCCAGGTTCCAGGTGGACGCGTCGAGAACCGGGGTGCTGGTGTGATTGCGAACGAAGAATCGGTCCACCGGCACGAAGTAACCCTGATCCTTCAGTGCCGACCACTTCGTCTCCGCGTTCGTGCCGAGAATCTTGAACAACTCGGGCGGCAGTGGCTTGACGATGGGGGAGTCGGCCGCGCGGGCCGGGCCCGGTGCCAGGCCGGCCGCGCCCACCGCCGCGGCCAGGGCGAGCAGGCTCCGCCGGGAGAAACCGCGGGCCCGCCCGGCCGTCCAGTCGCGCAGTCGTTCCTCGTCGTATGCAACCTCATCGATCATGCTGAGGCATCCTATCGAGCCGATGGGATTTCTGGGTAGGCTCCGGGTATGGACTTCCACTGGTTTCTTCCCACCAACGGCGACAGCCGGGACATCGTGGGCGGCGGTCACGGCACACCGGTCGGCTCGGCCGGCGGCGTCCGTCCGCTGACCATCGGTTATCTCGGCCAGATCGCGCGCAGCGCCGAGCAGCTCGGGTTCGTCGGCGCGCTGACCCCGACCGGGGCCTGGTGCGAGGACGCGTGGCTGACCACGGCAATGCTGACCGAGGTCACCGAGCGGCTGAAGTTCCTGGTCGCGTTCCGGCCCGGGCTGATCTCGCCGACCCTCGCCGCGCAGATGTCGTCGACGTTCCAGCGGCTGTCCGGCGGGCGGCTGCTGCTCAACGTGGTGACCGGCGGGGAGTCCGCCGAGCAGCGGCAGTTCGGTGACTTCCTCGACAAGGACTCGCGCTACGCGCGGACCGCCGAGTTCCTCACGGTGGTCCGCGGATTGCTGCGGGGCGAGACGATCTCGTACGACGGTGCGTACGTGCAGGTCGAGAACGCCAAGCTCACGAGGGTGCCCGACGTCGCGCCCGCCATCTACTTCGGCGGGTCCTCGAAAGCGGCCGGCCCGGTCGCCGCCGACCACGCCGACGTCTACCTGACCTGGGGCGAGCCCCCGGCGCAGGTGGCCGAGAAGTTAGCCTGGATTCGCACTCTGAAGCCGGACATGCGGTTCGGGATCCGTCTGCACGTGATCACCCGGGACACCGCCGAGGCGGCCTGGGCGGAAGCGGCCCGGCTGCTGCAGAACGTCTCCGAGCAGGACATCGCCGGGGTCCAGGCCGGGCTGCGCACCAGCGAGTCGGAGGGGCAGCGCCGGATGCTGGAACTGCACGGCGGTAACCGGGACGGCCTGGTCGTCTCGCCGAACCTGTGGGCCGGCGTGGGCCTGGTCCGCGGCGGGGCCGGCACCGCGCTGGTCGGCAGCCACACCGAGGTCGCGGACCGCCTGGAGGAGTACGCGGCGCTCGGCATCTCGGAGTTCATCCTCTCCGGGTACCCGCACCTGGAGGAGGCGTACTGGTTCGGCGAAGGAGTCCTGCCCGAGCTGCGTCGCCGCGGCCTCTGGCAGCACCCGGCGGGGGAGCGCGACACCGCCCCGGCCGTCATCCCGTTCGCCGGAGTCCCCACCCGCTGATCGTCGGCGGCGAGAGCGTGCCGGCCGGCACTGAGGGCTCGGAGCGACGCTCTTGCGAGCCGTGAGTGCCAGCTGACGACCGGGAGCCGGCGCTCACGGCTCCCGGTGCGTCCGGGGAGAACCGTGAGCGCCGGCCGGATCAGCCCTTGTCGGCGGATTCCGGGAGCTTGGCCCGGTCGACGGCGTTCCAGTCCTTGCCCCGGGCCGGGACATCGCCCGCCGGTGCCGCCGGAGCGTGCGGCCGGCCCGGCCACCAGAACCGGTCACCGAGGATGGTGGCCAGAGCCGGGACCAGGACGGTACGGACGAGCAGCGTGTCCAGCAGCACCCCGATCATCACGATCACCCCGATCTGGGTCAGCGTGATCACCGGAAGCACCCCGAGCACCGCGAACACCGCCGCCAGCAGGATGCCCGCGCTCGTGATGACGGCGCCGGTGACCGCGACCGCGTGCACCATGCCGTCCCGGGTGCCGCGCTTGCCGGCCTCCTCCCGAGCCCGGGTGACCAGGAAGATGTTGTAGTCCACCCCGAGTGCCACCAGGAACAGGAACGAGAAGAGCGGCACCTGGTTGTCCAGCGCGTGGTCGAACAGGAACGACCCCGCCCCGAGCGCCGCACCGTAACTGGCGATCACCGTGACGATCAGCAGCAGCGGAGCGACCAGCGCCCGCAGGAGCAGGACCAGCACGAGCAGCACCACCAGCAGGATCACCGGGGCGATCACCTCCAGGTCGTGCCGGGTCGCGTTCCGGGTGTCGAGGCTGGTCGCGACACTGCCGCCGACCAGCGCCCGGCCGTCCAGCTCCGAGCGCAGCGTGCGAATGGCGTCGAAGGCGCTCGTCGTGTCCGGCGCCGCGTCCAGGATCACCTGGATGCCGGCCTGGGACGCGTTCTGCTCGGCGATCCGCGCCTGCGCCACCCCGGGCGTGCCGGAGATCGCCGACAGCACGGACTGCGCCTGATCGGGGCTGGTCAGCACCACGGTCGGGCTGGCCGCGCCGGCCGGGAAGTACTTCGAGAGCGTCTCCAGCCCGGCCACCGACTCGGACTCGACCCGGAACTGCTCGGTCTGTGACAGGCCGAGTCGCGTGCCGAGCCCACCGGCGGACAGCACGCCGAGGATGATCACCGAGGCGACGGTGACGACGATCGGCTTGCGGGCGACGGCCCGGCCGACCCGCGCCCACACGCCCTTCTCCGCCTCGACGCCGGCCTGGCCGACCCGCGGCACGAACGGCCAGAACAGCCCCCGCCCGCAGATCACCAGCGCGGCCGGCAGCACCAGCAGCGCGAAGAGCGCGGCGACCGCGATCCCGGCCGCGGCCGTGACACCCAGCGACACGTTGCTCTCCAGGCTGGCCAGCAGCAGTGTGAGCAGGCTCAGGATCACCGTTCCGGCGCTCGCCGCGATGGCCGGCCCGGCCCCGCGCAGCGCGACCTTCATGGCCTCGAACCGGTCCTCGTGGTGGTGCAGCTCCTCCCGGTAGCGGGAGATCAGCAGCAGCGCGTAGTCCGTTCCCGCGCCGAACACCAGCACCGTCACGATGCCCGTGGTGGAGCCGCTGACCGGCAGGCTGGTGTGCTGGGAGATGAGCGCGACCAGGCCGGTGGTGACCCGGTCGGCGAGACCGACCACGAAGAGCGGGACCAGCCAGAGCAGCGGACTGCGGTACGTCACGAGCAGCAGCAGCGCGACCACCACGACGGTCACGAGCAGCAGCCGCGTGTTGGCCCCGGTGAAGCTGTCCGCCAGGTCGGCGCTGAACCCGGCGCCACCGGTGACCTGCGCGGTCACGCCGGCGGGCAGCCCGTCCCGCACCTTGGCGCGCAGGTCGGTGACCTGCTTGATGGTCTCGTCGGACGACACGCCGGCCGGCAGGGGCACCGAGACGATCGCGGCCTTCCGGTCGTCGCTGAGGATCGGCCGGCCCAGGTCCTTGACCGTGGCCAGGTCGGCGTCGGTCAGCGCCTGGCCGCCCTTCGCGACCACGACCAGGGCGGCGTTCGTCCGGCCGGAGGGCAGTTCCTTCTGCAGCTGAGCCACGCGGGTGGACTCGGCCGATGACGGCAACGAGGCGTTCGGGTCGTTGGTGGTTCTCGTCGACCCCGAAAGGCCGATCACCAGACCGCCGAGCACCAGGGCCAGGAGCAGAGATGCCCATGCCCGTCTCATGAATCCTCCAAAACAAAGAATCTCGACAATCGAGATTCTTACCCACGGCGACTAGATCTGCAACACTTACCTCCGTGGACCACCCGGAAGACACCACGGCGGAACGGCAGCGCCTGCGCTCCCGGCTCGTCGACCTGCTCAACGCGTACGCCAGCGAGGCCAACCACATCGGGCACGCCTTCGCCGGCCGCAACCACCTGCACGGCCCCGACCTGCACGCGCTGCTCGCGGTGATGCACGCCGAGCGGGCCGGCGCGCCGCTGACCCCGGGCCGGCTCGGTGAGGCGATGGGGCTCTCCTCCGGCGCGACGACCGCGATGATCGACCGGCTCGAACGCGACGGGCACCTGCGCCGGGCTCGCGAGAGCACCGACCGGCGCGTGGTCCACCTGCGCTACGGCGAGTCCGGGATGTCGCTGGCCATGGCGTTCTTCACCCCGCTCGCGCCGCGCACCGACGCCGTGATGGCGAAGTTCGACGTCGCCGAGCTCCAGGTGGTGGAGAGGTTCGTCCAGGGCATGGTCGACGCGCTTCTGGATTATCGCGACGAGCTGCGCGGCCGCGGCTGACCGGAGTCACTCGCGATTCGTTTCCGGAACGCGGATTAACGCAACTGGGCCGCAACGTGCGGTTCTCCCAGGTCGGGGTGTGCGCCGCCGATCTACGGACTCGTGCGAACCGAGCCCTTGCTGTCCCAGGCCGACGACCTCCTCGCCCGTGGTCGTGCGGAGAACGCCGCCCACCTGCTGGCCCCGATCGTCGGCCGGCAACCCGAGAACGTCGACGCCTGGCATCGGATGGCCCGGGCCTACCTGGCGATGGGCGACTTCGACGCGGCCCTGCGTGCGGCACGGGCCGCCTGGCACTTCGACCCGAACGGGCCGGAGACGCTCTACTGGGTCAGCCGGGCCGCCACCGAGCTGGGCCGGCACCGCGAGGCGATCGACGCCGCGCTGGACGCCTGCCGCGAGGACCCGGGCAACCCGCGCCTGCACAACCGGCTCGCCGACGCCCAGCTGGCGGCCGGCCGGGTCGGCGACGCGATCGACGGATTGAAGATCGCCGTCGAGTTGGCCGGTTACGACGCCGAACTGCACGTGACTCATGGCCGCGCCCTGTTCGCGGCGGGCCGTCCGCTGAGCGCCCGCGAGTCGCTCGGGCGGGCGCTCGCCCTGGAGCCCGGTCACGCCGGCGCCCACCGGACCCTCGCCCTGTTCGAGATCGCGATGGAGTCGGTCGTCGACGCGTCGTCGCTGGCCCAGGCCGCCGACGAGTTCGCCGAGTCGCTCCGGGTCGGCCCGAACGGCCGGGTCGACGAGCGGGCGATCCTCGTGCGGGACGCCATGGGCTACATCGCCCGGGTCACCCTCACCTGGTGCCTGATCGCGCTGCTCGCCCTGGGCATCCTGAGCGCGACGTCGCTGGTCTCGGTCCCGGCGGGCCTCTACACGGCGCTGCTCTGCCTCAGCGCGTTCGCCGCCTGCGGCGCTGTCGTGTTCCGGTCCGCTCTTCGCCGCCGGCTCTAACCCATTCGCGCGTACGTCGTAAGCCCCGCCCCCGATCCACCCGCCCGCGACCCGGTCCCGGCGCCGGCCCGCAGCGCGCCCCACTCCCGCGCGGCCGGCTCTCACCGTCGTTATCGCCTCGGATAGCCACCGTGAGAGCCAGCCGCGCGGGGTGGCGTGGGCTGCGGGGTGGCGCCGGGGCGGGGTCAGGCGGCGGCGAGGGTTCGGAGGATGCGGGACAGGGTGGCGCGGTCGGCGTCGTTCAAGGATGCGAACATGCGTTCACTTGCGGCGGCGCGGGCGGCCTTGATCCCGGTGGCGGTGGCGCGGCCCTGATCGGTGAGCGCCACCAGCGTGGCGCGGCGGTCGTCCGGGTCGGGGCGGCGCTCGACCAGGCCTCGTTCCTGGAGATCGTCGACGACCTCGGTGGCCGAGCGCGGCGCGATTCGCAGGCGCTCGGCGAGCGCGCCGGGGCGCATCGAGCCGCCGGACAGCAGCACCGCGAGCGCGCGGCCCTGCGACGGCGCGATGCCCCACGGCTCCATCTCCCGTTTGGTCTGCTCCCGCATACGCCGGCTGACCGCCCAGAACGCCTCGTGCAACGACTCCTCTTCCACGGGAACAAGCTACCAGCGATTACCGTTGTAGCCTCATGTTGAGGTAACCTCAGCTTGTTCACGACGTACAGAGGAAAGGTTTTGCACTTGGCTGACAAACCAGGCCGGGGCGCGGGACGGACCGTGACCCCCGCGGAGAAGGCGCAAGCCCGCTCCGTCTCACTGCGCCGCATCGGCGCGTTGTTCATCGGTCATCGCAAGCAACTCGCACTTGTGGTGGCGATCATCGTGGTGGCGTCCGTGCTCGGCATGGCATCGCCGTTCCTGCTCCGCGAGATCATCGACGTCGCCCTGCCGCACGACGACCTGCGACTGCTGTCGTGGCTGGTCGGAGGCATGGTGGTCGTCGCCGCGATCACGTCCGTGCTCGGCGTGGTGCAGACGTGGATCTCCACGACGGTCGGCCAGCGGGTCATGCACCGGCTGCGCGTCGACGTCTTCAGCCACCTGCAGCGGCAGTCGGTCGGCTTCTTCACCCGGACGCGCACCGGCGAGGTGCAGTCCCGGATCACCAACGACATCGGCGGCATGCAGTCCGTGGTCACCTCGACCGCGACCAGCATCGCGGCCAACCTCACCACGGTGGTCGCCACGATCGTCGCGATGGTCGCGCTGACCTGGCAACTTACCCTGATCTCGCTGCTCGTGCTGCCCCCGGCGATCTTCCTGACCCGGCGCGTGGCCCGGATGCGCCAGAAGATCACCGCGGAACGTCAGCGTGAGCTGGCCGAGCTGAACGTGATCATCGAGGAGAGCCTGTCGATCAACGGCATCCAGCTCAGCAAGACCATGGGCGCCGGCGCCGCGCAGGTGGAGCGGTTCACCGGCTCCTCCGGCCGCCTGATCGACCTGGAGTTGCGCTCCGAGCTGGCCGGACGCTGGCGGATGGCCGCCATGAACATCATCTTCGCGGTCATCCCGGCGACGATCTACCTCGCCGCGGGCCTGCCGTTCGCGGCCGGCGCGATGAGCATCGGCACGCTCGTCGCGTTCACCGCCCTGCAGGGGAACCTGTTCCGGCCGCTGATGAGCCTGCTCGACGTGAGCGTGACGATGACGAGCTCGCTGGCGCTGTTCGCGCGAATCTTCGAATACCTCGACCTGCCGGTCGAGATCGCCTCCCCCGAGAGGCCGGTCCGTCTGGGCCAGGTCCGCGGCCACTTGCGGTTCGAGCAAGTGACATTTGCGTACGAGGATGGCGGCCCACCCGCGCTCGCCGACGTGAGCCTGGACGTCCCGGCGGGCAGCTCCCTGGCGCTGGTCGGCGAGACCGGCTCGGGGAAGAGCACGACCGCGGCCCTGATCGCCCGGCTCCACGACCCGACCGGCGGGCGGGTGACGATCGACGGGGTCGACCTGCGGGACATCGCGCTGACCGACCTGTCGGACATCGTCGGGGTGGTCAGCCAGGAGACGTATCTGCTGCACACGACCATCCGGGAAAATTTGCGGTACGCGAAGCCGTCCGCGACCGACGCGGAGATCGAAGCCGCCTGCCGTGCCGCGCAGATCCATTCGCTGATCGCGGCGCTGCCCGACGGGTACGACACGATGGTCGGCTCGCGTGGCCACCGCTTCTCCGGTGGGGAGAAGCAGCGGATCGCCATCGCCCGGACGCTTCTTCGCGACCCGCGCATCCTGGTCCTCGACGAGGCGACGAGCGCGCTGGACAACGAGACCGAGCGGGCCGTTCAGCGCGCGTTCGACGAGTTGTCCCGGGGCCGCACCACGGTCACCATCGCCCACCGCCTCTCCACGGTCCGCGACGCGGATCAGATCGTGGTCATCGACCACGGCAAGATCCTGGAGTCCGGCGACCACGACACCCTGATCTCCTCGG
>KL571280.1:14059-17648 GCA_000715855.1 Actinoplanes liguriensis
GACTTGCTCGCTTGCCCGGCCGTTACTGCC
The DNA here is from genome assembly GCA_000715855.1 of Actinoplanes liguriensis. Lineage (GTDB taxonomy): Bacteria > Actinomycetota > Actinomycetes > Mycobacteriales > Micromonosporaceae > Actinoplanes > Actinoplanes liguriensis. The sequence continues at coordinate 14,090 of KL571280.1, forward strand.
CGCTCTTGCTCGCCCGTCCTCGCCCTGCGCTCTCTTCGCGCTCGCCGGGGCAGGGGACTTGGTGAATCGCGGTTCTGGTTTCGAACTGCGATTCACTTCTGAGCGGGGCCGAGGATCCTTCAGCCCCTCACGGGACTGCGGGGCCGTTATCGGCGACCACCGCCCAGACACGGTGCGGGATGGTGAGCCGGTCCTCGGTGATCAGGGCGGTCAGCTCGGCCGAGAAGCGCTCGACGGCGGGTGCGGGGAGGCTTGCGGCGACTCCGGCGCTCGCTCGGATCCGGCCTACCCAGGCGTCGCGGGTGTAGGGGACGTCCACGTCGAACGAGAACGTCTCCACGTCGTGGAAGCCGGCTGTGCGCAGGTCCGCGAGCCACCGCGGGTACATGCCCGTGCCGCCGGACAGGGTCCACGCCGGGTTGTGAGCGAGGATCAGCCTCTCGGTGGCTTCGACCACGTTCCCGGGCAACGGCAGCCAGTCGAAATGGGCGATCACGATCCGGCCGTCCGGGCGGAGCAGGCGACGGGCTTCGGCGGCAGCCTCCGGAGCGCGGAACCAGTGCCAGCACTGACCGGCGGTGACCACGTCGAACGCGGCGCTGGGCAGGCCGGTCCGCTCAGCCTCGCCGGTGACGAAGGTGATCTCGAGCCCGTCCTCCCGGGCCAGGCGACGGGCCTGTTCGAGCAGGGGTTCCGCGGGGTCGAGACCGGTCACCACCGCGCCGCGCGCCGCGAGGAGACGGGCCAGGCTGCCGGTTCCGGTTCCCAGGTCGAGCACGGTCTGGCCGGCCTCGCCGATTCCGAAGGTGGAGAGTCGCTCCAGCAGCAGCGGCGGGAAACCGGCCCGGTGGCGGGCGTAGTCAGATGCCGTACGTCCGAAATCGATCTTTGTCATGGCGGTCACCCCCATTGCCGCGGGCGTTCAGGCGTCACCGCGGCGTCTCAGCTGTTGCGGCGGAGCGCGTCGGCCCAGCCGGGAAGGGTCGTGGCTTCGCGCGTGCCCGGGCCGACATAGTCCGCCGACGGGCGAATGATCTTGCCGAGGCGCTTCTGCTCCAGGATGTGCGCGCTCCACCCGGCCGTCCGTGCGCAGGTGAACAGTGAGGTGAACAGCGAAGCCGGCACACCCGCGAAGTCGAGCACGACGGCGGCCCAGAATTCGACGTTCGTCTCCAGAACCCGGTCCGGCTTGCGCTCGCGCAGCTCGGCCAGCGCCGCCAGCTCCAGTTCCCGGGCCACCTCGAAGCGCGGCGCCCCCAGCTCGAACGCCGCGTCCCGCAGGATCCGGGCTCGCGGGTCTTCCGCCCGGTAGACCGCGTGACCGAAACCCATCAGCCGCCGGCCGTTGTCCAGGATGCTGCGCACGTATGCCCGGGCGTCCCCGGCCCGTTCGACCGCCTCGATCATGCCGAGCACGCGGGCCGGTGCGCCGCCGTGCAGCGGCCCGGACAGCGCCGCGATCGCCGCCGAGACGCAGGCCGGCACGTCCGCGCCGGTGCTCGCGACGACCCGCGCAGTGAACGTGGACGCGTTCATGCCGTGCTCGGCGGCGCAGATCCAGTACCGGTCGAGCGCCGCCACGTGCCGCGGATCCGGCTCGCCCTGCCAGCGGATCATGAACTGCTCGGTGGCGTTGCGTCCCGCGTCGATCAGGCGTTGCGGCACGGCGGCCTGCGGTCCGCGGGCGGCCTGCGCGACATACGAGAGGACCATCACCGACGTACGGGCGAGATCGTCCCGCGCCTGCGCGTCGTCGATGTCGATGAGCTGCCGCAGACCCCATCGCGGGGCCAGCATCGACACTGCGGCCTGCGCGTCCACGCGTACGTCCCCGGATTGCACCGGGATCGGGAGCGGCTCGGCCGGCGGCAGCGGGCGGTTGAGGTCACCGTCGGCGAGCAGGCCCCAGACGTCCGCGAACGAGACGTGGCCGGCCAGCGAGCGGAGGTCGACACCGCGGTAGCGGAGCGAGCCGCCGTCGCGGTCGGGCTCGGCGATCTCGGTGTCGAACGCGACGACACCGGCAAGTCCTGGGTTGACAGTCAGCATGGGTTCACGATTCGACTTGATTGCCGGCCGGTCAATGTTGATTCAGTCAACATGAGAGGATGCGCACATGCGGCAGTTCCTCACCACTGACCAGGTCGCCGAGCGTCTCGGCGTCAAACCCGCGACCGTTTACGCGTACGTCAGCCGGGGTCTGCTGCCGAGCCGGCGCAACGCGGCGGGAAAGGGCAGCCTGTTCGCCAAGGCGGACGTCGACGCGCTGATCGCCGGCCGGAAGCGGGCCACGCCGAACATCCAGACCGGCATCACCCTGATCCGGGACGGCGGGCTGTTCTATCGCGGTCACGACGCGACCGCGCTGGCGCGGACATCGACGTACGAGGCGGTCGCGAACCTCCTCTGGACCGGCGAATGGACCGGCGAATGGACCGGCGAATCGATCGGCGAATCGACCGGCGAGCTCGATCATGCGCGGTTCCCGGTGAACCCCGAGCTGGCGGCGCTGGCGGCCCGGGTCGGCGCGCTGCTCCCGTCCTCCGCGCGCCTCGCCGACCGCCTGCGGGTCACGGTCGCGGCGGTCGCGGCGGCGGATCCGCTCCGCTTCGACACCAGCCCGGCCGCGGTCCTGGCCACCGGCCGCACCATCATCGCCACGATGGTCGCGGCACTCCCGCTCCGTTCCGAGCCGAGGGCGGACGTGGGGGTTGTGGCGCCACGTCCCGGCGCGGCAGAGGTTCCCACGGTCGGCGAGCTGCTGTGGCCGCGGTTGACCGGGCAGGCGGTGTCCGAAAGTGGTCGGCGGGCCATGGAGGCGGCGCTCATCCTGCTCGCCGATCACGACATCGCCGCTTCGACGCTGGCGGCCCGGGTCGCGGCGTCGACCCGCGCTCATCCGTATGCGGTGGTCAGCGCCGGACTCGCCGCCCTCGACGGGCCGCTGCACGGTGCGGCCAGCGAGCATGTGTACCCGCTGCTCGTCCGGGCGGCCGCGGGGGAGGACCCGGTGGCGGTCATCTCCGAGTATCTGCGGGTCAGCGGTGGGATTCCGGGATTCGGGCACCCGCTCTACCCGTCCGGCGATCCGCGGGCCACCGCGCTGTTCGCGCTGCTCGGCGAGCATCCGGCGCACGATGCGGCGATCGGGCTGGCCGACGCCGTACGTACCAGATCGGGAATTTTGCCGAATATCGACCTGGCTCTGGCGGCGTTCGCCCTGCGATACGACATGCCGGCGGATGCCGGCGAGGCGATCTTCGCCGTGGCGCGCACCGCGGGCTGGCTCGCGCACGCCCTTGAGGAGTATGCGAACCGCCCGGCCCGATTCCGCCCCACCGGCCAATATTCCGGCCGTCCACCCGCATGAAGACGATTTCGCAGTACGGCCGTGGCCCGCCCCGGTCCCGCGGATCGCTGCAGCCGCCGGGCCGCGGAGCGGTGCGCCGGAGCGAGAGCGTGGCGGATGCTGACGCCGCTGGTGGCGGTGCAGTGGCGCGCAGGTGGTGGCGCGGGCGAGGGCGGTGTGGTGGCGCGCAGGTGGTGGCGCGGGCGAGGG
>KL571281.1:0-2172 GCA_000715855.1 Actinoplanes liguriensis
CGCGGGAGCGGCGGACCTGGACCACAGCGGAGGTAGGACATGAAGAATTTGATCTTCAAGGGTGAACGGTGCCGCCGCCGGTGAGGAGGTCCCCACCGGCGGCGGTTCAGGCGACGAGTCCCGCGCGGAATCCGGCGGCCACCGCGTGTGCCCGGTCGCGAGCGCCGAGCTTGCGGAACAACCGGCGGGCGTGGGTCTTGACGGTGTCCTCGGAGACGAACAGCTCGCGGCCGATCTCGGCGTTGCTCTTGCCGTCCGCCATTCCGCGCAACACCTGCAGCTCACGCTCGGTCAGCGTGAGCCGCCGGCCGGCCGGTTGAGCCTCGCCCATCTCGTTGCCGGGCCAGGCCACCATCGGCCGCCCGGTGGCCGGGTCGATCGGGGCGTCGCCGCGCTGTGCCGGGACCATCGGCGAGTTCGGCCCGAGCATCGCCGGGACGGCGGCCGCGTTCGGCGCGCCGACGCCCATGCCGTACTGCCCGCGGGTGGCGGGCGAGTTGTTGTTGCGCATTCCGCCGGCCACGGTGGCCGGCTGCGCGTTGCCGTTGATCGGCATGCCCTGCGGGCGCACCGGCAACAGCAGCAGGAGCAGCGCCTTCGCCACGACGCTGACCAGGTCGTGCTCGACGCCGCGGATCACGCCGCGGGCACCGGCGGCGACCGCTGCGGCGGCCACCCGGGGGTCTTCAGCGCCGAAGAGCACGAGTTGTGCCTGCGGCGCTCGGGCAAGTACGCGACGGGTGAAGCCGACGCTGTCGGGTCGGGTCACGGCGGTGTCGGCCAGCACCACTTCGGCCGGCCGTTCCGCCAGTCGGATCATGGCCTCGGTCTCGCTGACCGCGGTCCGGACGACGCCGGTCATGCCGAGCCGGGCCGCGGTGGACGCGACGGTCTGGGCCGCCAGCGGGGTTCGGACGCACACGAGGACGGTACGCACAGTGATCCTCCTTCTCTCTCAGAGGAGATCACGCGAGGGCCGCAGCATTACGCGCTTTAGATGGAAAAAACGGGAAAGAAAGGTATGACTTGCCCCCTCTTTGCCACTGCGCTCGGAGAGACATCGACATGGTGCGTGTGAGCCGGCGTTTGCCGGGGTACACCCGCGTGAGGCCTGTCTCAGGCCCCCATGTCGACCAATCCGCGGTGCCGCGCGGTGAGGAGGGTGTTGATGTCGAACGTTCGCAGGCTGCCGGGGCCGATCGCCGATCTCTGGGACTGGCAGCGCCTGGGGCTCTGCCGGGGCCGGGACAGTGCGCAGTTCTTCCACCCCGACGGCGAACGCGGGTCGTCCCGCAATCGCCGGGAAGCCAAGGCCAAGACGATGTGCGGCGCGTGCCCGGTGCGAGCCGAGTGCGCCGCCCACGCCCTCGCGGTGCGTGAGCCGTACGGGGTGTGGGGAGGGTTCAGCGAATCGGAGCGGCTGCGGCTGCTCGCGGTCGGCTGGGAGGATCTGGCCGATCGTCACGGACGAGTCGACCTGGCCCGGCTCGAGGCACGCCTCGGCCGGCCCCACAAATCGGCGGTGCCCGCACAGCGGCAGGCACCGGCGGCCTGAGAACGCCCGGCACGCGGCATCACCACACGACTGGCGACACGGTCCTCCCCGGGGGGCCGTGTCGAGTGGTTCAGCGGTTCTTCAACCGCATTGGTGGACATGCAACCCACCGTATGAGCGACTTGTGTTTTCGAGTCGGACCGAAAGTGCGGCTTTCAACTAGCTGACGGAGACCGTCACCTCATGCCATCCGGTTGCCCCGTCGGGCGCCGGATCCGCCAGGTCGGACGTCTGCGTATAGCCGTCCAGATCGGTCGCCCGCACCCGCACCGCATGCTTTCCGGACGCCGCCGCCCAGGTGTGCGTCCACTGCCGCCAGGTGTCGTCGGAGACCGCGGGCGCCAGCGATGCCGTCTCCCACGGACCGTCGTCGACCTGCACCTCGACCTTGGCGATCCCCCGATGCTGGGCCCAGGCCACGCCGGCCACCACTACCGGGCCCGGCTTGCGCGAGGCGCCGTCGCGCGGGGTGTCGATGCGTGACTCGGTCTTGATCGGGCCCTGCGCCGACCAGCCGCGCGGCACCCAGTAGGCATCGAAGTCGGCGAATCGAGTCAGCTCGATCTCGGTGATCCACTTGCAGGCGGAGACGTACCCCTGTCTCTTATACACATCTC
>KL571281.1:2377-2918 GCA_000715855.1 Actinoplanes liguriensis
GCGGCTCGCCGTTCATCCCGACCGCCAGCAACGCGTCCCGCCCGTCGCGCAGGACGGCGGTCGGCGTCCCGCACGTCCAGCCGTCCGCCGAGCGCTGCACCGCCTGGTCCGCCTCGGGCAGCGGGTCGGCCTCGTCGATCAGCGCCTTGATCGGCGTGCCCAGCCAGAGCGCGTTGCCGATCAGATCGCCGCCGACCTCGTTGGAGACGCAGGCGATCGTCACGTAACGCTCGACCATCGGGCGTTTCAGCAGCTCCGCCCAGGTGATGGTGATCGGGTTGCGGACCATCCCGTGGATCTTCAACGTCCAGTTCGCCGGGTCGACCTGCGGGGTGATCAGGGCGGTGTCGATGCGGTAGAAGTCGTCGATCGGCGTCACGTAGGGCGCCGCGCCCTCGACCTGCGCGCCGGCCGGGACCACGGGAGCGGGCCCGGCAGCGGCCGGGAGGGTGAGCTCGTTACGGGCGGTGGTGGCGGCGCCGCGCGAGGTCAGCCAGCGACCGGCCACACCGCCGCCGGCCGCGACGGCGGCGACGATCCC
>KL571281.1:3122-6461 GCA_000715855.1 Actinoplanes liguriensis
CCGCCGCCGGCCGCGACGGCGGCGACGATCCCGACCTGTTTGAGGAAGGTGCGCCGGCTTTCCGCCTCGGGGATGCCGGACCGCGGCGTGGAGACCCGCAGCAGATGCCGCAGCACCATGAACGCCAGCGCCGCCCCGAGCAGCGACGGAATCGCCGCGCCGACGCCCGCATTCGGCCTGGTCACGGCGGCGGCCGCGCCGACCGCCCCGAACAGCGCGATCCCCACGCCCGCGAGCGTCCAGGAGCGGAGGGCGAGGACGCCGACCCCGTACGCATACAGCGCCAGCAGGATCGCCGTGCCGCTGAGCAGCGCGGTCTTGTCGTGCGTGCCGAACACCGCGATCGCGAAGTCCTTCACCCCGGGCGGCACGTGGTCGACGACCACCCCGCCGACCGCCACCAGCGGCGCCGAACGCGCCCCGGCGAAGACCGCGAGCAGCTCCGCCACCCCGAGCGCGGCCGCGGCCGCCGCCACGCCGGCGAGCCCGGCCCGGATCGATGTCCTCACCGCGCCATCCTGCCTCGCGAAACTGGAAATCAGCTGGCGCGTAAGCGTTTCGTAAGGCGATATACGCCATACCCCGCGGCGGCGGTGAGACCGAGACTGACCACGGCGAAGCCGATCGCGATGCCCCGGTCCTCGGACTCGATGACCGAGTCGATCGCCATCAGAAGGCCGAACCCGCCGCAGCCCAGGACGACCACGAGCAGCCCCACCAGCAGCGCGATCAGCGCGCCCCGGCTGGTCGACCTCGCCGCCACGGGCGCCGGCCGCGGCCGTGGCGCCGGGATCCGGGCCGGGTCGCGCGGCGGCATGGCGACCCGCAGCTCCGGTCGCACCCGGGTGTCGAGCGCGGCGACGACGGCGTGCCCGCCGGCGAACAGGGTCGGCTCGATGTGCACCTGGATGCCGTCGTGGCCGATGAACCGGCGCGCGCCGTCCGGCCAGGCCAGCACCGCCGAGCAGCCGTCGAAGCGGACCGTCACCACGGTGTCCGGGCCGGCCGCGCTGACACCCTCCTCACCGGCGATCAGCCGGCGCTCGGGGCGTTCCAGCGACGGGTACGCGGTGCCCCGCACCGCCTCGGTCGAGGCGTCGGGCGCCGCGGCGTAGCCGGCCCAGTCGGCCGTCGTCCGCCCCGGCGTCATCAGCAGGCCGTCCTCGACCGCGGCCCGGCCCACCTCGGCGACGTCGTCGCGGGTGACCGCGCGCAGCTCGGCCAGCACCTCCTCGGCGCTCTGCGGCGGCCGCCCGGCGAGCAGCCCGAACGCCAGCCCGGGCAGCCGGGCGCCGGCCTCCTCGGCCCGCGCCAGGTCCTCGCAGCGCTGGTTCACGACCGTCGTGACCTCGGCCGGGTCGATCCGGCCGACCCGGACCGCGGCAAGCACGTCGACGAAGCCGCCGAGCACCGCGTCCTGCTTCTCCGGCAGCGCGTCGGCGAGCGCGGTGAGCACCGCGGTGCCGTCACCACGCGGGTCGTAGTCGGTCTGCACGGTGTAGGAGAGGCCGCTCTCCTGGCGCAGCGAGCGGAACAGCGCACGCTCCAGCACGCCGGTGAAGACGGACGCGGCGGCCCGGCGGGGCACCACCGCGTTCCAGGCCACCGCGTTGGCCGGCCCGGGGAAGTAGGCCGGGCGAACCGGGAGGGCGGACGACGGCGGTGGCGCCGGGCGGCGCTGCCCGGGCGGCAGGGTCAGCCGCAGCCCGGCCGGCACGTCCGGCCCGGCGATCCAGAGCGCGGCGTTCTCCCTGGTGAACCAGTACGCCACCCAGGCGCGCAGATCGTCCGGGGTGATCCCGGTCAGGCCCCACTCCGGGTAGGCCGGCATGCCGAAGTCACGGGCGCCGTGCCGCCACAGGGCCAGCCCGTCGGTGACACCCTCGCCGCGGCCGTTCTCCTCGGTGCGCAGGATCTCCTTCTCCACCTCGAGTCGCTGCAGCGGCAGCTCCTGGAGACCGGCGCAGACCCCGTTCAGGAACGTGACGATGTCCGTCTCGGCGCCGCGCATGTGGAAGTAGGTGTGCTCCACCCCGGTCGCGCCGTTGTAGTGGTAGTCGGCCACCCCGAACGAGTACAGCGCGAGGTGTTCGATCAGGTGCGTGATGCCGCGCTTGGCGAGCGGCTCGTCGGCCAGGCCGACCCGGAACGCGAGGCCGGCGTGCATCGGCCCGGTGGTGGGCGCGAGCAGCGTGGGCACGCCGTCGACCTCTAGTCGCTTGATCATGAGCGAAGCTCCCGGACAGCGCCCGGGATCAGCCGGGCCATGATCGCGGCCCCGAGGACGCCGCCCACCGCCACCAGCAGATCACCCAACGTCCCGCCGCCGGTGAAGCGGTGCCCGGTGGCTACGCTCCAGAGCGCCACCGCGGTCGCGGCCAGGCCGGCCAGGAGGATCAGCGGCGCGGCCACCAGGACCACGTACGGCCAGAACCGGTCGCGCAGGGTCGGGTCCGGGGCGGGCGGCGGCTGCGGGATCCGGTCCGGGTCGCGGGCCGGCATCTCGATCCGCCGGTCGGCCGGCACCCGGGCGTCGACGTCGGCGATGATCGCGGCGGCGTCGCGGTACATCGTCGGCTCGACCCGGACCATGATCGCGTCCGGGCCGATCAGCTGGCGGGCGCCGTCCGGCCAGGCGAGCACGGCGACGCACTCGTCGTAGAGGACGGTCGCGCGCTCGTCGCGGATCACGTGGCTGACCCCGTCCGCGCCCTGCACCAGGTGGTGTTCGGGGTTGCGGAACGCCGGGCGGACCCGGCCCTCGACGGGAGATTCGGAGTGCACGGGCGCGGCCGTGTAGCCGGCCCAGTCCGCGGTGGTGCCGGCCGAGGTCATCAGCAGACCGGTGCCGTACGCCGCGACGGCCACCTCGGCCACGTCGCCGGCGGTGACCGCGCGTACCTCGGCGACCGCCTCGTCCAAATCCTTGAGCTCCCGCCCGGCCAGCAGATTGAACGCCAGCCCGGGCAGCCGACCACCGCGGGTGTCGGCCTCGGCCAGCCCTTCCGCGGTCAGCGCGATCACCGAGGCCACGTCCTCCGGGTCGATCCGGCCGGCACGCATCACGGCCAGCAGATCGACCAGACCGCCGAGCGCCGCCTCACGCTTCTCCGGGAGGGCGTCGGCGTACGCCACGATCCGCGCGGTGCCCCCGGCCCGCGGCTGGTAGTCGGTGCGGACCGTGTACGAGATGCCGTCGTGCTGCCGCAGCTCCCGGAACATCTGTCGTTCCAGCACGTTGGCGAAGACGGCGGCGCGCGGCTCGCGGTCGACCACCGCGTCCCAGGCGACGTCGTTGTCCGCCCCGCTGAACCACGCCGGAGCTGTCTCTTATACACA
>KL571281.1:6608-7597 GCA_000715855.1 Actinoplanes liguriensis
GCCGCGCGCCGCTGGGCAGGAGCAGCTTCAACCCCTCCGGCACCTTTTCGCCGGCCACCCAGAGCGCCGCGTTCTCCCTGGTGAAGAACCGCGCGATCCAGTCACGCAGCTGCTCCTCGCCGATCCGGTCGAGGCCCCACTCGGGGTAGCCGGTCAAGCCGAAGTCACGGGCGCCGTGCCGCCACAGCGCGAGCGGGTCGTTGCCCCGGTCGTCGGCACGCAGCCGTTCCCGGACGTGCGCGAGGTGACTCGGATCCGGCTCGCGCAGCGCGTCGCAGACCGCCCCGAGGAAGTCGGTGATCTCGTCGGCCGTCCCCTGCACGTGGAAGAACGTGTGCTCGGCGCCGGTCGTGCCGTTGTGCTGCTGGTCGGCGGTGCCCAGGCCGTCCAGCGCGAGGTGCTCGACCAGCCGGGTGAGGCCGCGCACCGGCAGCGTCTCGTCCGCCATCCCGACCCGGAAGACCAGACCGGCGTGCATCGGGCCGGTGGTCGGCGCGAGGACCGCCGGGATCCCGTCGACCTCGATCTGGGTGATCATGCGGGACTCCCGGCCGGTAGCGCGCGGTCCCGGTACTTGGTGATCACGGTGACCGGATCGCCGAGGTACTGCCAGGGCCACTCGGTGCCTAGGTTCCCGAGGGCGGTGAAGAGCGAGCCGACCGCCGGCATGTCGTCGAGCAGGGCGAAGACCACGGCGAACGTGTTCATCACCGCGACCCAGCCGTGCGTGCGGCGGAACTCCGGGTGCCAGACCGAGCGGCGGGCCGCCTCGTACACCTCGTTGCGCACCGGGTCCGACCGCAGGTAGTTGATGTCCGCCGGGCTGTCCAGGTCCAGCCAGTGCTCGAGGTGCACCTCGGGGATCAGCACCGCGTTGTGCGCGCCGGGCGGGACGGTGCCGGCCGCCTCCCGGGCGAACGCGTGCACCTTCTCCCAGGTGCCGCTCCACTTGGGACAGAACTGCTGCAGCAGCTGGCGCTGTGCCGGCA
>KL571281.1:7890-9782 GCA_000715855.1 Actinoplanes liguriensis
GTGTATAAGAGACAGGCTGCAGACCGCGGGCGGTGGTGATCCGGGCGGTCCAGATCGCCGGGTCGGCCGGATTGCGCGCGGCCGCGTCGATCAGCACGATCTCCGCCTTGCGCAGCATCTCGTGGAAGCCGGCGAACTGCTCCTTGCTGACGTGCGACGCCCGGTAATCGGTCCGGATCTTCCAGGCCTCGTCGGTCAGGTGCATGCCGAGCATCGCGCCGGCCGCGCTGTCCGCCGGGTCCTCGCTCAGCACGCCGCGCAGGAGCTCCTCGCGGCCGGCGCCCTCGGCTCCGGAACGGATCAGGGAGTCACGCTCGACCGGCTCGGCGGCATCGAGCAGGGTGCGCACGGCGGACCAGTCCCGCGCGTCCAGGGCGGAACGAAGTTCGGCGATCTTCGGGTACGCGGCGGCGGGGTCCAGTACCGGGTGGAGCGGGGGCATGCGCGGCAGCATAGAACTTCCCGGGTGGTTTGTGCGTCCCGGGTGATCAGGAGACCAGCGGATCGTCCAGCAGGTGGTCGAACGCCAGCTCGGCGGCCCCGATCAGGGCGGCGTCCGCGCCGAGCTCGGGGGTGCGCAGCCGGACGTGTTCGCGGCAGGCCGGCAGCCCGACCGCGTTGAGCCGGCTGCGGATCTGGGCGGCGGCAACGAGGTAGACGTCGCGCAGCGTGCCGCCGAAGATCACCACCTCCGGGTTGAAGATGTTGACCAGGTTGCCGACGCCGAAGCCGATCCAGTCGCCGACGTGCCGCAACGCGTGCTGCGCCTGGCTGTCCCCGCGGACGGCGGCGTCCACCACTTCGAGCACGACATCCCTGCCGGTACGGTCTTCCCGCCCGGACAGGCGCAGCAGCGCATGCTCGCCGATCTCGGTCTCCCAGCAGCCGCGCGAGCCGCAGTCGCACGGCCGCCCGTACGGGTTGACCACCATGTGGCCGACCTCGCCGCCGTACCCGCCGTGCCCGGTGACCCGGCGTCCACCGGCCACGATGCCGGCGCCCACGCCGACGTCGCCGTACAGGTAGATGACGTTGTCGGAGCCGACCGCCGCGCCACGGGCGTGCTCGGCGAGCGCACAGACGTCGGCGTGGTTGCCGATGCTGAGCGTGCCGGGCGCGCCCAGTTCGGCGCGGAGCGCGGCACCGACCGGCTCCTCTACCCAGCCGATCGTCGGTGCGAGCCGGACCATGCCGTCCTCGCGGCGCACCATGCCGGCCACCGCGAGTCCACTGCCGACACAGCGGGCGTCGTCACCGACCTGGTCGTGCATCGCCCGGACGAACCGGGCCAGCGGCTCGACCGCCTCGTCGGCACTCATGCCGGGCGGCCGGACGGTCTCGTACTGCTCCAGGATCTGCCCGCCCAGCCCGACCCGGGCGGCACGCAGGCGATCCACTTCGATGCTGAGGGCGTACGCGAAATTCTTCTCCGACTCGGGCCGGACGACCAGTGACGGTCGCCCGGCTCGGCCGGTCTCCTTCGGCACCGCCTCGCTGACCAGCCCTGCGCTGATCAGCTCGGCGGTGAGTGCCCCGATGGTGCTGCGGTTGAGGCCGAGCCGGGTGGTGAGTTCCGCCCGGGACGTGGCGCCGTGTACGTGGACGTACCGCAGCAGTGTCCCGAGATTGTGCCGACGGACCTCGTCCTGGCTGGGGCCCGCGCGCATTGTTACCGGTTGCCCGTGGCGGCGGCCCGGCGCCGGGCGAGCGCGTCGACGCCCGCGGCGATGAGCAGGATGATGCCGGTGAACATGTACCGCGTGCCGGACGAGAAGTCCATCAGGAACATGCCGTTGTCGATGACGGCGATCACCGCGCCACCGATCACCGCGTGGATGACCTTGCCCTTGCCGCCGAAGAGGCTGGTGCCACCGATGACGGCGGCGCCGACG
>KL571281.1:9929-14041 GCA_000715855.1 Actinoplanes liguriensis
TGTATAAGAGACAGGAGCAGGGTGCTGCTGCCACCGGTGTTCGGGTCGACCGAGCCGGCCCGGCTGACCAGCATGACGCCGCCGACCGCGGCCATGAACGAGCCGATCACGAAGACCGAGATGCGGATCCGGTCGACCGGGATACCGGCGCGGCGGGCGGCCTCGGCGTTGCCACCGACGGCGTAGACGTGCCGGCCGTACGTGGTGCGGCCCAGGACGAACGTCCACAGCACCAGGAAGCCGCCGATGACCGGCGCCGCGATCGGAACACCCTTGAGGGTGGCGATCGCCGGGTTGATGGCCCGCTCCTGGGTCAGGATCGCGGTCGAGATCAGCAGCAGCGCGGCGATGCCGGCGATGCGCAGCGCGATGACGCCGACCGGCTCGGTGACCAGGCCGCGACGGGCCCGCCCGCGGTGCCGCAGGAACTGGACCAGCGCGAATCCGGCGACCGCCGCGACCGCGAGGCCCCAGCTCCACCCGACCGGGAGGCTGTCCTTGTTCAGCGACTTGATGAAGCCGTCCGGGATCGAGATGTTCTTGCCCTCGCCCAGCAGGTTCAGCAGCACGCCCTGGAAGGCGAGGAACGCCGCGAGGGTGACGACGAAGGACGGGATGCCGACCTTCGACACCAGCAGACCGAGCAGCAGGCCGATCACCACACCGGTGACCAGCGCGGCGACCAGCGAGATGGCCTGGTTGTAGCCGTGCTCGGTGAGCAGGATCGCCATCACCGCGCCGCACACACCGGCGGCGAAGCCGGCGGACAGGTCGATCTCGCCCAGCAGCAGGACGAAGATCAGGCCCATCGCGATCATGATGATGCCAGCGGCCTGGTTGAACAGGTTCGCGAAGTTGCCGGCGCTGAAGAACGTGTCGCTGCGGGCGCTTCCGAAGATCGCCACCAGGATGACCAGGCCCAGGACGGCGGGCAGGGCACCGAGGTCGCCGCCCCGGATCCGGCCGATGTAATCGCGGATGTGACTGCCGACGGTGGGCTTGACGACCTTGACGCCACCGGCGGTCTCAAGGGTGGGTGTGCTGGTCACTGGTCCGCTCCAGGCGTGATGTCGACGAAGTCGGTGGGCTTCTCCGGGGGGAGGCCCAGGTTGCCGCTGCGCCCGCCGGTGATCAGCTCGACGACCTGCGCGTGCGTGACGTCGCTCGCCTTCACCTGGGCGGCCATCCGGCCGAGGTAGAGCGCGGCGATCCGGTCGGAGACCGCGAAGACGTCGTTCATGTTGTGCGAGATCAGGACCACGCCGAGGCCGTTGTCGGCCAGCCGGCGGACCAGCTCCAGAACCTGGGCGGTCTGCGCCACACCGAGGGCGGCGGTCGGCTCGTCGAGGATGACGACCCGGCTGTTCCAGAGCACGGCCTTGGCGATCGCCACGGTCTGGCGCTGACCGCCGGAGAGGCTGGCGACGAGCTGGCGCAGCGACTTGACGGTGCGGACCGACAGGCTGGCCAGGGTCTCACCGGCCATCTGCTCCATGGTCGGCTCGTCCAGGACGATGCCCCGGACCTTCTCCCGGCCGAGGAACATGTTCTGGACGATGTCCAGGTTGTCGCAGAGCGCGAGGTCCTGGTAGACGACCTCGATGCCGAGATCGGCGGCCTCGCGGGGACTGTGGATGGTGACCTGCTTGCCGTCGAACGTCACCGTGCCCGCGTCGATCGGGTAGATGCCACTGACGCACTTCACCAGCGTCGACTTGCCGGCGCCGTTGTCGCCCACCAGGGCGGTCACCTCGCCGGGGTAGACGCTCAGCTCGACATCGTGCAGGACCTGTACGGGACCGAAGCTCTTGTCGATCCCGCGCAGCTCCAAAAGGGGTGTCGCGGCCACGGATGTTTCTCCTTCGTTCGGTGACCGACCTTCGGGGACCGCCTGAACCGACTCAGGCGCCGCCCACGTCAGTTGCGTGAGCGGCGCCGTCGCCGGTTCAAGCGGTGTTGCTGCTGCTAGATCAGCTGATGCCGGCAGCGGTACAGGCCGCGGCGTAGGCAGCGGTGCAGAGCTCGGCCTTGGTCACGAAGCCGTCGTCGACAACCGTCTTGACGTTCGCCTTGGTGATCGACTCCGGCTTCAGCAGCACGGAGGGAACCTTGGCCTGGGTCTGGGTGTCGGTGACCTCGCCGGTGGCGGTGGTCGGCTTCTCACCCTTGGCCAGCGCGACGGCCAGTCCGGCGGCCGCGTCGGCCTCCTTCTTGATCGCCTTGTAGACCGTCATGCACTGGTCGCCGGCGAGGATGTTCTGCAGGCCCTGCACGGTGGCGTCCTGGCCGGTCACCGGGACCTTGCCGTTCAGCTTGTTCTTCTTCAGCACCTCGATGGCCGCGTTACCGAGGCCGTCGTTCGCGGCGAGCACGCCGGCGATCTTCGAGTTCTTGGTGAGCTGCTGCTCGAAGATGGTGCCGCCCTTGGCGTTGTCCCAGTCCGGAACCGCGTCGTCCGGGCCCTTGGTGTAGTCGCCCGAGTCGAACTTCGGCTGGAGGACGGAGACCGCACCCTCCTTGAACAGGGTCGCGTTGTTGTCGGTCGGCGAGCCGTTCAGGAACGACACCACCGGCTTGGTCGCCTTGGCCGCGGTCAGGCAGTCGATCAGGCCCTGACCCTGCAGCTTGCCGACCTCGACGTTGTCGAAGGAGACGTAGTAGTTCGCGCCGCCACCCAGCGTCAGACGGTCGTAGTCGATCGTCGCGATGCCGGCCTTCTTGGCGTTGTCCAGCACGTTCTTGCCGGTGCCCGAGTCCAGGTTGACGATCATGAGGACCTTGACGCCCTCCTGGATCATCCCGTCGGCGATGGTCTGGAAGGAAGCCTTGTCGCCCTGCGCGTTCTTGATGTCGGCCTCGATGCCCGCGGCCTTGAACGCGTCGGTCAGGTACTTGAGGTCCGCCGTCTCCCAGCGAGCCGAGCTCTTGGTGTCGGGCAGGATCACGCCGACCTTGCCGGCCTTGCTGGAGGTACCGGCAGCACCGGTGTCGTCAGCCTTGTCGTCGCCACAGGCAGCCATGCTTCCGGTGGCCAGCAGGCCGACCGCGGCAAGGGCGAACAGTCCCTTACGCATTCCGTATGTCCTTTCGGGGGGTAAATCCGGAGCCTTCGTTCGGATTTGTCAGGGGTGGTGCGTGCCTGGGAGTGTCGCTCCCCTGGGCGCCGATGGATCAGGAACCGGTTTGTTGTGCCCGGCAACGTATTCCGGTGGAGACCTAGAACACAAGGCACTGCGGAGATCTATCTCGTAACGCTGGATAACAATCCAGCAACACGGCTGCGCCTCAACACGCACTACCTGCCCCGTAAAGTCGCGAATCCAAGATCACGAAGTGACTCAGAGTGAGATCGCTACGAAACGACGAAGGCTCCCGGCGGAAACCACCGGGACGTCGTGTCAGCTTCTGATCACCGCAACGGTCGCGCTGGTCAACCGGATCAGGTCGGCCGGCGCCAGGGAGACCTGCAGACCGCGGCGTCCCGCCGAGACATACATGAGGTCCAGATCCCGTGCCGACTTGTCGATCACTGTGGGCAGTCGCTTGCGCTGGCCCAAGGGGCTGATGCCACCGCGCACGTACCCACTGCTGCGCTCCGCGGCCGCACGGTCGGCCATCGCGGCCCGCTTGCCGCCCGCCGCTTGCGCCAGCGCTTTCAGATCGAGCTCACCGGTGACCGGCACGACGCCGACCACGAGACGCCCGTCGACCTCCGCGACGAGCGTCTTGAACAGCCGTTCCGGCGCTACCCCGAGGGCCTCCGCAACCAGGGCGCCGTAGTTGGGCGCGTCCGGTGACACCTCGTACGGATGAAGGGTGTGTGGCACTTTCTCCGCGGTCAGCAGCGCGGTGGCCGGGGTGCCGGCCGCCTTCTTCGGCATGTGTCGCACGTTACTCCGGCGTTGATCTCCGTCTTTCCCCGCTGCGGACGCGTTGCGACGATCCCGTTACGTTGCGCCTCAGGAGTGGGCCGTCACCAACGCGGTCGGCGCGCCATCGACCCTGGTCAAGACCAGCCCGGCGGCCTTCGGGCCGCTCAGCTTCAGGTCCTTGCGCAATTGATCCGGTACGAGGGCCGAACCGCGCTTGCGGATCTCCAGCGTCCCCACGCC
>KL571281.1:14328-14894 GCA_000715855.1 Actinoplanes liguriensis
GGTGCGACCGCACGACGGCCGGATCCGGGTCGTAGAACCACGCGCCGACCGGCCCGACCGGCGCCCGTTCGACCCCCGTCCCGGTGAGCTCGCCGGCCCCCACCAGGGTCGCCCGCCGGGGTGCCGCCGCGAGCGGACCGCACCAGAACGCGGCCTCCACCAGGTCGCCGCCCACACTCACCCACTCCCCCTCGGCGCCCGGCGGCAGCAGAGCGTGGTCGATGCCCGGGGCCAGTTTCAGCACCGTGCGCGGCACCCGCTCGGCGAGGCCGGCGACGAAGTCCCAGGGCGGCGAGTACGCCTTCGGGTCGAAAACCCGCCCACGCCCGGCCTGCCGGCGCGCCGGATCGGCGAAGACCGCGTCGAACTTCTCCACCTCGACCGTTGTCGCGTCGGCGCAGGTGACGGTGATCCGATCGGCCAGCCCAGCGGCCCGCGCGTTGGCGGCGGCGAGCGCGGCCGTGGCGGGGTCGGCCTCCACGGCGTACACCGAAATCCCCAGACGCGCCGCGGCGAGCGCGTCGGAGCCCAGCCCGCAGCCCAGGTTCTGTCTCTTATACACATCT
>KL571281.1:15008-15947 GCA_000715855.1 Actinoplanes liguriensis
GTGTATAAGAGACAGGCGCTCGGCGACCACCGCGCGGGTGGCCTGCTCCAGACCGTGCCGGGTGAAGAACATTCGGGTGGCGTCCGGGCCGAACTTCACCGCCGCCCGGCGACGCAAACTAGCCTGGGTGAGTGCGGCTGCGGCCAGCTCCGCGCCGAAGCCCCGGGCCCGGAGGGCCGAGGCCGCGGCGAGGGGCTCACCGTCGCTGACCTCGGCCGCCACGGCCAGGGCATTCACCCCTTCCGGGGTCTGCAGCAGAGCGAGAAGTTCAGGGGTCACACCAGGCATTCTCCCCGGCGTGACAGGTTGGCACTCTGGTTGACGGAGTGCTAGTTCCGGCATAATCTCCGGTTAGCACTCTCATGATGAGGGTGCCAGCCGCCCGGGCCCGTCCCGGGAGGTTAGGCACCAGGCGGACCGGCACCCGCGACGACGGCCCCGCCCGGTGGCATGAGGCATCTGACCGGCCTGTTTCATGGCCGGCGAAAACCTGTACCCAGGAGGGTATGCCCGTGACTACCGCGACAAAGGTTGCGATCAAGCCGCTCGAGGACCGCATCGTGGTCCAGGCGAACGAGGCTGAGACCACCACCGCGTCTGGCATCGTGATCCCGGACACCGCGAAGGAGAAGCCCCAGGAGGGCACCGTCCTCGCGGTCGGCCCCGGCCGGATCGACGACAAGGGCAACCGCGTCCCGCTCGACGTGTCGGTCGGCGACGTGGTCCTCTACTCGAAGTACGGCGGCACCGAGGTCAAGTACGCCGGTGAGGAGTACCTGGTGCTCTCCGCCCGCGACGTCCTCGCGGTCATCGAGAAGTAAGACCTAACCGACTGTGCAGGCGCCCTGTTCCGCCAGGGCCTGTCCTGCCGATCACCCGAGTGCGAGGCGAGGCCCAGGTGGTGGCTGACGTCGGTCGCGGGAAGGTCGCATACCGGTG
>KL571281.1:16200-17448 GCA_000715855.1 Actinoplanes liguriensis
TGGGCCACGCCGCAGCCCCGGGTGATCGGCAGGGCAGGCCCTGGATCGGGGCAGGGCGTCGGTGCGTGAAGGGACCAATACATGGCGAAGATCCTCAGCTTCTCTGACGACGCCCGGCACCTGCTGGAGCACGGCGTCAACACGCTCGCCGACACGGTCAAGGTCACTCTCGGCCCGCGCGGCCGCAACGTCGTCCTGGACAAGAAGTTCGGCGCTCCGACGATCACCAACGACGGCGTGACCATCGCCAAGGAGATCGAGCTCACCGACCCGTACGAGAACCTTGGCGCGCAGCTCGTCAAGGAGGTGGCGACCAAGACCAACGACGTCGCCGGCGACGGGACCACCACGGCGACCGTTCTGGCTCAGGCGCTCGTCCGCGAGGGCCTGCGCAACGTCACCGCGGGCGCCAACCCGATCGGCCTCAAGCGGGGCATGGACCAGGCCGCCGAGGCCGTGTCCAAGGCGCTGCTGGCGAAGGCCGTCGAGGTCGCCGACCACAAGGCGATCGCCAACGTGGCCACCATCTCGGCTCAGGACGCCACCATCGGCGAGCTGATCGCCGAGGCGATGGACCGGGTCGGCCGCGACGGTGTCATCACCGTCGAGGAGGGCTCGGCGATGCTGACCGAGCTCGAGGTCACCGAGGGTCTGCAGTTCGACAAGGGCTTCATCTCGCCGAACTTCGTGACCGACGCCGAGTCGCAGGAGGCGGTGCTCGAGGACGCCCACATCCTCATCACCACCCAGAAGATCTCCAGCATCGAGGAGCTGCTCCCGCTGCTGGAGAAGGTGCTGCAGGGCGGCAAGCCGCTGCTCATCATCGCCGAGGACGTGGAGGGCCAGGCGCTCTCCACCCTGGTCGTCAACTCGCTGCGCAAGACCATCAAGGTCGCCGCGGTGAAGGCGCCCGGCTTCGGTGACCGCCGCAAGGCGATCCTGCAGGACCTGGCGATCGCCACCGGTGGCGAGCTGATCGCCCCCGAGCTCGGCTACAAGCTCGACCAGGTCGGCGTCGAGCAGCTGGGCAGCGCCCGGCGGATCGTCGTCGACAAGGAGAACACCACGATCGTCGACGGTGGCGGTAACTCCGTCGAGGTCGCCGACCGGGTCTCGCAGATCCGCAAGGAGATCGAGGCGTCGGACTCCGACTGGGACCGCGAGAAGCTCTCGGAGCGGCTGGCCAAGCTCTCCGGCGGCATCGCGGTGATCAAGGTCGGCGCCGCGACCGAGGTCGAGATGAAGGAG
>KL571281.1:17705-18131 GCA_000715855.1 Actinoplanes liguriensis
GGTCGAGATGAAGGAGCGCAAGCACCGCATCGAGGACGCCATCGCGGCGACCAAGGCGGCCGTCGAGGAAGGCACCGTCCCCGGTGGCGGCGCCGCTCTCGCGCAGGTCGCCAAGGAGCTCGAGGGCAACCTGGGCCTGACCGGCGAGGAGGCGATCGGCGTCACGATCGTCCGCAAGGCGCTGGTCGAGCCGCTGCGGTGGATCGCGCAGAACGCCGGCCACGACGGTTACGTCGTGGTGGGCAAGGTCAACGAGCTCGGGTGGGGCCACGGCCTCAACGCGGCCACCGACGAGTACGTGGACCTGGCCGCCTCCGGCATCATCGACCCGGTGAAGGTGACCCGTAACGCGGTCTCCAACGCCGTCTCGATCGCCGGGCTGCTGCTGACCACCGAGAGCCTGATCTGTCTCTTATACACATCTCT
>KL571281.1:18414-19591 GCA_000715855.1 Actinoplanes liguriensis
GCCACGGCCACGGGCACGGGCACGGCCACCAGCACGGTCCGGGCTTCTGACCCGACGGTTCTAGAAGGGCGCGTCCTCACGGGGACGCGCCCTCGCCATGTCCGGGGGTTTCTCCGGCGCCTCGCCCTGCCACGATCGCCACAGCGCGGCGTACGACCCGTTCGCGGCGACCAGCTCGTCATGTGACCCCATCTCGGTGATCCGCCCGTCCTCCACCACCGCCACCCGGTCCGCGTCGTGCGCGGAGAAGAGCCGGTGCGCGATCGCCACCACGGTCCGCCCGTGCACCACCGCCGCCAGCGACCGCTCCAGATCCCGGGCCGCCCGTGGGTCGAGCAGTGCGGTCGCCTCGTCCAGCACCAGCGTGTGTGGGTCGGCGAGGATCAGCCGGGCCAGCGCGACCTGCTGCGCCTGGGCCGCGGTCAGTGGGTGCCCGCCGTCCCCGACCAGCGTCTCCAGGCCGGCCGGCAGCGCGTCCGACCATTCCAGGGCGTTCACGGCGGCGAGCGCGGTCCGGACGTCCGGCTCCGGCGCGGCGGGACGGGCCATCGCCACGTTCTCCCGCAGCGTGCCGATGAACACGTGGTGCTCCTGGCTGACCAGGGCCACCTCGGCGCGCAGCCGGTCCGGGTCGAGCGCGCCGAGCGGCGCCCCGCCGACGGTCACGCTGCCCTCGGTGGGCCGGTGGATGCCGGCCAGCAGCCGCCCGAGGGTGGACTTGCCGGCGCCGGACGGGCCGACCACGGCGAGCCGCTCCCCCGGCCGCAGGGTCAGGTCGACGCCGTGCAGCACCTCGCGCCCCTCGATGTAGCCGAAGCGCACCCCGCGTACCTCGATCCGGGTGCCGTCCGGCACCGGCGCGGCCGGCCGTGGTGGCTCCGGCGCGTCGGCCACCCCGAGCAGCCGGGCCAGTGACGCGCCGCCCACCTGCAGCTCGTCCAGCCAGGAGAGCAGCCGGTCGAGTGGGTGGATCAGCTGCTGGACGTAGACCACCGCGGTGGTGAGCTGGCCCAGGGAGACCGCGTGCCGCAGGTGGAGCCAGCCGCCGACGAGCAGGGTGAGCACCATCGGCAGCACGTAGCTGACCTCGATCACCGGCCACCAGACGGTCCGCAGGAACAGCGTGTACCGCTCGGCCCGCCAGGAACGGCCCAGGTTCTGTCTCTTATACACATCT
>KL571281.1:19790-20506 GCA_000715855.1 Actinoplanes liguriensis
CGCCTCCACCGTGCGGGCGCCCTCGACCGTCTCGGCCAGCCCGTCGGTCACCTCCGAGTACGCCGCGTTCTGCCGCAGATATCCGGACGGGGCCCGGCGCACGTACCACTTGGTGCCGGCCACCGTGATCGGCACGCCGATCAGCAGCGGCGCGGCCAGCAGCGGGCTGACCAGGATCAGCGCGACCACCACCAGCCCGCCGGTGAGCAGCGCGATAAGCGTCTCCGGCACGGCCAGCCGGACACACCGGGAGAGCACGTCGACGTCCCGGGTGGTACGCGTCAACAGGTCCCCGGTCCCCGCCGACTCCACGGTTCCCAGCGGCAGCGTGAGCACCCGGGCGATGAACTCCTCCCGTAACTCGGCCAGCACCTGCTCGCCGAGCCGGGCCGAGGCCAGGTACGCGTACCGGATCAGCACCGCCTGGAGCAGCACGAACCCGGCGAGCGTGGTGGCCAGGCGGTTCAGCTCGGCGGCGTACGCCATCCGCTGGACGGCCTGGACCAGCTGGCCGAGACAGACTGTGGACCGGCCAGGCCGGCCAGCGCGGCGAGCAGATGCAGCCCGATGGTGGCGCGGAACATGCCGGGGTGGGTGCGGAACAACGACCGGGCGTAACGCCAGGCCTGGGAGCGGTCGGCGACGGGGAGGGCCTGGGTCACGGCTGCTCCTCACGGAGCACGACGCGGGCGTACCGCGGCTCCGAGTCCAGCAGC
>KL571281.1:20777-26937 GCA_000715855.1 Actinoplanes liguriensis
AGAGATGTGTATAAGAGACAGAGGTAGAGCACCCGGTCGGCGTGGCCGAGCACGAGCGGGCTGGAGGTGCAGATGACCGTGGTGCGCCCGGCCCGCGCCGCCCGGAGCCGCTCGGCGATCCGCGCCTCGGTGTGCGCGTCGACCGCGTTCGTCGGCTCCACCAGGATCAGGATCTCCGGGTCCGCGACCAGCGCCCGGACCAGCCGGAGCCGCTGCTGCTGGCCGCCGGAGAAGGATCGGCCGCGCTCGGCGACCACGCTGTCCAGCCCGTCGGGCAGACCGTCCACGATGTCCTGTGCGGCGGCCGCCTCCAGCGCCTCCGCCAGCCGGCCGCTCCGCTCCGGGTCCAGATCCGCCCGTAATCGCCCGGAGAAGAGCCGGGCCTCGTTCTCCGCGACCAGGATCCGTTCCCGCAGCTCCGTCGGGGGCAGGCCGGTCAGCGGGATCCCGCCGAGCTCGGCGCCGGCGGCGTAACCGCCGAGCCGGTCGGCGATCCGGGCCGCGTCCCCCGGATTGTCGGCCACGATCGCGGTGAGCCGGCCGGGCGCGATCCGCACCCCGGACTCCGGGTCGGCCAGCTCCCCGGGTGGTCGTTCCGCTGTGGACACCGCCGGCTCGTCCCGGGACAGGCGGAGCATCTTCACCACCCGGCGGGCCGACACGTGGCCGCGGGTCACCTTGTCGATCGAGTCGGTGAGCTGGCGCAGCGGCGCGACCAGGAACGCGGCGTACGCGTAGAACGACACGAGCTGCCCGACGGTGACCCGCCCGTCCGCCGCGAACCGGGCGCCCAGCCACGTCACCAGGACCAGGAACGTTCCCGGCAGCAGGACCTGGGCCGCTTCCAGCAGGGACTCGACGGTGGCCGTCCGTACGCCGGCCGCGCGAAGCGCCTGGGAATGCGCGCGATAGCGCGCCACCATGACCGCCTCGCCGCCCACGCCGCGCAACACCCGCAGCCCGGTCACCAGGTCCGCGGCCTGGCCGGTCAGTCGTCCCTGCTGCTCCCGGTACGCCTGCTGACGCCGGTGCAGCGGACTGATCAGTCCACCCACGACCACCATCAGCGCCGGGACGCCGATCAGCACCACCAGCCCGAGCGGGACCGACGTGTGCAACAGCAGCAGGGTCACGATGCTGACCGCGAGCACCGCGCCGGTGCCTTTGGACGCCACGTCGACCGCCCCGCCGATGTGAGTGATGTCCGCGGTGCCGATCGCCACCACCTCGCCCGCCTCCAGCCGGCGGGGCAGCGACGAGCCGAGCCGGTTCGCCTGGCGGACCGTCACCTGCACGGTGCGGAACCCGGCGCCCAGCCAGTTGTAGACCGAGAACCGGTGCCGGCTGATCCCGGTGAGCGCCTGCACGACGCCGACCACGAGCAGCACCAGGCCCCAGCCGAGCAATGCGCCGCCGCGCTCCTCGGCGGCGGCGTCGATGGCCCGGCCGACCATCGCCGGAACCAGTGACTGGCAACCCATCCAGGCGACCGAGAGAACGATTCCCGTGACGATCGTCATACGGGAGCGCCGGACGAGCCAGCTCAGAAAACGGGTGGCGGACCGGGCGTCGGGCAGGCCGGGATCGGCCACGGGCAATCTGCGCATCAGGCCCCGACGGTACGGCCGGGAGGCCCGTGGAGCGACCGCTCAGCGATCGACGGGAGTGAAATCCCAGACGTGCGGAGCGCGTGCTACCAGCTTCTCCGGCGGCACCGGCATGCTCTCCGGGGTGTTTCGCCATTTGGTGATGACGACGATGCGATGATCCGTGGACGAATAGACGTCACTCGACACATGTTGTGGCAGCACCTCCATGCTTGGCACCGCCGTGTCGCAGACCCAGCTCAGCAGCTCGTCGAAGCCACTGCGCGAGGCCCGCACCTCCCACATCCGCGCGATCATGCTCGCTGTCTACCCCGGAAGCGTGACCGCGGTCAAACCGAACAGATCAACACCACTTTTCCCGTACGGCGGTGAGGCGCCCGCCCTCAGCCCCTCCTACAGCCCTTCCTTCAGCCCGAACGCTGGCCGCAAGCCGCCCGCCGCCAGCCCGGGACGCCCTCTGCCGGCCGCCCGCCGTCAGCCCGGAACGCTCACCGTCGTCAGGTTCATCGCGGAGTCGGCGGGCAGATCGAGACGGCTCGGCGCGACACCCGCGGCGACCAGGTGCGAGCCGAGCGCCGCCACCATCGCCCCGTTGTCCGTGCACAGCTGCGGCCGCGGCACCCGCACCGCGATCCCGTGCTTGGCGGCCCGCTCCTCGGCGAGCACCCGCAGCCGTGAGTTCGCCGCCACCCCGCCGCCGATCACCAGCGTGCCCACCCCGTTGGTGAGGCACGCGTCGATCGCCTTGGCGGTGAGCACGTCGACCACGGCCTCCTGGAAGCTCGCCGACACGTCGGCCACCGGCACCGGCTCACCGGCCCGCTCGCGTGCCTCCACCCAGCGCGCCACCGCGGTCTTCAGCCCCGAGAAGGAGAAGTCGAAACGGTGCGCGGCCTGGTCCTTCGGCGCGGTCAGCCCGCGCGGGAACGCGATCGACCCGGGGTCGCCCTCGCGCGCCGAGCGGTCGATGATCGGGCCACCCGGGAAGCCCAGCCCGAGCAGCCGGGCCACCTTGTCGAACGCCTCGCCGGCCGCGTCGTCGATGGTCGCGCCGAGCGGCGTCACGCCCGCGGTCAGGTCGTCGACCAGCAGCAGCGACGAGTGCCCGCCGGAGACGAGCATCGCGATCGCCGGCTCGGGCAGCGGCCCGTGCTCCAAGGTGTCCACCGCCACGTGCGCGGCCAGGTGGTTCACGCCGTAGATCGGCTTCTCGGCGGCCAGCGCATACCCCTTGGCGGCGGCGACGCCGACCAGCAGCGCGCCGGCCAGGCCGGGGCCACTGGTCACGGCGATCGCGTCGATGTCGGCCAGGGTGACCTTCGCCTCGTCCAGCGCCCGCTGCATGGTCGGCACCAGCGCCTCCAGGTGGGCACGGCTGGCCACCTCGGGCACCACGCCGCCGAAGCGGGCGTGCTGATCCACACTGGACGCGAGCGCGTCGGCGAGCAGGGTGTGCCCGCGCACGATGCCGATGCCGGTCTCGTCGCAGGAGGTCTCGATCCCAAGAACCAGGGCTGTCACGCATCTCGCACCACCACCGTCTCGACCCGGAAGATCAAGGTCTCGTCACGCATCTGGCCCCACCACCGTCTTGATCCGGAAGATCAAGGTCTCGTCACGCATCGCGCATCATCACCAGGGCGTCCGTGTTGCTGGGTTGGTAGTAGCCGCGCCGGATGCCGACCGGCTCGAAGTCGTAGGTGGCGTAGAGCTTCTGCGCCGGATGGTTGTCGACCGCCACCTCGAGCAGGGTCCGCTGCACCTTCCGCCGCCGCACCTCGCCGAGCAGGTCCTCCAGCAGGGCGCGGCCGATGCCCAGCCGTTGCGCGTCCCGCTTGACCGCAATGTTCTGCACCCAGGACTCCTCCTGGTCCACAACGGACAAGCCGGCGTACCCCACCAAAGTGTCGTTCTCCAGGGCGGCGATGTAGTAGTTGCCCTGGGCGAGCTCGTTCCAGAACATCGCGGCGGACCACTTCTCCGCACCGAAGAGATCCTCCTCCAGCGGAAGCACGTCCTCGATGTGCCACCAGCGGAAACGCTCGATCCTCACGTCAGCACCGGCTTGCGCCCCGCGGGCTCGACCGCGTCCGGCCGGCGCAGGTAGAGCGGGGTGAGGATCTCGCTCGGCGCCTGCGACCGAATTCGATCAGCGGCGATCGCCACCAGGGCGGCGCCCGGCGGGTAGAGCAGGTGCTCCTCCACCGGCACACCGAAGTCGTACTTCAAAGCCCCTTCGCCCGCCGATTTGTCCACGTTGACCGGGACATCCGCGGGCTTGGCGACATCCGGGCCGGTTTCCCGCACGCCGTCGGTGTAGGTCGCGTAATACACCTCGCGCCGCCGCGCGTCGGTCGCGATCAGCACCCGCCCCGGGCCGGCCGCGCGGCCCAGGGCGTCGAGCGAGCACACCCCGTACGTCGGGATGCCCAGCGCCTGACCCATGCTCGCGGCCGTGGCCAGCCCCACCCGCAGGCCGGTGAACGGCCCGGGGCCGAGACCGGCCACGATCGCGGTCAGGTCACGTGCTGTCTCTTATACACAGACCTCCGGCGCCAGCTTCTCGCCGTGCGCACGGGGATCGACGGTCCGGCTCTCGGCCACCCCGAACAGGCCGTCAGCGGTGACCTCGACGAGCGCGGCCGTCGAAGCCGGCGTAGCGGTGTCCAGAGCTAGAACAAGCACGTCTGAAACCCTAGTCGGTGACCCGGGGATCCCAGTTGATGACCGGGCGGCCACCGTCCGCGAGGGCCTTGTTCGCGGCGCTGAACGGGCGGCTGCCGAGGAAACCGGCCGGGTTCATCGGGCTCGGGTGACCGGCCTCGATCACCGCGTGCACCGGGTTCGTGACCAGGACCGCCTTCTTCTTCGCGTAGTTGCCCCAGAGCAGGAAGACGACCCGCTCGTCCCGCTCGTTCAACGCCCGGATGGTCGCGTCGGTGAACGTCTCCCAGCCCTTGTTCGCGTGCGACGCGGCCTTGCTCGCCCGGACCGTGAGCACCGCGTTGAGCAGCAGCACGCCCTGCTGCGCCCAGCCGGTCAGGTTGCCGCTCTTCGGCGGGGCGATGTTGACGTCCTCGGAGAGCTCCTTGAACACGTTGCGCAGCGACGGCGGCACCCGGACACCGTCCCGGACGCTGAAGCTCAGCCCGTGCGCCTGGCCCGCGCCGTGGTACGGGTCCTGGCCCAGGATCAGCACCCGGGTCTGCTCCGGCAGGCACAGCCGGTACGCCGAGAACAGGTCCTCCACCGGCGGGTAGACGGTGTGCTCGGCATACTCCGCGGCGACGAACTCGCCCAGCGCGGCCGTCGCCTTCGCGTCCAGGAAGGGGGCCAGCTCGGCGCGCCACTCGCCGGGAAGCAGCTCGGTCAGGTTCACATTCTCTCCAGTCGTCGGGCCCAGTCGCCGCCGTGCGGGACCAGTTCGATCACTCGGGTGTCGTCGTCCAGCCGGTCGATGGCGACCAGCAGGTATTCGTCGTTCAACTGCTCGACCAGGCCGGCGCCCCACTCCACCACGGTGACCGCCTCGTCGGCGGAGGCGTCCAGGTCCAGGTCGTCGATCTCGGCGCGCGGATCAGGGCGGTCGCCCAGCCGGTACGCGTCCGCGTGCACCATCGGCACCGGGCCGCGATGCACCCGGGCGATCACGAACGTCGGCGAGGTGATCGGCCCCTGCACGCCCAGCCCCGCGCCGATGCCCTGGGCCAGCGCGGTCTTGCCGGCCCCGAGCGGGCCGGTGAGCAGCACCAGGTCGCCCGGGCGCAGCACGGCGGCGAGGCGGCGGCCGAACGCCTGTGTCTCCTCGACGGTGGTCAGCTTCACGAGATCTTCTCCAGGAACGGGATCAGGGCCGCGTTCACCTCGTCCGACTTCTCCAGCATCACCACGTGCCCGCTGTTCTCTATCTTCAGCAGCTCGGCCTCCGGCAGCTCCTTGATGATCTGCTCGGAGTGGGTCACCGGCGTGAGGTAGTCCCGGGTGCCGACGATCACCAGCACCGGGACGCCGCGCAGCGCGGAGAGGGCCGGCAGGCGGCTGTGCCGGTAGAGCGTGTTCAGGTATTTCGTCAGCGTCTCGGCCGAGGTCTTGGAGTTCATGCTCTCCACGAACGTGACAAGGGTCGGGCTGGGCTGGGACTCGCCGAACCCGTACCGCCGGGTGAGTAGCCAGGCCAGGTCGGAGGAGGCGACCCGGGCGCGGTCGATGGTGCCGCCACCGAGTTTGGCCGCCTTGTCCCAGAGCGGGAAGAACGGCGCGCTGAACCGGGCCACCACGTTGCTCACGCCGAGGGTGGCCTTGTCGAAGAGGCCGGCCGAGGTGGACATCAGCACGACACCGGTCACCCGGTTGCCGAACCACTCCGGGAACTGCTCGGCGAACGCCATGATCGTCATGCCGCCCATCGAGTGGCCGACCAGGATGATGTGGCCCTCCGGCACGGTCGCGTCGAGGACCGCGGCCAGCGATCTGCCGAGCGCGGCTATGTCGTACGTCCCGGATTGAAGTTTTGAGGAGCGGCCGTGGCCGGGCCTGTCTCTTATACACATCTC
>KL571281.1:27167-28954 GCA_000715855.1 Actinoplanes liguriensis
CTCAGAGATGTGTATAAGAGACAGGGCTTTGCGCTGGAAGTAGAACGTGCCCATGTCCAGCGCGAACCCGTGCACGAACACGATCGTCGGCTTCGGCTTCTCGGCGAGCTCATCGGATCTGTCCGGTTTCTTCCGCGTCAACCACCGCCGCATCGAGGGCTCCGGCTGCGTCTCGGGCTCGGGCGGCGCCGGGACACGCGGATTGACGATCTCGACGTGCAGATCTGTCCCGTCCGCCGCGGTCACCGTCAACTCCTCGTCGAACGGCTGATCCCCGAACGGCTCGTCCACAAAGGGATCGCCCGGCTTGTTGACCGAGCGCCGCACCAGCACCCGCTCCACCGCGAACGCGGTCGCCAGCCCGGCCGCCGCCACACCGACCACCGCACCGGCGATCCCCGCGGTCCTGGCCGCCCGGGACGGGCTCATGCGACCTCCCCGACATAGACTCGCGGCACCCGGCTGCTGCCGAACCGCGTGACGATCTCGTAGTTGATCGTGCCGGTCGCCTCGGCCCAGTCGTCGGCGCTCGGCCCGCCGTGGCCGAAGAGCGTCGCCACGTCCCCGGCCACGACCGGCGCGTCGCCCACGTCGACCACGAACTGGTCCATGCACACCCGGCCGGCGATCCGCGCGGTGATCTCGCCGATGCGCACCGGCCCGGCGCTGGACGCGTGCCGCGGCACCCCGTCCCCGTAGCCGAGCGGAATCACGGCCAGGGTGGTCTCGCTGGTCGTGTGATAGGTCAGCCCGTAGGAAACGCCCTGGCCCTCGGGCACCCGCTTGGTCAGCGTCACCCGGGCGCGGGCGGTCATCGCCGGGCGCAGGCCGAAGGTCTGACCGGCGATGGGCGACAACCCGTAGGCCGCGATGCCGACCCGGACCAGGTCGAAGTGCGCGTCGGGCCGGGTCAGGGTGGCCGCTGAGTTCGCGATGTGCCGGTAGCGCGGGGTCAGCCCGTAGCGCCCGGCCACCTCCAGGCCCTCGTGGAACACGGCGAGCTGCCGGTCGACCGACTCGTGGCCCGGCTCGTCGGCGCAGGCGAGGTGGCTCCACACGCCGACGATCTCCACGTCGCCGCCGGCCTGCGCCTTCGCCGCCGCCTCGAACAGCGCCGGCCACTCGGCCGGGACCGCGCCACCGCGGGACAGACCGGTGTCCAGCTTGAGGTGCACCAGGGCCGGGCGGCCGGCCCGGCGCGCGGCCGTGATCAGCTCGTCGACCAGACCGGGAGTGGCGGCGCTGAGGTCGATGCCGGCCTCGACGCCCTCGTGCAACGGCAGCCCGGGCGCGATCAGCCAGGCCAGCACGCGGGCCTCGATGCCGGCCCGGCGCAGCTCCAGCGCCTCGTCGAGGGTGGCCACGCCGAGCCAGGTCGCGCCGCCGGCCACCGCCGCGCGGCCGGCCGGCACCATGCCGTGCCCATAGCCATCCGCCTTGACGGCGACCAGCACCTCGGCTGAGGTGCCGGCACGCAGGGTCGCGACGTTGTCTCGGATGGCGTCCAGATCGACGCGGACTTCGGCCTGCCACATGCCATCCACCCTACTGAGGGGTACGACAGTTTCGATCGGACCGGGTGTCTCAGCGAAGCGCCGGGTGCCTCAGCGAAGCGCCGGGTGACTCAGAGGAGCGCGGCCAGCACCGGGCGCACCGCCGCGGCGATGTCCGGCGCGGTCACCGGCCCGGACAGCGCCGCGTGCCGGCCGGCCAGCCCGTGCACGTACGCCGCCGCCACCGCCGCCCGGACCGCCGGCAGCCCCGCCGCCAGCAGCGAGCCGAGCAGC
>KL571281.1:29113-30849 GCA_000715855.1 Actinoplanes liguriensis
GAGCCGAGCAGCCCGGCCAGCACGTCGCCGCTGCCCGCCGTAGCCAGCGCCGGGCTGCCGGTCGGGTTGGCCCAGATCTCCCCGGCCGGGGTCGCCACGATGGTCCGATCGCCCTTGAGCAGCACCACCGCGTTCGTCCAGGCGGCCAGCCGGGCCGCGGCGGCCATCCGGTCGGCGCCCGGCGCCTCCCCGGCCAGCCGTTTGAACTCGCCGTCGTGCGGGGTCAGCACGAGCGGCGCGTCCCGGCGCAGGTCCTCGGCGTGTTTGCCGCCGACCAGCAGGGTGATCGCGTCCGCGTCCAGCAGCACCGGCAGCGCGGTGGCCAGCACGCTGCGCAGCTCGGTGCGGGCGTCGGCGGTGGTGCCCAGCCCGGAGCCGCAGACCCAGGCCTGCACCCGGCCGGCGTCGGCGACCTTGCGCGCGGCGACCACCGACGGGTGCGCGCGGACCACCTCCTGGTGAGCGCTGCCGGCGTAACGCACCATCCCGGTCGGGCCGGCCAGCGCGCCGGACGTGGAGAGCAACGCGGCGCCCGGGTAGCGCGCCGAGCCGGTGGCCAGCCCGACCACGCCCCGCGTGTACTTGTCCGAGGCCACCCCCGGTCGCGGCCACCACTCGGCGATGTCGCCGGAGTCCGCCACCCGGACCGCCGGGTCGGTGACCAGGGCCGGGCCCAGCCCGATGTCGACCAGCTCGACCTGGCCGCAGCGCGGCGCGGCCGGGCCGACCAGGTGGGCCGGCTTCAGGCAGCCGAAGGTCACCGTGACATCGGCGGTCACCGCGTCGCCGGGCACGTCACCGGTGTCGACGCGCACCCCGCTCGGCACGTCGACAGCGACGATCAAAGGCCTTTCCCCGGTACGTCCACGCAGGTCACCGAGGCATTCGACGATCGCCACCGCGGGGCTTCGCAGGCCGCCGGACGCGCCGATCCCGACGATCCCGTCCACCACGAGATCGGCCCGGGTGGGCAGGTCCACGGTGGTGAACCCGCCGGCCTGACGCAGCGCGGCGAGCCCGGCCAGGTGCACCCGGTCCGGGCTGAGAAGCAGGGCGCGCACCTGGGCGCCCCGGGCAGCCAGCGCGGCCCCGGCGAAGAGCGCGTCACCGCCGTTGTCCCCGCTACCGACCAGCAGCAGGACCCGGGCGCCGTAGACACCGCCGGTCGGCTCCAGCAGCAGCGCGCAACGCCGGGCCAGGCCGGCCGCGGCGCGCCGCATCAGCGTGCCCTCCGGCAGCGTCGCCATCAGCGTCTTCTCCGCCGCGCGTACGTCCGCGACCCGCCATGCCTGCCGCATGCTGTCCTCCTAGGCTTCCGCGACGACCATCGCGGACGCGATGCCGCCGTCGTGGGACAGCGACAGGTGCCATCGATTGATGCCGCGCTCGGACGCGGCGGCGGCGACCGTACCCGAAACGGTCAACCAGGGGCGCCCGTCCGGGTCGGTGACGATCTCGCAGTCGTGCCAGCGGAGACCGGCCGGCGCCCCGAGGGCCTTGGCCACCGCCTCCTTCGCGGCGAACCGGGCGGCCAGCGACTCCGGCGAGCGCGGATTCCCCGAACCGGTCAGCCGTTCCTCCTCGGTGAACAGCCGGTCGGTGAGCAGCGGGGTCCGCTCCAGCGCTTGGGCGAACCGGTCCACGAGGACGACGTCGATGCCGACAGACACGATCACAACGGACACCATAACGGCCTACCCGCGGCTGTGGACGAAGCCGCGGGGGTTGTCCACAGG
>KL571281.1:31073-31502 GCA_000715855.1 Actinoplanes liguriensis
CAGAGATGTGTATAAGAGACAGATCTGCAGGACGCCGCCTCCGCGGTCGACGGGACGGCGTCCCGGGTCCGGGAGGCGGCGTCCTCGGCCCCGTCACCGGTGTCCGGCCCGCGCTGGGCGGCCGTCGACGCCACCGCCTCGGCCACCGACGCCGCCGAGCGTGCCCTGCGCGACCTCGCGGCCGGCCTCGCGGACACCGCCGCACAGATCAAGACCACGATTTCGTCGTACGGCGATGCCGACGCCCGTGCGGCCACTCGTCTCCGGGGAGCGCGATGAGCGTCGTGACCTATGACCGTCTGCGCACCACCGACCCGGTCCGGTGGTCCGCCGCCGCGCTCGCCTGGCGCCGCTGGGCCGCGCTGGCCGGCGTGCTCTGCGCCGAGTTCGGTCCCCTGACCGAGCGGCTGCGGGCGGCCTGGTCCGGCG
>KL571281.1:31713-32073 GCA_000715855.1 Actinoplanes liguriensis
AGATGTGTATAAGAGACAGTCGCCCGGCTGAGCGCGTTCCGGCGCCGTCTGGTGCTGTTCCGGCTGCTCTGCTGGCGGGCCGATCAGGTGCTGTGCGAGTTCGCCGCGGCCCTGTCCCGGGCCCGTGCGCTGCTCGACCGCGCGCGGGCCGTGGCCGGCGCCGCCGGGCCCACCCTGGACCAGCCCGACCTGGCCGACGCTCTCCGGGTGGCCGCGTCCGCCGACGAGAGCGCCACGGCCCGCCTGACCGAGCTCGCGATGGTCCCGGTCGCGCCGTCCGGTCCGAGCCGGCCGGACTGCACGGCCACCCCGGCCCAGGTCCGGCAGTGGTGGGACGGGTTGTCCTCTGTCTCTTATACA
>KL571281.1:32252-32750 GCA_000715855.1 Actinoplanes liguriensis
TGTATAAGAGACAGCCTCGGCACGAGCCGGGCTCGGTCGCCGGGCTGGACGGGGTGCCGGCCGCCGACCGGGATCTGGCCAACCGGCTGCTCCTCGCCGACCAGCGCGACCACCTGCTGCGCACCGGCGCGGATCCGGCCGCGTTGCGCGGGCTGGACCGGCTGGCCGGGCGGTTGGAGGACGGGAGCGGTCCCCGGGCGTACCTGCTGGGTCTGGACGTCTCCGGCGACGGCCGGGCGGTGGTCGCCTTCGGTGACCCGGACCGCGCGGCGAACGTGCTGACCCATGTCCCGGGGATGACCGCCGACCTGGCCTCCCTCGATCACGAGCTGGTCCGGGCCGAGCGGGTCGCGACCCGGGCCACCGAGCTGGGGCCGGCCGCGGCGACCAGCTCGGTGCTGTGGCTGGGCTACGACGCGCCGGATTTCCTGCACGAGGCCTGGTCGGCGCGGCAGGCCGAGGAGGGCGCGACCGGGCTGCGGCGGTTCCAGGAGGGGC
>KL571281.1:32992-41908 GCA_000715855.1 Actinoplanes liguriensis
CAGCAGACCGTGCTCGGGCACAGCTACGGGTCGCTGGTGGTGGGCAAGGCCGCGACCGGCCCGCTGGACGCGGACCGGGTGGTCCTCGTCGGCTCACCCGGGGCCGGCGTCGACTCGGTGTCGCAGCTGACGGTGCCGGCCGACCATGTCTTCGCCTCGACGTCGATCAGCGACCCGATCCAGTACGCGGCGGTCTCCCCCGGCACGGCCGCCCGGCATGCCGTGCTGCCGGGGCTGCCGGTCTCCGGGCCCGCGGACGAGCTGTGGTTCGGGCACAACCCGAGCGATGCCGAGTTCGGCGCGCGGGTCTTCAGCACCCAGCCGGCCGCCGGCCATCTGGGTTACTGGGACACCGGCAAGCCGGCCCTCGACGCCCTCGCCCGGATCACGCTGGGCGGGACGCCATGAGGGCCGGCTTCAGGCGGCCGCGTGGGTCACTCGACGGTGACCGACTTCGCCAGGTTGCGGGGCTGGTCCACGTCGTTGCCGCGGGCGGCGGCGATCTCGCAGGCCAGGATCTGCAGCGGCACCGTCGTCATCAGCGGCGCGAGCAGGGTCGGCGTCGGCGGCACCATGATCAGGTGGTCGGCGAAGGCGGCGACGCCCTCGTCACCCTCCTCGGCGATCACGATGGTCCGGGCGCCACGGGCGCGGACCTCCTGGATGTTGGAGACGACCTTGTCCCGGATCACACCGCGGCCGGCCGGCGAGGGCACCACGCAGACCACCGCGGTGCCCTCGTCGATCAGCGAGATCGGACCGTGCTTGAGTTCGCCGGCGGCGAAGCCCTCGGCGTGCATGTAGGCGAGCTCCTTGAGCTTGAGCGCGCCTTCGAGGGCCACCGGGAAGCCGACGTGCCGCCCGATGAACAGCACCGTCGAGGCGGTCCGCAGGTCGCGGCCCAGGGTCCGGACGTCCTCCATCCGGCTCAGCAGGGTGCGCAGGCTGTCCGGCGTGGCCTGCAGCTTCTCGACCACCGCGGCGACCTCGTCGGCGTACATCACGCCGCGGATCTGGGCCAGGTGCAGGCCGATCAGGTAACAGGCGACCAGCTGGGTGAGGAACGCCTTGGTCGACGCGACAGCGATCTCCGGCCCGCCGTGGGTGTAGAGCACGGCGTCCGACTCGCGCGGGATGGTCGAGCCGTTGGAGTTGCAGATGGCGAGAACCCGGGCCTTCTGCTCCTTGGCGTGCCGCAGCGCCATCAGGGTGTCCATCGTCTCGCCGGACTGGCTGATCACGATGACCAGGGTCGAGCGGTCCAGGATCGGGTCGCGGTACCGGAACTCGCTGACCAGCTCCACCTCGCAGGGGATGCGCACCCAGTGCTCGATGGCGTATTTCGCGACCATGCCGGCATGGAAGGACGTCCCGCAGGCCACGATGAACACCTTGTCCACGTCCCGCAGGTCCTGGTCGGTGAGCCGGACTTCGTCCAGGATGATCTCGCCGCGCTCGCTCAGGCGCCCGAGCAGCGTGTCGGCGATGGCCTGCGGCTGGTCGGCGATCTCCTTGAGCATGAAGTACTCGTAGCCGCCCTTCTCCGCGGCGGACAGGTCCCAGTTGACGTGGTATTCCTGGCCGGCGGCCGGGTTGCCGTCGAAGTCGGTGATCTCGATGCCGGCCGGGGTGATCAGGACGACCTGGTCCTGCCCGAGCTCGACCGCCTCGCGGGTGTGCTCGATGAACGCCGACACGTCACTGGCGAGGAAGAACTCTCCCTCGCCGCGGCCGACGACCAGCGGCGAGTTGCGCCGGGCCGCGACGACCGCGTCGGGCACCTCGACGTCGATCGCGAGCAGCGTGAACGCGCCCTCCAGCCGGCGCACGACGCGTCGCATCCCCTCGGCGAGCAGCGCGGGGCCGTCCTCCGCGCCGGCCGCACGCAGCGCGCGCATCTCGGCGGCGAGCAGATGCGCCGCGCACTCGGTGTCGGTGTCGCTGCGGAACTCGACGCCACCGGCCTCGAGCTCGGCGCGCAGCCGGGAGAAGTTCTCGATGATGCCGTTGTGGATGACGGCGACCCGGCCGTCGTCGGAGAGATGCGGGTGGGCGTTGCGGTCGGTCGGCCCGCCGTGGGTCGCCCACCGCGTGTGCCCGATGGCCGTCCGCCCGGCGGCGATGCCGTCCGGGGAGCGCTCGACCAGCGCCTTCTCCAGGTTCGCGAGCTTGCCGGCCCGCTTCTCGATGCGCACCACGCCACCGTCGATGACGGCGACCCCGGCGGAGTCATATCCGCGGTACTCCAGCCGGCGGAGTCCATCGAGAACGATGCTCAATGCCGGGCGATTGCCTACGTAACCAACGATCCCACACATGCCGGGCAGCGTAGCCGACTTTCGCGCAAACGTCATGCGCAAGAAGCACTCTTACGAGCATGGTACGTGATCGGAAACATAGACCGGATAGTGGGCGCTCGCTCCGGTGGCGTACCGTCGTCACGGGCCTCATCAGGGGCTGAACCCGGAGGGACGAGATGAGCTACCAGGGGGACCCGTCGCGGGACTATCCGCCCACCTCCGAGTTTCCGCCGGTCGGCTATGCACCGCCTGGTTATCCGCAACAAAGTCCCTATGGACCGCCGCCGCCCGCGCCACGCCGCAGCAACATCCCGCTGATCGCCCTGATCCTGGCCGTCTCGCTGCTGCTCTGCGGCGGGGTGGTGACCACCGGCGTGCTGCTCTTCCGGCGGGCGAGCGACAAGGCCAAGGAGGCGACACAGCAGCTTCCGACGGCCCTGCCGACGAACGTCCCCACCGTCCTGCCGAGCGAGCTGCCGAATGTGCCGGGCCTCGGCGACGGCGCGAAAATCACCGTGAAGTACGAGGTGAGCGGCGACGGTCCGGCGACCGTCATCTACACCGAAAAGCTGGGCGGCCTGCCGAAAACGGTGACCGACGTCAAGCTCCCGTGGAAGCTGTCGGTGAGCATGGAGGGCCTGTCGTTCGTCTCCGTGTCGGCTTTGCGCACCTCGCTGCAGGACGGCAGCATCTCCTGCAAGGCCACGATCGACGGCAAGACGGTGTCCGAGCACACCGCGTCGGGTGTGGGCGCCACCGCCACCTGCAACAAGGTGACGTTCAACTGAGGAGCACGGTGACCGTTGACCCGCTTGTCGAGCGGATGCGCCCGTTCGGCACGACGATCTTCTCCGAGATGTCCGCGCTGGCCCTCCGCACCGGAGCGATCAACCTCGGTCAGGGCTTCCCGGACACCGACGGCCCACCGGAGATGCTGGCCGCGGCCACGCAGGCGCTGGCGAGCGGCGCCAATCAGTACCCTCCGCTGCCCGGCATCCCCGCGCTGCGGCACGCCATCGCCGACCACGAGCAGCGGTTCTGGAGCCTGACCCGGGATCCGGACACCGAGGTCGTGGTCACCGCCGGCGCCACCGAGGCGGTCGCGGCGGCGATCCTGGCGCTCTGCGAGCCGGGCGACGAGGTGGTCTGCTTCGAGCCGTACTACGACTCGTACGCGGCCTCGATCACCCTGGCCGGGGCGGTCCGGCGCCCGGTGACGCTGCGGCCCGCGGTGGGTGGGCGGTACGAGTTCGACGAGGCGGAGCTGCGGGCGGCGTTCGGGCCGCGCACGCGGCTGGTGCTGCTCAACACCCCGCACAACCCGACCGGGAAGGTCTTCACGGGCGAGGAGCTGGCGCTGATCGCCGGGCTCTGCGGGGAGTACGACACGTATGCCGTGACCGATGAGGTCTACGAGCACCTGGTCTTCGACGGCGTGCACATCCCGCTCGCCACCCTGCCCGGGATGCGTGAACGCACGTTGCGCATCTCGTCGGCGGGCAAGACCTTCTCCTGTACGGGGTGGAAGGTCGGCTGGGCCACCGGACCCGCGCGACTGGTCTCCGCGGTGCAGCGGGTCAAGCAGTTCCTGACGTTCGTGAACGCGTCACCGCTGCAGCCGGCCGTGGCGGTCGCGCTCGGGCTCCCCGACGCGTACTTCGCCGGGTTCAACGCCGGGCTGAGGGCGAACCGCGACCGGTTGACGGCCGGCCTGACCGCGGCCGGGTTCGAGGTGTTCCCGTCCCACGGGACGTACTTCGTGACCGCCGACATCCGGCCGCTGGGCGGGACCGACGGCATCGAGTTCTGCCGGGAGCTGCCCGGCCGGGTCGGCGTGGTGGCCGTCCCGACCCAGGTCTTCTACGACCATCAGGACGCGGGACGGCACCTCATCCGCTTCGCCTTCTGCAAACGCCCCGAGGTGATCGACCAGGCGGCCGACCGCCTCAAGGCGTACTAGACGACCGGGCTGGCCGACCGCACCTCGTCGGCGATCCGCGTGGCGATCGTGTTCGCCTGCTCCTCGGTGGCCGCCTCGACCATCACGCGGACCAGCAGCTCGGTGCCGGACGGACGCAGCAGCACCCGGCCGGTCTCGCCCAGCTCGGCCTCGGCCAGCGCGACCGCGGCCTGAACGGTCGGGGCGGCGGCGCCGGCCTCCCGGTCACCGACCTTCACGTTGATCAGCTTCTGCGGCAGCTTGTGCACGACGGAGGCCAGGTCGGCCAGCGACTTGCCGCTCGCCGCGAGCTGGGCCATCAGGTGCAGGCCGGTCAGCACGCCGTCGCCGGTGGTGGCGAACGCCGGCATGACGATGTGACCGCTCTGCTCCCCGCCCAGGGCCAGGCCGTTGCCCTGCAGGTGCTCCAGCACGTACCGGTCGCCGACCTTGGTCTCGACCAGCTTGACGCCGGACTGCTTCATCGCGATCCGCAGGCCCAGGTTGCTCATCACGGTCGCGACCAGGGTGTCGTCGGTCAGCGTGCCGGCGTCGCGCATGGCCAGCGCCAGGATCGCCATGATCTGGTCGCCGTCCACCTCCTCGCCGGAGGCGGTCACGGCCAGGCAGCGGTCGGCGTCGCCGTCGTGCGCCAGGCCCAGGTCGGCGCCGTGCTCCAGCACCGCCTCGCGGACCTTGTCGAGGTGCGTGGAGCCGCACTCCTCGTTGATGTTCAAACCGTCCGGCGAGGCGTGGATCGCGATCACCTCGGCGCCGGCCTCCCGGTACGCCACCGGGCCGACCTCGCTGGCCGCGCCGTTCGCGCAGTCCACCACGACCTTGATGCCCTCGAGCGGGTGCGGGAGCGACTCGATCAGGTGCTTGATGTAGTGCTCGGCGCCGTCCAGCAGGTCGTGCACGCGGCCGATCGCGGCGCCGGTGGGCCGCCCGACCAGGCCGTGCCCGTCCTCGATCGCCTTCTCGATCCGCGCCTCGAGCTCGTCCGGCAGCTTCTGGCCACCGGCGGCGAAGAGCTTGATGCCGTTGTCCGGCATGGGGTTGTGCGACGCCGAGAGCATCACACCCAGATCGGCGCCGGTCTGCCCCACCAGGTACGCGACCGCCGGCGTCGGCAGCACGCCGACCCGGACCACGTTGGCCCTGTCTCTTATACACGGGTCACGCCCCACGATCGCGAGCGGCTGGTGGCTGCTGTCGGTCTCGACCAGAACCCGCGCGGCCGCGACAGCGACCGCGAGGGCCAGTTCCGGGGTGAGCAGTTCGCCGTTCGCGAGACCGCGAACGCCGTCGGTGCCGAAGAGTCGCCCCATGGCGGCTTCCTTTCGCCGGTAACACGTGCCCTCAAGCGTGCAGCAACAACTGGTCAGGGCAGGAGTACCGGAACGGCTAGTTGGGGGGAGGGGGGTGTCACACAAAGCAAAGGCGTCGCACAGTAACCACAGGTCAGGCAAAAACCACAACGGCCGAGCACACTCCCCGACTTAATCGGGAAGCACACTCGGCCGTCGTAGGAAAATCAGCGCTTCGAGTACTGCGGAGCCTTACGGGCCTTCTTGAGACCGTACTTCTTGCTCTCCTTGACCCGGGCGTCACGGGTCAGGAAGCCGGCCTTCTTCAGAGCCGGGCGGTCGTCGGGCTCGTTGGTGATCAGGGCCCGCGAGATCGCGAGACGCAGCGCGCCGGCCTGGCCGGTGATGCCGCCGCCACGCAGGTTCGCGAAGACGTCGAACTGCTCGGCACGCTCGACGGTGCCCAGCGGCTCGCGGATCAGCTGCTGGTGGACCTTGCTCGGGAAGTACTCCTCGAGGTCACGGCCGTTGCAGGTGATCTTGCCGGTGCCGGGGACGAGACGCACCCGGACGATGGCCTCCTTGCGGCGGCCAACGGTCTGGATCGGACGACCACCGGGGCGCGGGGCGCGAACCGGGGCCGCTGCGGGCTCCTCGACCACGACGACCGTCTCAGCGGGCTCCTCGACGGTCTCGACGACAGCCTCGGTCTCGACGGCCTCGGGCTCGATGATGTCGGTCATGCTGCTGCCTTCTCCCGCGCTCACTGCGCGATCTGCTTGATTTCGAACGGCTGCGGCTGCTGAGCGGCGTGCGGGTGCTCGGCGCCCGGGTAGACCTTCAGCTTCTTCAGGACCTGGGCGGCCAGCTTGTTGTGCGGGAGCATGCCCTTGACGGCCAGCTCGATCGCCTTCTCGGGGCGAGAGTTCAGCAGGTCCTCGTAGCGGACCTGCTTCAGGCCACCCGGGTAGCCGGAGTGCCGGTAGGCGATCTTGGTCTGCCGCTTGTTGCCGGTCAGCGCAACCTTGCCCGCGTTGATGATCACCACGAAGTCGCCGGTGTCAACGTGCGGGGCGAACGTCGGCTTGTGCTTGCCGCGGAGGAGAGTCGCGGTGTGGGTAGCCAGGCGGCCCAGAACGACGTCAGAAGCGTCGATAATGTGCCACTGACGCTCGATCTCACCCGGCTTCGGGCTGTACGTACGCACAGAATTACCTTGTCTCGTCGTCGGTCTGGGGGCGCGCGCTGGCCGCGTCGAACTCGACGTCGACACGGCTATCAAGCACACCCCAGGGGGAGCGCTCGCCAGCTATCGCACAACAGCAGGCAACAATACCCGGCCGCGCGGCGCGTGGTCAAAACAGGCTGCCCCTGGGTGAATGCCCGAGGCGGGACCTCAAACGGTATCCAGCATACTCGGTGTCAGGACTCGCCCGACCGCGGGTTCGCCATCGGAACCTCGATGCCTCTTAGCAGGCTCGAAACAAATGGGACGCTTGGCCGAAATTCCCCACCGGCAGGCTTCCCGGCATGCCCAACGGTGCGGAACTCCGGACGAGGCGGCCCGGCATTGGCCGAGCCGGCCTGTTCGGGCGCACCATGGAGAGACCACCGTCAGGGTTGAGGACGGACCTGACGGTGTTCGTCACCCCGGCTTGCCGGAGTGGCGAAGAGAAGTCGCGGCGTGCCCCGGACGGAGGCATGGCGAGGACCGTAAGCGTGACATGGGAGCGGGTCGACGCTGAGGACGACGGTTCTCGAGCGTGCCCTTCGGTGGACCGCCCGGCCACGC
Organism: Actinoplanes liguriensis; assembly: GCA_000715855.1. Taxonomy (GTDB): domain Bacteria; phylum Actinomycetota; class Actinomycetes; order Mycobacteriales; family Micromonosporaceae; genus Actinoplanes; species Actinoplanes liguriensis. The sequence continues at coordinate 40,334 of KL571281.1, forward strand.
CGCGACTTCTCGACCTCACCTTCCTCACCTTCCTCACCGGGAGTTCCGCCGCATGACGGACCGGACCCCCGGCGCCCGCCGGCCGGTGCTGACCGCGGCCGCGCTGGCCGAGCCCGCCGCCGCCCTCACCGGATACACCGTCGGCGTCACCTCCGACCGCCGTCGTGACGAGCTCGCCGCCCTGCTGGAGAGCCGCGGCGCCCGCATCGTCCTGGCTCCCGCGCTGCGCATAGTGCCGATCGCCGACGACGCCGAGCTGCGCGCCGCGACCCGCGCCTGCCTCGACGATCCGCCCGACATCGTGCTGGTCAACACCGGTATCGGTATGCGCGGCTGGCTGGACGCCGCCGAGGGCTGGGGCCTCGCCGAGCCGCTGCAGGCCGTGCTGAACCGCGCCTACCTGGTCGCCCGCGGCCCGAAGGCGCGCGCCGCGGTCCGCACCGCCGGCTTCCAGGAGCAGTGGGCGCCGGACGGCGAGAGCTATGAGGAAGTGGTCGAGCACCTGACCGCCCGCGGCGTCGCCGGCCTCACCGTGGCCATGCAGTTGCACGGCGAGAGCCAGCCGGAGTACACCGAAGCCCTGGAAGCGGCCGGCGCACACGTGATCGAGGTCCCGGTCTACCGCTGGGCGCCGCCCACCGACCCGGCCCCGCTGCACCGTCTGGTCGACCTGATCGCCGGCAAGCTCGTCGACGCCGTGACGTTCACCTCCGCGCCCGCCGTCCAGTCCCTGCTCCGAGCCGCCGGCCCGGCCTCCGACGCCCTGATCGACGCCCTCCGCGGCGACGTCCTGGCCGCCGCCGTCGGCCCGGTCACCGCAGCCCCGCTGCGCCGGCTGGACATCCCGGTCTCCACCCCCAGCCGGGCCCGGCTCAGCTCACTGGTCCGCACCCTGGTCGACGAACTCCCCAAGCGCGCGATAAATCTGCAGGTCAACGGCCACGCGATCACCCTGCGGGGCCACGCCGCGGTGGTGGACGGCGAGCTCCGACCACTCGCCCCCGGCCCGATGGCCGTCCTGCGCGCCCTCGCCACCCCGCCGGGCCGGGTCCTGTCCCGGGCCTCGCTCCTGCAGGCCCTCCCCCGCAACGCCGACGAGCACGCGGTCGAGATGGCGGTTGCCCGCCTCCGAGCCGGCCTGGCCATCCCCGGAATCGTCCAGACCGTCGTCAAGCGCGGCTACCGCATCCCCGCCTGACAGAGACCGGACCCACCCCGCACCGGCGGCCGGCCCGACACGCACACCAAGCGAAAGTGATGCCCGCCCCGCGCGGAGCCGACGCGTACAGCAAGCTAAGCGATGCCGGCCCCGCGCGGAGCCGACGCGGCGCAGGACGCCTCGCGCCTCGCGCTGCTCGGCTGGCACTCACGGTCGTAAAAGAGCCCGAATACAGCCGTGAGCGCCGGCCGGGCAGCGCGAGCTGAGGCATGCCGCAGGACGGGGCTTCGGCTGGTGCTCACGGTGGTTATGCACCCCGGATAACCACAGTGAGGACCAGCCGGTCAGGGTGTGGACAGGCTGTGGATAACTGCGGAAGAGGGGTTTGGGGTGAGCTTGACCCGCCACGGAGGTCG
>KL571281.1:42212-44431 GCA_000715855.1 Actinoplanes liguriensis
GAGCGGCGGCCCGGACCACAGCGGACGTGGGAAATGATGAATTCGATCTTTGGGGTTAATGGCAGCGGCCCGCGCCACCTGACCGGAAGCGATCAGGCCAGCGCGGGCCGATGACTGTCGTCAGCCGACGACGACGCCCTGCTCATGCTCGGTGACGAGGGTCGCCATGGCGTGCTCGACGACTCCGATCAGAACAGCCTTGACCGAATCGCGGTGTCGGGCGTCGCACATGACCAGCGGGACGCGGGCCGGGATGGCGAGCGCCTCCCGGACCTCCTCCGGCTCGTAGCGTGGCGCGCCGTCGAAGCAGTTGACCGCGACGAGATAGGGCAGATGCCGGTTCTCGAAGTAGTCCAACGGCGCGAAAGCGTCGGTCAGGCGGCGGGTGTCGACCATCACCGCGGCGCCGACCGCACCGCGGATGAGCTCGTCCCACATGAACCAGAACCGGGTCTGACCAGGCGTGCCGAACAGGTAGAGGATCAGGTCGTCGGCCATCGTGATACGGCCGAAGTCCATCGCTACCGTGGTGGTGCCCTTCTCCGGCACCTTCGAAGCGTCGTCGATGCCGGCGCCGGCCGCGGTCATCACGGCCTCCGTGGTCAGCGGCTCGATCTCGGAGACGGCGCCGACCAGCGTCGTCTTGCCGACGCCGAAACCACCAGCGATGACGATCTTCGCGGAGGTAATCTCCGAAGGAGGGGCGCCCGTCCGCTCAGAGCTTGCGAAGTCCACTCAAAACCCTTCCCAGCAGATCCATCCGCTCCGAGAAACCCTTGCGGGGAGCGGCACTGTGCAGCGAAAGCAAACCATCGGCGACCATGTCGGCGACGAGGACCCGGGCCACCCCGAGAGGCAACCGGGTGAGCGCCGCGAGCTCGGCGAGTGACTGGGCTTTCGGCTCACACAGGACGGCGATGCGGTATTTGTCGTGTCCGGCGAAACGCGCTTCCTGAACGGCCGCCGAACTGGCGACCAGGACCGCTTCGATCGGGATGTCCCGGATCGGCTCGGTCCGGCCGCGGGTCACCGCGTAAGGCCGCACCAGGTTGCCCCGGGGATCATGCGGCTCTGTCATGTCGCGGTCACCTCATCTCCGCCGGGGTCTCCATCCGACCCCGGCGCCTAGTGGCTGACGGCCTCGCGGGTCGCCGGCGACAATGCCGCGCCGACGCGCTCCACCAGCAGGGCCATCTCGTAGCCGACCTGGCCGACGTCGCAGCTGCGCGCCGCCAGCACGGCCATCGACGAACCGTCGCTGATGGACATGAGGAAAAGATAGCCGCTATCCATTTCGATGATGGTCTGCTGCACCTTTCCGGCAGTGAACATCCGGGACGCGCCGTCGGTCAGACTGACCACGCCGGATGTGATCGCGGCCAGTTGTTCGGCCCGGTCGGTCGGCAGATCCCGCGAGGATGCCAGCAACAACCCGTCCGCGGAGACCGCGACCACGTGCGCGATGCCCGCGATGCTGTCGGCGAAGTTGTTGAGCAGCCAGCCCATGTCGTGCATGGTGGGAGGCCTGGTCACTGTTCGTTCTCCTTAGGAGCCTGTGGTGCCACGGCGGCGGATTCGGCGACGCCGTCCGTCCGCCCTCGCTGAACCCCACGGGTGTACGCGGACAGGAGTCCACGGACGTCATCGGGGCTGCGACGATTCTGAGCGCGAGGTGTCTCCTGCACCCCACCGGGTACGAGTTGCGCCTGCGGGATCCGTTTCGGCAGACCGGTGGTGGTGATGCCGGCGTCCTTGGGAGCGGCGGCGTCCAGCGCGAGTTGCCAGCCCTCGTCGGCGGCGGTGCGCCAGCGGTCCTCGGCGGCGGCCCGCGGTTTGGGGACCTGGGCGTTCCCGCCCTTCGCGATGGACGGGCCGGGCGCCGGTGAGATGGCAACCGGGGCGGGCGCGTAGCCGGCGGTCGGCATACCGCGCAGATCCGGCATGTCCGGCGCCTCCGCCTCGAACCAGCTGTGCTGCATCTCCACATGGATCGCCTCAGCCGAACCCGAGCCCGAAGCCCGGGCCGAACCCGGACCCGAAGCCTGGGCCGGAACCGCAGCCTGGGCCGGGGACGCGGCTGGGGTCGCGGGCGGCGCGGAAGCCGGGCGAGCCGCGATCGGCTGCGCGGAGACGGGCCGGGCCGTCGACGCCCCCGAAGGCTGCGCGGAGACCGGCCGACTCGAGACGGGCATCGCGGAGACCTGTCTCTTATACACATC
>KL571282.1:0-8885 GCA_000715855.1 Actinoplanes liguriensis
GGTGGCGGGATGCCCGGCCCGGGTGGCGGGGCGCCCGGTCCCGGTGTCTACGGCGCCGGAGGCCCACCCGCCGTGCCCGGCCAGCGGGGCGCCGCCCCGGTCCGCCCGAGCGCCGCCGCGGTCCGCCCGGCCGGCGCCCCGGTCCGCCCGGCCGGCGCCACCTACGGCCGCCCCGACGCCCCGAACGGCGATTTCGGCGCCGCCGGCGGCTACGCCGCGGATGACTACGGTCCCGGCTACGGCGGCCCGGCGAACGGCCCCGGCGTCCCCGGTGAAGGCTTCGACCCCGGCTTCAACGGCCCCGGCGCCGGTTACGGCCCGGACGAGGGTTACGGTCCCGACAACGGTTACGGCCCGGAGAACGGCTACGGCCCCGACCAGGACGGCTTCGACCAGATCGACGGCGACTCCGGCGATTACAAGGCCCGCCGCCACCGCCCGTCCGCCAACGACACGAACGTCGGCTCGCTGGCGGATTTCGCCAACATGCCCGGCTACCGCGGTGACGCCCAGGGCAACTGGTGACCTACTTGTCGATGTCTCCGACCACGAAGAACATCGACCCGAGGATCGCGATCAGATCCGGCACCAGGCAGCCGGGGATGAGTGTCGCCAGCGCCTGCACGTTCGCGTAGGAGGCGGTTCGCAACTTGAGCCGCCAGGGCGTCTTGTCGCCGCGCGAGACCAGGTAGTACCCGTTCACCCCGAGCGGGTTCTCGGTCCACGCGTACGTGTGCCCCTCGGGCGCCTTGACGACCTTGGGCAGGCGCACGTTCACCGGCCCGCCGATCCGTTCCACCCGGTCCAGGCACTGGTCGACCAGGTCGAGTGACACGTAGACCTGCTCGAGCAGCACCGCGAAACGGGCGTGGCAGTCGCCGGCTGTCCGCGTCACCACGGGCACGTCCAGTTCGTCGTACGCCAAATAAGGTTCGTCTCGACGTACGTCGAAATCCAGACCGCTCGCACGGGCGACCGGCCCGGAAGCCCCGTAGGCCGCGGCGTCAGCCGCCGGCAGGACACCGACGCCGACCGTCCGCGCCAGGAAGATGTCGTTCTTGTGAATGATGTGGTCCAGGTCGGGCATCCGCCGCCGGACCGCCGCGACGGCCTGCCGCGCCCGTTTCGTCCACCCGGCCGGGACCTCCTCCTTCAGCCCGCCGACCCGGTTGAACATGTAGTGGATGCGGCCGCCGGAAACTTCCTCCATGACGGTCTGCAGCGTTTCCCGTTCCCGGAACGCGTAGAACATCGGCGTGATCGCGCCGATCTCCAGCGGATAGGAGCCGAGGAACATCAGGTGGTTCAGCACCCGGTTGAGCTCGGCGAGCGCCATCCGCAGCCAGACCGCCCGCTCCGGCACCTCGATGCCCATCAGCCGCTCGACCGCGAGCACCACACCCAGCTCGTTCGAGAACGCGGACAGCCAGTCGTGCCGGTTCGCCAGCATGATGATCTGCCGGTAGTCCCGCACCTCGAACAGCTTCTCCGCGCCGCGATGCATGTAGCCCACGATCGGCTCGCACGTGACGACCCGCTCGCCGTCCAGCGTCAGCTTCAGCCGCAGCACACCATGCGTCGACGGATGCTGCGGCCCGATGTTGAGCACCATGTCCGCCGTCTCGAGCCCGGCGCCGGTCCCGACCGTCATCTCCCGCAGAGCATCCGTCACCGGGGCATCGTCCCACGCCGACGCTCCACGGGCCCGGGGCGACTTTCCCAACCCCATTTCCCGTACGGCGACAGCAGCCCTTTCCCCAAGCCTCCGGCCGCCCCGGAGGGTGTCCCTCACGGGACAGCGCCCTCACCGGAGTGAAAGATCGATGCCGATCGGATGCCAGAGCCACCAGTGCGCCCCGAGCCCGGTCGCGGACGTCAGCTCGGCAGCCTCGCCCGCCCCAGACAGCGCCCGCAGGTAGGCCGCCGGATCACTGCCGGCCAGCGCGAGCGACGGCCGGGCCCCGGTGACCCCGAGCGACCGCAGAGCCTCCCGCTGGCGAACCGCCTCGCCCGGCACCCCGGTAGCGAGCGCCACCGAGTCCACCGCCACGTGCGCGGTCACGTCACAGCTCCCGTCCGGGATCGGCGACACCTGCCGCCCCTCCCGGAACCCGGTCAGCGTCCCCATCGGCGGCCGCTCGTCCCGGAAGTGCCCGTAGTCGATGCTGAGCGCCGCCCCACGCCGCACCCGATCGACCGCGTCCGCCCAGGCCGCGTCCCGGGTCGCCCCGACCTCCACCCGGCCGGCGCCGGGCCACCACCGGGCCGCCCAGAAAACCTCCGCCGGATCGGCCGGGCCACCGAGCGTCTCCACCCCGGTATGCCGGTCCACCAGGACTTTCCGCAGCCGCCCGTCCGCGTCGGTCTCCACCACGTCGAGCGCCACATTGTCCAGCCATTCGGTGGCGATCAGCAGCCCGGTCACGTCCTCCGGCAGGTCCCGCAGCCACCGGATTCGCACGTCCAGCCCGTCCGGCCGCGGCGCCGCCTCCACTGCCACCGGCCGCACCCGCGCGCCGAGGTCCCCGGGCAGCATCAGGCAGAGCGCGGTGAGCAACTCCCCACGGCCGGCCCCCACATCCACCAGGTCGAACCGCTCCGGCCGCCCGAGCGCCTGATCCACCCGCTCAACCACCCGAGCCAACGCCCCGGCAAACAGCGGCGACGCGTGCACGCTCGTCCGGAAATGATCCCCGGGGCCGCTGGCCGGGCGGACGAAGAAGCCGTCAGCCCCGTACAGAGCCGACTGCATGGCCAGCCGCCACCCGATCCCCACCACAACGCCAGCCTAGGCACTCCCACCCCAACAGCACCCCCGCACGCCCCGCCGTAGAGCTCGCCGCCCGCCGCAGGCCACCTGATCACCCGCCCCGCAGCACCCGTCCGCGCCACCGGACGTCCCAGGATGCGGCCACGTCCCCGCGCTGCTGTCGGCCAAGTCGGCGCCGCGCCGCGCTGGACCACGCCGTGTTGCGCGGGGCCGGGCCGCGCCGGGCTCGGTCGTGCTTGCGCCGCGTCAGGCTGGACCACGCCGTGCCGGGCCGCGTCGTGCCGTGCCTGGGCCGTGCTGGATCGCGTCGTGCGGTCCTGCGCCACGTCGCGCCGGGCCGCGCTGCGCCGGGCCACGTCGCGCCGGGCCGCGCCGGGCCGGGCCGGGCCGCGCTGCACCAGGCCGGGCCGGACCGGGCCGCGTCGGGCTGGGCCGCGCTACACCAGGCCGGGCCGGACCGGGCCGCGCCGGGCTGGGCCGCACGCGGCTGGGTCGCCCGGGTCGCGCCCGGACTTAGATCGCGCGGTACCGGGCCGGCCCCGCGTCGTCCCGCGCAGAGCTGTGCCCGCAGCGTCCGTCCGTGCGGCTCGCCGCGTGCTTGTCGGGCGCGTGTCGGCCTCCCGATCGATGGATCCGACCGATTGAGGACCTGTTTGCCCAGGTCAACGGCGCGTGAAGCCGCCACCACACGACCCACCCACCCGAGGGGGAACTTCCACTGGCCAGTGTGCGCGGAATTCCCAAGATCGTGCTGGCGGCCTGTGGACAACCCGCTGGTGTGGAAAACCTCGACAGCCCGGCGGGCGTGTGCGGCGCGGGCCCTGAGATTCGAGTGAGGCGCCGGACCGGGTCGCTCAATGATCGACGGGCGCGGGTGCGGGGGTGAGCAACTGGGGGTCAACGAGTGACGAACCGAGGTCGCTCTGCGAGCGACGTGCGGGGTGGATGAGACGTAGAGGCTCTCATTGAGGTGGGTGAGACGTGGAGACGCTCGTTGAGTGACGCGCGGGGTCGCCCGGTGAGAACGAGGGATGGGTCCGCCCAGCGAGCGAGCGGCCGCTCAGCGAGTTGGCAGACAGGCCCACTCAGCGGGGTGACGAACGGAACCGCTCAGCGGGTGACAGGCAGGTCCGCTCGGGAGCCGGCGATGCGGCGGGTACGGCGAAGCGGCGGGTACGGCGATGCGGCGGGTACGGCGATGCGGCGGGTACGGCGACGCGCGGAGGGAACCAGGTGGGCAGGGGGCGCTCAGTGAGTCAGGACGCCGGCCGAACGGGGGAGGAATTGGGCGGTGCGGTTGTTCACACGTGGTTGTCACCAGCGTGTTACGGCAGCGCATACTGGCGCTCGACCGGTACCCGAACGTGAGGACTGGATCCATGGAGACATTGACCGTCGGTGTGGTCGGCGCCGGGCGGGTGGGGGCGGTGCTGGGTGCGGCGTTGAGCGCGGCCGGGCATCGGGTGGTGGCTGCCGCCGCCGTTTCCGGGGCTTCGATGTGGCGCGTGCCGCGACCGATCTGCTGCTGCTCGCCGTTCCGGATGACGCGTTGCGGGGTGTGGTCGCGGGGTTGCACAGCACCGGCGCGTTGCGGGCGGATCAGGTTGTTGCTCACACTTCTGGCGCTCACGGGCTGGACGTTTTTGGCGATGTGAACGGCATGGCCCTGCATCCCGCGATGACGTTCACCGGCGCGGATTCGGATCTGGCCCGCCTGCCGGGGATCGCGTGGGGGGTGACGACCCGGGACCGGGTGTTCGCGACCCGGCTGGTCGCGGATCTGGGTGGCGTGCCGGAGTGGATCGCCGAGCAGGCTCGGCCGGTCTACCATGCGGCGCTGGCGCACGGCGCGAATCACCTGGTCACGCTCGTCAACGAGGCTGCTGACTCGCTGCGCGCGGCGGGCGTGGGGGAGCCGGCGCGGGTGTTGACGCCGTTGCTGACGGCGGCGCTGGACAATGCGTTGCGGATGGGGGACGCGGCGCTGACCGGGCCGGTGTCCCGGGGCGACGCGGGCACGGTGGCGAAGCATCTCGATCGGTTGCCGGCTGACGCCGTACCGGCCTATCTGGCTCTTGCCCGGCGCACGGCGGACCGTGCTCTCGCGGCCGGGAGACTGCGCCCGCAGGATGCCGCGGCCCTGTTGGAGGTTCTGTACCGAGCCGAGGTTGGGAGCACAGCGTGACCTGGGTCGTGCATACCCGTGACGATCTGGCCGCCGCCCTGTCGGACACCGACGGCGAGGTCGCTGTCGTGATGACGATGGGCGCGTTGCACGAGGGGCACCGGCAACTGATCCGGGTGGCCCGCGAGCGGTCTCCTTTCGTGGTCGTGACGATTTTCGTGAATCCGTTGCAGTTCGGTCCGAACGAGGACTTCGAGAAGTATCCGCGGACGCTGGAGCGGGATCTGGAGGCGTGTGAGGCGGAGGGCGCCGCGGTGGTTTTCGCGCCTTCGCGGGATGACGTCTATCCGGGCGGGGCGCCGTCGATCACGATGAATCCGGGGCCGCTCGGCGCGATTCTGGAGGGGGCGAGCCGGCCGGGTCACTTCTCCGGGATGCTGACCGTGGTCGAGAAGCTGTTGCGGCTCACGCGCGCCGATGTCGCGTTCTTCGGCGAGAAGGATTTCCAGCAGCTGGCGTTGATCCGCCGGATGGCCGTGGATCTGGAGCTCGGCGTGGAGATCGTGGGCGTTCCGACCGTACGGGAAATCGATGGTCTTGCTTTGTCGAGTCGCAATCGGTTCCTCTCGGCGGACGAGCGCGTCTCGGCTCTGGCGCTGTCGCGTGCTCTGCGTGAGGGCGCGGCGCACGGCGATCCGGGCGCGATCCTGGCCGCCGCCGGGAAGGTCCTGGCGGAGGAGCCGGGTGTGCGCCTCGACTATCTGGAACTGACCGGCGCTGACCTGGGCGAGGTCCCGGTGGAGGGGCCGGCTCGCCTGCTCGTGGCCGCCAAGGTCGGCACCACCCGTTTGATCGACAACGTCCCGATTGTTCTCCGGAAGGAAGCCTGATGCTCCGCACCATGCTGAAGTCGAAGATCCACCGGGCCACCGTGACGCAGGCCGACCTGCATTACGTGGGCTCGGTGACCGTCGACCTCGACCTGATGGAGGCGGCTGACCTGCTGCCCGGCGAGCAGGTGGCGATCGTCGACGTGACCAACGGCGCGCGCCTGGAGACCTATGTGATCCCGGGCGAGCGGGGCAGTGGCGTGATCGGCATCAACGGCGCCGCCGCGCACCTGGTTCACCCCGGTGACCTGGTCATTCTCATCTCCTACGGGCAGATGGACAGCGCCGAGGCGCGCTCCTACCAGCCGCGCGTGGTGCACGTCGACGCCGACAATCGGGTGATCGAGTTGGGCGCGGATCCGGCCGAGGCGGTCGCCGGCATGGCGGACGACCTGGTCCGCGGGGATCTGACGCTCTCCGCACGCTGACCGGCTGACTTTCCCGAACGCCGCCGATGAACCGCTCCGATCACCATATGATCGATAAATCGGACATCGGCGGCGTGTGGGAGGGTCCGTCATGCGACACTGGCGTGCCCGATTTCAAGATCAAGGCTTGCGCGTACGGGACCAGGTCGCCCGCCTCCGCGACCGGCACCTCCGTTCCGGCCCCTGGCTCGGCTTCGACCTGGCCGCCACGCTCGGCGTCCTGCTGCTGGTCGCGGCCGGCTGCGGCAACCCCGGCAACGTCGACGGCGACCTGACCAACAACTGGGGCGCGATGGCTCCGGCGACCGGCTTCGAACCCCTCGCCGACACGTGTCACCTGGCCAACTTCGCGTCTACCGGCCCGCGCGCGACCTACGAGGAGGTCGACTGCGCGGTGCAGCACCGCACCGAGACGGTCTTCGTCGGGGCGTACACCGGGACGGCCGCGGACGCCGAGCAGCCGCCGGCCGAGACCTCCGACGGGGCACGCGACGCCTACGCCACCTGCGATCAGAAGACCAGCGCGTACGTCGGTGGGCCGTGGCGTCACGCCCGGCTGTGGATCGGCGTGACCCACCCGTCGCCGGCGGCCTGGACCGGTGGCTCCCGCTGGTTCCGCTGCGACGTGGTCGAGCTCGACTCGATCGAGGACAACGGCGCGCTCGTCGAGCGGCAGGGCAGCCTGCGCGGTGTGCTGGGGACCGACTCCGGTCTGGCGCTCGCCTGCTATGCGATCAAGCTGGACAAGAGCGGCGCGATCGACACCATGCCGCCGGCGTCGTGCACCGACAAGCACAACGCCGAGTTCGCCGGGGTGTGGGAGGCGCCGGCCGACGCGTCGTACCCGAAGGGCGACGCCGCGTGGGAGGAGTTCCACGACGGCTGCCGGACGGTTGTCGCCGCCTGGGCCGGCGTGCCTGACGACAAGAACCTGCAATTCCGTACGGGCGTGGTCTCGCTGCCCGGCAACGCGGACGTCTGGGCCCAGGGCGACCGTGGCGTGCGCTGCTATCTCTGGCTGGACGGAGCCGAGCTGACCACCTCGCTGAAGGGCAAGGGGACAAAGGCGCTGCCCGTCCAGTACAAGTAACGGTGACCACTGATGGTGCCCCCGCCGTGACGGGTGCGCGCGAGCGGAGTGTACTGACCACATGTCACCTCTCGCGGATCTGCCGGCTCTGCCGCGCCGGCTCGCCGCCGCCGAGCCGGGCTGGAACGAGACCACCGATGTGGTCGTGGTGGGTTCCGGCGTCGCCGGGCTGACCGCCGCGCTGCACCTGCGCGAGCTCGGCCTGCACGTCACGGTGGTCACCAAGGTCAACATCGACGACGGCTCCACCCGCTGGGCGCAGGGCGGGATCGCCGGGGTCCTCGACCCGCTGGACACCCCCCAGGCGCACGCCTACGACACCGAGATCGCCGGGGTCGGGCTCTGCGACCCGGAGGCCGTGAAGGTGCTGGTCGAGGAGGGCCCGGCGCGGATCCGGGAGCTGATCCGCCGGGGCGCCGAGTTCGACCGCAACCCGGACGGCTCGCTGATGCTGACCCGCGAGGGCGGCCACCGGGCGGACCGGATCGTGCACGCCGGCGGCGACGCGACCGGCGCCGAGGTGCAGCGCGCCCTGCACGCCGCGGTCCGCCGCGACCCGTGGATCCGGCTGGTCGAGCACGCCCTCGTGCTGGACCTGCTGCGCTCCGCCGACGGCCGGGCCTGCGGGATCACCCTGCACGTGCTGGGCGAGGGCTCGGAGGACGGGGTCGGTGCGATCCTGGCCCGCGCGGTCGTGCTCGCCACCGGCGGGATGGGCCAGATCTACGCGTCCACCACGAACCCGTCGGTCTCCACCGGCGACGGCGTGGCGCTCGCGCTGCGGGCCGGCGCGGCGGTCACCGACGTCGAGTTCGTCCAGTTCCACCCGACGTCGTTCGTCACCGCCGACCTGAGCTCGGTGCAGCGCCCGCTGATCTCCGAGGCGCTGCGCGGCGAGGGGGCGTACCTGGTCGACGAGAACGGCACCCGCTTCATGGTCGGCCAGCACGAGCAGGCCGAGCTGGCCCCGCGCGACGTGGTCGCCAAGGGCATCTACCGGGTCCTGCGGGCCACCGGGGCGGACCACGTCTACCTGGACGCGCGGCACCTCGGCAAGGAGTTCCTGGAGAGCCGCTTCCCGACGATCATGGCGTCCACCCGGGCGGCCGGCGTGGACCCGGCGACCGAGCTGATCCCGGTCGCCCCGGCCGCGCACTACGCCTCCGGCGGCGTCCGGACCGACCTGCACGGGCGGACCAGCATCGCCGGCCTCTACGCCTGCGGCGAGGTGGCCTGCACCGGCGTGCACGGCGCGAACCGGCTGGCCAGCAACTCGCTGCTGGAGGGCCTGGTCTTCGCCAAGCGGATCGCCGACGACATCGGGCGGGACCTGCCGCCCCAGGCGGATCCGGTCCGGGTGAACATGACCCCGGCCTGGGTCGCCGACGCCGCGATCCGGCCGGACCTGCAGCGCACCATGACCCGCGGCGCCGGGGTGCTGCGCACGGCCGACTCGCTCGGCACCGCGGCCAAGGAGCTGTCCCGGCTGGCCGAGTCGCGCGCCACCCCGAACACCGCGGCCTGGGAGGCGACGAACCTGCTCACCGTCGCCGCCGCGCTGGTCGCCTCGGCCCAGAGCCGC
>KL571282.1:9103-13437 GCA_000715855.1 Actinoplanes liguriensis
GAGATGTGTATAAGAGACAGCACCTGCTCGACAGCATTTCCCGTGACGGCGGCATGACTCAGGACTTCCAGGAGATGGCGTGACCGACCGCATCGCAGCGAAGCAAGGGGAGCCGCAGTGATCGACTTCGGGTTGGACTTCGCGGAGGTTCAGCGGATCGTGCTGACCGCGCTCGCCGAGGACCTGGGCGAGCCGCCCCGCGACGTGACCAGCGAGGCAACCATCCCGGCGGCGCAGGTCGACACCGCCGAGCTGGTGGCCCGCGCCGACGGCGTGGTGGCCGGCCTCCCGGTCGCCGCCGAGGTCTTCGCGGTCACCTCGCAGGGACACGCCGAGTTCCGCCAGGTCGCCGCCGAGGGCGACCGGGTGGTACGCGGCGACGTGCTGGCCAGGGTGACCGGCCCGACCCGGGCGCTGCTCACCGCCGAGCGCACCGCGCTGAACCTGATCAGCCGGATGTCCGGCGTCGCCACGCACACCCGGAAGTGGGCCGACCAGCTCGAGGGCAGCAAGGCGACCGTGCTGGACACCCGCAAGACCACGCCCGGGCTGCGGTCGCTGGAGAAGTATGCGGTCCGCGTCGGCGGCGGCACGAACAAGCGCATGGGCCTCTACGACGTCGCCATGATCAAGGACAACCACAAGCTGGCGGCCGGCAGCATCACCGCGGCGTACCAGCTGGTCCGGGCCACCTTCCCGGACGTGGCGGTGCAGGTCGAGGTGACCACGCTGGCCGAGGCCCGGGAGGCGGTGGCGGCCGGCGCGACGTTCCTGCTGTGCGACAACATGACACCCGAGCTGCTGAGCGAGGTGGTCGGCGCGATCGGTGGCGCCGCCGAGCTGGAGGCGACCGGGAACCTGACGCTCGCCACGGCCGCGGCCTACGCGGCGACCGGTGTGGACTACCTGTCGGTGGGCGGGCTGACGCACTCGTCGCCGATCCTGGACATCGCACTGGACCTGCGCCCGCGGTGACGGTGCTCGCCCCGTACAAGATGAACTTTTTTCAACGTGGCCAGGCCGGGGCGGCCTGGCGCCGGCTCGCGGCCCGACCCCTCCAAGGCCGATGCCAGGTTGAAAAAGGTTCAATAGGGGTCTTGATTTTGATTCTTAGGGGCATCCGTGCTGCTTTGCATTGACATCGGTAACACGAACACCGTGCTGGCCACCTTCGACGGTGACAAGCTGGTGCACAACTGGCGGATCAAGACCGACGCCGCCTCGACCGCCGACGAGCTCGGCCTGATGTTCCGCGGGCTGCTGGCCGGCGACGCGGTGGAGATCACCGGCGTCGCGGCCTGCTCCACCGTGCCCGCCGCGCTGCGCAACCTGCGGACGATGCTGAAGCGGTACTACGGCGACGTGCCCAGCGTGATCGTCGAGCCGGGGGTGAAGACGGGCGTGCAGCTAGCCATCGACAACCCCAAGGAGGTGGGCGCCGACCGGGTGGTGAACACTCTCGCGGCGCACGCTCTCTACGGCGGACCGTCGATCGTGGTCGACTTCGGCACCACCACCAACTTCGACCTGATCAGCGCGAAGGGCGAGTTCCTGGGCGGCGCGTTCGCCCCGGGCATCGAGATCTCCTTCGACGCGCTCGCCTCCCGCGCCGCGCAGCTCCGCAAGGTGGAGCCGACCAAGCCGCGCTCGGTGATCGGCAAGAACACCGTGGAGTGCCTGCAGGCCGGGCTGTACTTCGGGTTCGCGGGCCAGGTCGACCGGATCGTGGAGCGGATGACCGAGGAGATCGGGCCGGTCCGCGCGGTGATCGCCACCGGGGGCCTGGCCTGGCTGGTGAAGGACGAGTGCCGCACGCTGACCGCGCACGAGCCGATGATCACGCTGATCGGGCTGCGGATGGTATATGAGCGGAACGTCTGAACCGGGCTGAGTAGGCTTTCGAGGTCTTTGCGCAGCCCCACTACACAGGAAGACCGTGCCGTGACCGAGCAGAACGTGCCAGTTACCGATCCCGCCGACGACCTACCGGAGCAGATGAAGGTCCGCCGGGCGAAGCGGGACCAGTTGCTGGCCAAGGGCGTCGCGCCCTACCCGGTCACCGTCGCCCGGACGATCACCCTGGCCCAGATCCGCGAGCAGTACGCGGAGCTCCCGACCGACTCCGCCACCGGCGACCAGGTCTCGATCGCCGGCCGGGTGATCTTCATCCGGAACGGTGGCAAGCTCTGCTTCGCGACCCTCCGCGAGGGGGACGGCACCGAGCTGCAGGCGATGCTGTCGCTGGACAAGGTCGGCGCCGAGGGCATGGAGGACTGGAAGCGCCTGGTCGACCTGGGTGACCTGGTCGCCATCACCGGCGAGGTGATCACCAGCCGCCGTGGCGAGCTCTCCGTTCTCGCCGATTCCTGGTCGATGAGCGCCAAGGCGTTGCGCCCGCTTCCGGTCGCGCACAAGCCGCTTTCCGAGGAAACCCGGGTGCGGCAGCGTTATGTCGATCTCATCGTTCGTCCGCAGGCCAGGGACACTGTGCGTACTCGCGCAACCGTGATCCGTAGTCTTCGCGAGTCACTGTTCCGCCGCAATTTCCTCGAGGTGGAAACGCCGATGTTGCAGTTGCTGCACGGCGGCGCTACAGCCCGTCCGTTTGTGACTCACAGCAACGCACTGGATACCGATCTTTATCTTCGGATCGCGCCGGAACTGTTTTTGAAGCGGGCCGTGGTCGGTGGCATCGACCGGGTCTTCGAGATCAACCGGAACTTCCGTAATGAGGGTATGGACTCCAGTCACTCCCCGGAGTTCGCCATGCTCGAGGCCTATCAGGCGTACGCCGACTACAACGTGATGCAGGCCCAGGTCCAGGAGTGGATTCAGGAGGCCGCGCAGGCCGTCTCCGGCTCGTACGTGGTCACCCACTACGACGGCACCGAGGTCGACTTCGGCGGCGAGTGGAAGCGGATCACCCTGTTCGGCTCGATCTCCGAGGCGCTCGGCGAGGAGGTCACGATCGAGACCGATCTGGCCCAGCTCCGGGCGTACGCGGAGAAGGTCCAGCTCGGCGTCGACCCCAAGTGGAGCGCGGGCAAGCTGGCCGAGGAGTTGTTCGAGCACCTCGTGCAGCACACACTGCAGGCGCCGACCTTCGTCCGGGACTACCCGGAGGAGACGGCCCCGCTGACCGCGGCACACCGGGAGACTCCCGGCCTGACCGAGAAGTGGGACCTGTACGTCGGCGGCTTCGAGCTCGGCACCGCCTATTCCGAGCTGGTCGACCCGGTCGTCCAGCGGGAACGCCTGGTCGCGCAGTCGCTGCTGGCGGCCGGCGGCGACGCCGAGGCGATGCAGCTGGACGAGGATTTCCTCCGTGCCATGGAGTACGGAATGCCGCCGTCCGGTGGCATGGGAATGGGAATCGACCGGCTGTTGATGGCGCTCACCGGCCTGGGCATTCGGGAAACGATCCTGTTCCCGTTGGTCCGCCCGGAGTAGCCGTCCGTCAATTATCGCCCCCGCCATTGACGGGCGATGTCCCCCTGGCGTTATTGTTCTCCCATTGCGTGGGAGAGAAACCTGTGTTCGGGAGGATAACGGCTCGTGGCCAAGCAGATCATTCACAAGCTGGTCGATGACATCGACGGCGGCGACGCCGACGAGACGGTGAAGTTCGCTCTCGACGGTATTCAGTACGAGATCGACCTCTCAGAGAAGAACGCCGCAGAATTGCGGGAGGTCTTCGCTCAGTTCGTCGGAGCCGGCACCAAGGTGGCCCGGGGCGGTGTGGTCGTCGGTGGCCGCGCGGCTCGTGGCCGGGGCGGTGCGGCTGCCGACCGGGAGCAGAACAAGGCCATTCGGGAGTGGGCCAAGAAGTCCGGTCGGGACATCTCCGACCGTGGGCGCATCCCGCAGGAGATCGTTGACGAGTACCACTCGAAGGGCCCCGGCCGGGCCTGAGCTCGTCGCAGAGAGGGCGTACCGATCATCGGTACGCCCTCTTCGTGCTTCCAGTACGGTTATCCACAGGTGGGCCATGGTTGTCCACAGGCTGTGGATCGGAGGGATTTCGCTGTCCGCGTACACGTTCGGGTAGGGGAACAGCCGCTGAGCGTGCGAAGTTTGCTTAATCAACGTTGCGGATCGCTTCGAGGGGCTGCGAGGGCCCGGCGGATCCTCCCAGCGGCGATAGAGTTACTGCACGGGTATCACCGATGCCCGTGCGCTGGCCCCGCCAGTCCCATTGGCGCACGGCACGTGAGGAGCACGAGGGCATGTTCGAGCGGTTCACCGACCGAGCGCGACGGGTTGTCGTCCTGGCCCAAGAAGAGGCCCGGATGCTCAACCACAACTACATCGGTACAGAGCACATCCTTCTGGGC
>KL571283.1:0-1639 GCA_000715855.1 Actinoplanes liguriensis
TTCTCGTAGGTCTTCGCCCACGTCCCGTCCTGCGCCGCCTTCACCAGCACAGCGTTGACGAACCGGGTGAACTCCGGATGATCCTTGCTGATCGCCATCCCGTACGGCTCCTGGGTGAATCGGTCGCCGATCACCTTCGCATACGGGTCCTGAGCGGCCATCCCGGCCAGGATGGTGTCGTCGGTGGAGATCGCGTCCACCTCGTTCTGCTGGAACGCGACCAGGCAGTCGCCGAACGTCGCCTTCGCCACGGCGACCGGTTGACTCTTCACCTTGCCGATGTTGTCGTACGACGTCGAGCCCGTCGCCGAGCAGATCTTCTTGTGGCCCAGGTCCTCGATGCTCTTGGCCGTCGAGTCCTTCCTGACCAGGACTTTCTGCCCCGCCTCGTAGTAGATCGCGGAGAAGTCCACGTCGGCCCAGCGATCGCAGGTGGCGGTCATCGTGTCGGCGACCAGGTCCACCTCGCCCTTGAGAACGGCATTGACCCGATCGGCGTACGGGATGACCTTGATCTGCAGTTTGTCCGGGTCCCCGAAGATCGCGGTGGCGACCAGGCGCCCCATGTCCACGTCGAAGCCCTCGACCCGGCCGGTGAACGGGTTCCGCGAGCTGAACAGCAACGTGTCCTGGCTGGTGCCGAGGATCAGGCGGCCACGCTTACGGACCTCCGCCATCCAACTGCCGGCCGGCATCTGCCCCGCGGCCGGCAGCGCGCCGGACGGGCGCAGGCTGGCGCGCGGATTGCAGCTCGCGGGTGTCGGCTCGGGAGTGGTGGGCTGATCCGGGCCGCCGCCCCTCGTGATGCCGGGCGCGGCGGTCGGCGCGTCGTAGCGGGGTGACGAGTCACCGGCGCACCCGGCGGCGCCGAGCAGGAGGGCCAGGGTGACCGCGATCGGGGCACAACGCATGGGCACACGCATCACCGGTACTCCTCCAGACGGGCTCGGATGCCGACGACCGCCAGCGCGCAGATGCCGAGCGCGAGCAGCGGGCCCAGCAGGGTCAGCAGGTCGAGCCAATCGCCGGCCGCGCCGATCTGCTCGGTGAACGCCGCCTCGCGGTCGTCGATCGCGCTCTCCAGCGTGGTCCGCAGATCGCCGAACTGCCGGGTGGCCTGATCGCCGATCGCCAAGGCGACCGCGCCGTCGTAGTTACCGTCCTCGGCGTCCAGTTTGCGCACCTGGTCGTGGGTGGCGAGATAGGCGTCGTGCTGCTGTTTCGCGGTGCCGGTGAACTGTTGTGCGTAGACCAGCCGGGGATCGTCGAAGTCGATCGTGGCGGTGGCCCGGTCGAAGTCCTCCTCCTTGTCCGCGGACCCGCGCGCCGCCAGCGTGAGCGCCTCGTCGGCCCGCTCGGTCAGCACCGCGATGTGGATCCCGGCCAGCGCCGCGACCGGGGCCGAACCCTCCTCGGCGGCCTGGTCGAGGTGATTGCGCTGGTTCGCGAAAAGCGTCACGGTCAGCAGGATCAGCACCGCGAACAACCCGGTCGCGGCGACCAGCGGGACGTTGAACGTGCGGTGCGTCGTCCGGCTCAGGTAGCCCTGGCTCCAGAGCAGCGCGACCCCGAGCCCCACGACCAGCACCAGCAGCAGGATCAGCCACCACGAGCTGTGCGCCGAGTCGTAGCCCGCGTC
>KL571283.1:1787-3786 GCA_000715855.1 Actinoplanes liguriensis
AGCAGCAGGATCAGCCACCACGAGCTGTGCGCCGAGTCGTAGCCCGCGTCGACCTCGTCGGTGGCGAGCCGGAACAGCGTCTGCGCCTGCGGCTGCAACGTCTCCCGGTTGAGCTGGGAGGCGGCCGCGAGGTACGAGGCGCCGAGCGGGAGGCCCTGACGGTTCGTCGCCCGGGCGGTGGCGACCAGGGCGGAATACTTCGCGATGCCGACCGACAGCGCGTCGACCGCCTTGCCTGCCTCACTGCCGGCCGGGACCAGCCGGGCCGCGGCGGCCAGCGAGGTGCCGGCGTCGGCCAGATCGGCGTCGTAGCGCTGGGTCAGGGTGTCCGGCTCCAGACCGCCCGCCAGGAACGCCTGAGCCGCGGTGGTGTCCGCGTCGGCCAGCGCCGAATAGACCGACTCGGCCTTGACCAGCAGGGGCTGGGCGCGGTCGCCGAGGCCGGCGGTGCCGGAGCTCGCCGCATGCGCGGTCAGCCCGGCGACCAGACCGGTGAGCAGGCCCAGGACGAGCAGGCCGGCGAGGATCAGCTGGAGGCGGCCGGGGGAGGTGCGGCGCAGGCTCGCGACCCGGTGCACGACACCCGTCGGCGGCGGCGCGTAGACCGCGGTCGGTGGGGTCCGCTGCGCCAGGGCTGTGGTCACGTTGCCTCCTGTACGCCGGGGGTGCCTGCCCGTCCACTGTGCGTCACGGACGCAAGCGATCACGGGGCGGTCTTGCGGCCTCGTTCTGGGGGTGGGGTGGGGAGTCTACGGAGGGGCGATTTTTGTGTTGCGAGTCTATGGACCGGCGACGCCCGGCGGATATCCGCCGGGCGTCATTTTCGGTGCGGTCCGGTCGTCGGCTCAGCTCAGCTCTCGCTTGAGCAGCTTGCCGGTCGCGGTCATCGGCAGCGACTCGACGATCTTCACGACCCGCGGGTACTTGTAGGAGGCCATCTGCTCCTTGCCCCACGCGACCAGCTCGTCCTCGGTGACCGTGGCGCCCGGGTGCAGGATCACGAACGCCTTGACCTCCTCGCCGTGACTGGGATGCGGCACGCCGATCACCGCGGCGAGCGAGACCGCCTCGTGCGTGATCAGCACTTCCTCGATCTCCCGCGGGTAGACGTTGAAGCCACCACGGATGATCATGTCCTTGGCCCGGTCGACGATGTAGTAGAAGCCGTCCTTGTCCCGGCGGGCGAGGTCACCGGTGCGGAACCAGCCGTCCCGCATCACCTCGGCGGTCGCCTCCGGCCGGTTGTAGTAGCCGTTCATGATGTTGTGCCCGCGGATCGCGACCTCGCCGATCTCGTCGACGCCACCGACCGTGTTCCACTCCGGGTCGATCAGCCGCACCTCGACACCCCAGATCGGGATGCCGATCGAGCCCGGGCGCGGCTCGCCGCCCGGATCGCTGAACGTGGCCACCGGGGACGTCTCGGACAGGCCGTACCCCTCGAGAATGGTGACCCCGAAGCGCTCCTTGACCGCCTTGATGATCTCCACGGGGAGGCTGGAGCCACCGGAGACCGCGACCCGCATGTTCGCGGCGATGCGCTCCACGTCGACGTCGTCGCCGAGGGCGTTCAGCAGCCCCCAGTACATCGTCGGGACGCCCGCGAAGAACGTCACGTTCTCGCTCTGCAGCAGCTGCACCGCGGCGTTCGCGTCGAAGCGCGGCAACAGCACCAGGGTCGCCGCCACCGAGAAGCCGGCGTTCATGTTCACCGTCGAGCCGAACGAGTGGAACAACGGCAGCACCAGCAGGTGCGTGTCGGTGGCCGGCTGTGAGCCGAAGAGCCGGTTGCAGGTCAGCGCGTTCATCACCAGGTTCGAGTGGGACAATTCGGCGCCCTTGGCCTGGCCCGTCGTGCCACTCGTGTAGAGGATCACCGCGGCGTCGGTCTCGGCGCGCA
This sequence comes from Actinoplanes liguriensis, assembly GCA_000715855.1. Classification (GTDB taxonomy): domain Bacteria; phylum Actinomycetota; class Actinomycetes; order Mycobacteriales; family Micromonosporaceae; genus Actinoplanes; species Actinoplanes liguriensis. Next base: position 3,688 of record KL571283.1, read on the forward strand.
GCACCGTCTCGAAGACCGGGCCGTGACCGGCCAGGGCCTGCCCGAGCGTCTCCGCGCCCTCGATCGGCGACGCGGCCGCCGGATCCGCGGTGACCAGGA
>KL571283.1:3985-12867 GCA_000715855.1 Actinoplanes liguriensis
CCTGCCCGAGCGTCTCCGCGCCCTCGATCGGCGACGCGGCCGCCGGATCCGCGGTGACCAGGAAGAAGTGCTCGCAGCCCTCGGCGCCGCTGAAACCGGCGTGACCCTCCGTGCCCATCGGGAGCTCGGGGGTGCCCTGGAAGCAGAAGTACGCCTTCGCCTCGGAGTCGTTCAGATGGTACGTGATCTCCCGGCCCTTGAGCAGCACGTTCAGCGGCACCACGACCGCGCCGGCCTTCAGGATCCCGTAGTAGATCACCGGGAAGTACGGCAGGTTGGGGCAGGACAGCGCGACCTTGTCGCCCGGCTGGATGCCGCGTGCCACCAGCATGTTCGCCACCTGGTTCGCCGCCGCTTCGACCTGGGCGTAGGTCAGGCGCTGCGGGCCGAGCACCACGGCGGCGCGCTCCGGGTAGCGGCGGGCGCTGTCCTCCAGCAGAACGGAGAGGTTGAGCATCCGGTGGAATCCCTTCAAATGGTGCTGTGACGGCGGTCTCATCCCAACATGACCGCCGCGGCGGCGGAACCCACCGTTTCGACAAGGTTTCTTCGACGCGACTGACTGTTTTCCTGCCCGGATTCGTCAGGTCGCCGCGATTTATGCCGATGGCGTCGGCGTGGGAATTCCGGTGATGGATGCGGTGCACGTCGGTCGTCAACCGATCTTTGACGCCTCGGGCGCTGTCGTCGCGTACGAGCTGCTCTTCCGCGGCCGCATGGACGACGTTGCGTCCGGCCGGCAGGATACTTATGCCACCAGTACGGTCATGATCAATGCGTTCACCGAGTTCGGCATCGCCGAGGTGGCCGGGACCAGGCCGTGCTTCATCAACCTCACCCGTGAGTTCGTGACCGGGCGGCTGCCGTTGCCGTTCGGCCCCGAGCAGGTGGTGCTCGAGGTTCTGGAGACCGTCGCGGTGGACGAGGAGGTGATCGAAGGGATCACCGCGCTGGCCGAGGCCGGGTACCGGATCGCCCTGGACGACTTCGTCTGGGGCTCCGGGCACGAGCAGTTGCTCGGGCTGGCCTCGTTCGTCAAGCTCGACCTGTTGGACGGCGACCTGAGCCGGCTGGACGACATCGTCGCGGCCTGCCGTCAGTTCGCCGGCATCCAGATCGTCGCGGAACGGCTGGAGACCGCGGAACAGATCGCGATCGCCGACCGGTACGGCATGGAACTGCGCCAGGGGTACGCGTTGAGCCGCCCCCAGGTGCTGACCGCGCCCAGCCTGTCGCCGTCCCGCCTGCGCCGGCTCGAACTGGTCGCGGCCCTGATGTCCCCGGACGTCCCACTCGAGAAGATCACCTCGATCATCGTCAGCGACCCGGCCCTGGCCATGCGCGTCCTGCGGGTCAGCAACTCGGTCGCGGCCGGCGTCGTCAGCCGCATCTCCTCGGTCCGCCAGGCGGTGATGCTGGTCGGCCTGACCCGGATCCGCCGCTGGGCCACCCTGATGGTGGTCGACGACGTCGCCGAGGCCCCGGAGGAGCAGCTGCTGACCGCGCTGACCCAGGCCCGCCTCTGCGAGAACCTGGCCGAGCGCTTCCGCGCCGACCCGGGAGCCGCTTTCGTGGCCGGCCTGGTCACCGGCATGGGCCGTCTGATGGGCTTCACCCCGGAGCAGATGGTCGAGCACTTGCCGCTGACCGCGGACGTCTCTGACGCCCTCACCCACGGCACCGGCCGCCTCGGCCAGGTCCTGAACGCGGTCCGAGCCTACGAGGCCGGCGAGCCCGGCTCCGAGGACCTGGCCGTCCCAGCCCTGGACGCCATGCGCTGGTCCACCCGAACCCTCACCGCCGCCCACCGCTTCAACCCAAAGCGCCGCCGCTGACCACCCGCCGGGACAGGCCCCAGCCCGCCCCGGCGCCCCAGCCCCAGCCACCTCAACAGCCCCGGCCAGTCGGCCCCGGCGCCCGCGAACGCGGACGCCTCACCAGCCCCGGCCAGCCGGCCCCGGCCGACCCGCCAGCACCGGCCGCGTCGGCGCGCCACTTGCGCGGGCCGCCAGACAGAGCAGCCCGGCTGCGCCGTGGGACGCAGCCGGGATCGGATCAGCGGGCGAGCTCGGCTCGGCGCAGGACCGGCACCGCCGTGGCGACCACCGCGAGCAGTGCGCACAGCACGGTCACCCCGATCGCCGCGCTCCACGGGATGCTCAGTGCCACCTCCCTCCCCAGCTCCTGCTCGACCGCGGCTCGCACCCCGGTCAACGACAACCCTCCGATCGCGCCGCCGAGCAGCGCGCCCACCAGCGCCGCGAGCAGCGCCTCCGCCGTGGTGACCCGCAGCACCTGCCCGAGCCCCGCGCCCGCCAGCCGCAACGCCCGGAACTCCGCCCGTCGCGCCGACGTCGCCATCAGCAAGGTGTTCGACACCGCGATCGCCGTGTAGCCCGCGGTCAGCCCGATCAGTACCCAGAGGAACAGGTCGACCAGATCACCTTCCTCGGCCACCTGCTCCCGGGCGTAGTCACGAGCGGACAACGCCCGGGCGCCGACCGCCGGCCGTGGCAAACCGCTCAGCATGACCACGCTGGTCAGCGCATCCGGATCATGCCGCCGCACCAGCTCCCGCGGCAGGACCACCGGTGCCGCGGCGTCGGCGTCGACCGCCCGCACCTCCAGCGAAGTGACGGTGCCGTCGGCCAACCGCACGCTGATCCGCGACCCGGCGGCGACACCGAACGTCTCGGCGGCCTCCGGGGTGAGCGTGACCGGCGCGCCGTCGACGCCCGCGGCCGCCTCACCGGTGACCGTCGTCCCGTGCTCGACCAGCACCCGGGTGCCGAGCCGCGAACTGCCCACCTGCGCGCGGACCGCCGCCTCACCCAGCCCGGGCGTACCGTCCGGAGCCAGCACGGTCGCCGCGGGGATCTCCGCGGCCTCGTCGACCCCGGCGGCCTCGTCGATCGTCGCGACCATACCGGTGAGCAGCACTGTCATCCCGACCGTGACCAGCACCGGAGCGGCCGTGGAAGCAACCCGGCGCACCCCGATCAGCGTGCCCTCCCGGACCACCATCCCGGTCGCCGAGCCACGCCACGGGCCGGTCACCAGCCGTACCAGCGGACCGATCACCACCGGCGCGAGCAGCGCTCCCGCCGTCAGCAGCACCATCGCCGCGCCCATGCCCGCGGTCGTCTTCGACTCCGTCGCCATCGAGGGCATCGCGATCAGCAGCGCCGCCCCCAGCGCGATGCTGAGCAGGCCGGACACCCACCGGCTCGGCGTCATCGACCGGGTCTCGGCGGCAGCCTCGCGCAGCGCCGCCAGCGGTGGAACCTTGCTCGCCCGGCGTGCGGCCACGGCCACCCCGGCCAGCGCGACGATCACCCCGAGCAGGACGGCGCCCCCGGCCGCGAGCGGCTGCCAGGTCGCCTCGAAACCGGGCGGCTCCAGGCCGAGGCGGGTCATGGGGCCGGCCAGCAGCGGGGCGAGCACGGCGCCCAGCGGTGCGCCGGTCAGGCCGGCCAGCAGGGCGACGAGCATCGTCTCCGCGTACATCATCCGGCGCACCTGCCCCGGCGTCGCGCCGGCCGCCCGCAGCAGCCCCAGCTCACGTTGCCGCTGTGCGGCGGTCAGCGCGCAGGTGGATGCGACCACGAAGATCGTGGCGAACGTGACCATCGCGATCAGCAACTGCGCGCCGAGCCAGCGGATCCGGGTGACGGCCGTGGGCTCCAGCGTGGAACGATCCGGCCCGGCCCGGACCGTCCCGGTAGCCCCGATCAGGGCCTGCGCGGCGTCCGCCACCTGCGCATGGTCGCCGGTCACGAGCAGACCCATCGCCCGTACGCCGGAAGCCCGCGCCAGCGCGTCGCCATCCGTCACGTAGTAACCGGGACCGTCGGTCGTTCCGCTGACCGTCCAGCTCTCCGGCCCGGCCGCGGTCAGCACCCCGATCGTCTCGCCGGGCGTCGCCGCGGCTCCGGGCGTGCCGTCCGCGGGTGTGCCGACCACCACCTCGCCCGTCCGCCTGGGCGCGGCGCCCGCGGTCAGCCGGTAACCACCGAGCGCGGCCGAGGACCAGGAGTGCCCGTCCAGTTCGGCCAGCCCGTGATCCTTCGTGCCCTGTCTCTGCACGTAGAAGTACGGATCCGGGATCGCGCTCGTGATCCGCTCGTCCTGCCGGAGCTTCGTGGCCACCTCCGTCAGCTCGGCCGGGGTCCACGAGCGGATCTCCGGCTCGCCGAAGTCGTTCGTGCCCACCGACGGCGCCTGCACCGCGACCGGGGATGCCCGGTACCGCTCGGGCGGCTGGGGCCGGGAGGAGAGATAGAGCGTCACGGAGCCGGCCACGACGGCCACTCCCAGCGTGATCGCCACGAATGTGCCCGCGAAGCTTGCGAACCGATGCCGGACCATCGCCCACGCCATCATCGGACCGACTCCTCGAGCCGGGCGGTGTGCACCGCTATCTTCTCGGCGCCGACCGGACCGGCCAGGTCGTCGACGACCCGGCCGTCGGCCAGGAACAGCACCCGGTCGGCGTGCGCGGCCGCCACCGGGTCGTGGGTGACCATCACGATGGTCTGGCCGTGCCGGTCGACCGAGGCTCGCAGCAGGCGCAGCACCTCCGCCCCGGAGCGCGCGTCCAGCGCGCCGGTCGGCTCGTCGGCCAGCAGCAGCGACGGCCCGGTGACCAGGGCGCGCCGGTCGGCTCGTCGGCGAAGATCACCGCCGGCCGGGTAACCAGGGCGCGGGCGATCGCCACCCGCTGCTGCTGCCCACCGGACAGCTCGGCGGGCCGGTGCCCGGCCCGCTCGGCGAGACCCACCTCACGCAGCATCGCGTTCACCTCCCCGGCCTTCGGCCTCCGGCCGGCCAGACGCAGGGGGAGCACCACGTTCTGCGCCGCGGTCAGGGCCGGGATGAGGTTGAACGCCTGGAAGACGAAACCCACCCGGCTGCGGCGCAGTCGCGTGAGCGCCCGCTCGCCCAGGCCCCCGATCGGCACGCCGTCGATCAGCACCTCACCGGCGGTCACCCGATCCAGCCCCGCCGCGCAGTGCAGGAGGGTGGACTTCCCGGAGCCGGACGGCCCCATCACCGCGGTGAACGTGCCGGGGGCGAACCGTGCGTGCACCGCATCGAGCGCGGTCACCGTGTTGCCGGCCTGGCCGTAGCGTCTGGTGACCGCACGCATCTCCACGGCGGCTGTCTCTGCTCGCGTCGTCATGCGGACAAGCCAACCGGTTCGCGAGCCCCGGCACATTCACGCAGGGGTGAGGATCGAAGGTAACGCCAGCACTACCGACGGCGACCCGGGACGGCGGTACCGTGCCCCACATGCCGGTTCGCAACGCGCTCGAGGCGCTCACTCTCCGGCCGACCGTGTTCCTGCGCTCGGCCTGGCCGTGGCGTTCACTGCTCTACCTGAGCGTCGGCGCCGCCCTCGGGTACGTCACCGTGATCGCCGTGATCGGCCTGGTCCTGGTCGGTGCCCTGTTCTCCGTCGTGGCCATCGGCCTGGCGGCCTACGTGGCAACGGTGCTGTCCGGCGTCGTGGTGGCCCGCATGGAGCGGCGGCGCATGCGCCTGGTCGACCTGGAGGAGCTGTCCGACCCTCATCGGCCGGTGCCCCGGCCCGGGGTCCGGGCCTGGCTTTCCACCCGTCTGCGCGAGCAGGCGACCTGGCGCGAGCTGGGCTATGCGACGCTGTCGGCCGGCCTGCTCTGCTGGATGGACTCGCTGGTCGTCGGCGCGGTGTTCTACGAGATCGGCACCACCTTCGGCGCACCGTTCTACATGGACGACGAGCCGATGACCTCCCGTCTGTTGCTGGCCGCTGCCGGGGTGCCGTTGACGCTGGTGCTGGCCTGGCCGGTGACTGCCTGGGCCGGTGCGCGGGCCGCGATGGCCCGGGCGATCCTGGCCCCGCGGGCACACGACGCCACCGAGACATTGATCGAGGTGACCCGGTCCCGGGCTCGGCTGGTCGACGCGTTCGAGGTGGAGCGCCGCCGGATCGAGCGGGATCTGCACGACGGCGCCCAGCAGCGGATGGTGGCGATGAACATCAAGCTCGGCATGGCTCGGGTGGAGCTGCCACCGGGCAGTCCGGCCGAGAAATACCTGGTCGAGGCCCAGACTTTGGCGAAACAGGCGCTGACGGATCTCCGTGAGCTGATCCGCGGCGTGCATCCGAAGGTTCTCACCGACCGAGGCCTGGCCGCGGCGGCCGGCGAGGTGGCGTCGACGGTGCCGTTGCCGGTCGACCTGGAGTTCTCGCTGCCCGGCCGCTTGCCGACGCCGGTCGAGGTCACCGCGTATTTTGTGATCGTCGAAGCGCTGGCCAACGTGACCAAACACAGCGGCGCGACCCGGGCGAGCATCTCCGGCCGCCTCGACCGGGGGCGCCTGATCATCGAGGTCCGCGACGACGGCTGCGGTGGCGCCGACCCGGCCGCGGGCTCCGGACTGCTCGGCCTGGCCGACCGCGTCTCGGTCGTGGACGGCACGGTCGCGATCGCCAGCCCCGTCGGCGGTCCCACGGCTCTGCGCGTCGAGATCCCCGTCCCGGCGGAGGCGCGACCCCCGGCGGCCACCCGCACCGTCCAGTCCGCCGGGAGGCACACATGAGCAACGACCTTCGCGCCCCCAGACCAGGTCTGTTCGCCTTCGGTGGCCTCGGGAGACCGGACGACCAGGGTTCGGTGCTGGGCAGGGTGAGCAGTGGTGCGGCCGGAAACTGCGGAGTTTCGCTTGGCGGATCCGTGGGCGGATCCTGGGCGGGAGTGGCGCGTGGTGGCGCCGCGGGGAACGGAAGTGCCGGAGCGGTGGACTGGTGGCTGGGTTCCGGGCCGGCCGTGGCGAGCGGTGGCGTCGTGGCGGATCGGGGAGTGGCGGGAGAGTGGTCGGCCGGGATCCGGGCCGGCTGCGGCGGGTGGCGGCGCGCAAGTGGTGGAGCGGGTGGTGATTCCGGTGGTCCGGGCCGGTGGTGAGACGGGGGTGGGGGCATGAGCGGCGGCAAACTGCGGGTGGTCATCGCGGAGGACGGGGTGATCGTCCGAGAGGGTGTGGCGGGAATGCTGCAGCAGTTCGGACATGAGGTGGTGGCCGCGGTCGGCGACGCGGAGGAGCTGCTGAAAGCGGTCGTGGAGCACCGGCCCGACGTGGTGGTCACCGATATGCGGATGCCACCGGGCTTCAGCGACGAGGGCCTGCAGGCGACGATCGCCCTGCGCGCCGAGAATCCGGATCTGCCGGTCCTGCTGCTGAGTCAGTATGTCGAACAGACCTATGCCCGGGAGCTGCTCGAGTCCGGGCCGTCCTCCGGTCTGGGCTACCTGCTCAAGGACCGGGTCGGCGACGTGGCCGACTTCATCGGCGCCCTGGAAGCGGTCGTCGCCGGGCGGACCATCGTGGATCCGGAGGTGGTCCGGCAACTGCTGGCCCGGCGCCAGGGCCCGCTGGACCGGCTCACCGCCCGGGAACGTGAGGTGCTGGGGTTGATGGCCGAGGGCCGGTCGAATGCCGCGATCGCACGTGAGCTGGTGGTCACCGATGCCGCGGTGGCCAAGCACATCAACAGTCTGCTGACCAAGCTGGACCTGCCACCGGACGCCGATGATCATCGTCGGGTCCGTGCGGTCCTCGCCTACCTGCGCGGTTGAGGGGGATCCGCAGGTCAGAGTTCCTTGACAATTGAACAGTGCCTATTGATTGCGGCGTCCCCGCCGGGCAGGCTGGGGCCGGTCGTTACTCGCGGGTACGCAGCCGGTGGCGCGCGGGGGAGTGTTAGCGCAGCGTTGATCCGGACGCCGCCTGGTGGTCCCCCGGGCACCGGACAGGAATGCGGAAATCCCTCGTAACGATCATCCCCGATCGATGTACGAAGGAGTTCGGTACATGGTTTCCCCGGCCAATCCCCCCGAGCCCACCACGAAGCGCCGCGGCAGGGTCGCGCGGCGAACGGCGATCGTCGCCGGCAGCGCACTTGCCCTGGTCGTCGCCGCGGCCACGCCGGCGCTCGCCGCGCCACCTGCCAAACTGCCCGGCAACGCCGAGGCGGTCGAGACGAAATGGCAGCCGGCGTACGACTACGACACCGACGGTTGCTACCCCACGCCGGCGATCGGCCCGACCGGCACGGTCAACGGCGGGCTCAACCCGACCGGCTCGCTCAGTGGCGACTGCCACGACACGTCCGACCTGGACAACACCAACGGCTATTCGCGGTACAAGTGCAACAACGGGTGGTGCGCCATGGCGTACGCGCTCTACTTCGAGAAGGACCAGGCCCTCGCGAACAGCTCGATCGGCGGTCACCGCCACGACTGGGAACACGTCGTCGTCTGGACACAGAACGACGTCGCGAAGTACGTCTCCACCTCGAACCACGGCGACTTCACGATCTACGCGGCGAGCGGTGTGATCTGGACGGGCAACCACCCGAAGATCGTCTACCACAAGGACGGCGTGAGCACCCACTGCTTCCGGCTCGCGAACAGTGGTGACGAGCCGCCGGAAAACGCGTACCACACCTGGCAGTACCCGACGCTGGTCGGCTGGAACGGCTTCCCGTCCACCAGCATCCGCACCACCCTCAGCAACTATGACTTCGGCAGCGCCAACTTCGGCCTCAAGGACGCCAACTTCGTCAACCTGATCACCGAGGCGATGCCCGCCGGCATCAGCTTCAATCCCGCGGCCTGACCCGAAAAGGCGGGCCGGAGAAGGATCCGGCCCGCCTTCAGGCGGAGTGCGCGACCTCGGCCTGCTCCCCGAGCGGCGTGTTCCTTCCGTTCCGCTTGGCCGAGTACATGACCCGGTCCGCCAGCGCCACCAGCCGCTCCCCGGAAACGGGCGGATCGAGGAACGTCACCGCCCCGACGCTGAATCCGACCCTTGGCGCGTCGGCGGCCGTAGCCCCCAGT
>KL571283.1:13089-17442 GCA_000715855.1 Actinoplanes liguriensis
ATGTGTATAAGAGACAGACCCCGTCCAGTCCGGTCTCGGGCAGGAGCAGCGCGAACTCGTCCCCGCCCAGTCGCGCGAGCGCCCGCCCGTGTGTAGCTGGTCCGGGGCCTGCGTGGAACTGGCCCGGGTGTCCGGATAGAACTGGTCCGGGTGTCCGGGTGTCCGGGTAGAGCGGGCCGGGTGTCCGCGTAGAGCCGGCCGTGTGCTCGCGTGGAGCTGGGCCGGGTGTCCGTGTGGAGCTGGGCTGGGTGCTCGTGTGGAGCGGGCGGCGGTGCGGAGTTCGGCCGGGTGCCCGCGTGGAGGGCCGGTTAGCGCTCGGTGACCGCGCTGATCGTGGCGAGCAGGCCGGCGGTCAGATCGTAGCGGTCACGGGGCACCACCTGCGGGATCCCGGCCGGTGGTTGCGGCGGTGGCGGCGGTGCCGGGTTTCCGCGGTATGCGGGTAGGCCCGCGACCTGCGTGGTCACCTGAGCGGGGAAGTGGAGCCGCCCTGCGTCGCGCGAGCCGGCCAGGTACAGCGTCACGTCGATGCCGGCCGGGATGTCGGCCTCCCAACCCGGGAACACCGTCTTGAACTCGGCGTACCCGTGCGGATCGGTCACCTGAGCACCGCAGAGCATCGGGCCGGACGGGTCCGGCGCGCGATGGGAGACCTCCAGGACTGCGCCCGGTAACGGCCGGTCCACGGCATCCAGTACCCGCACGCGGAGCATCATCGGGATCCCGGCATCCGCGGGCGCGAGCTCCCGGCGCACCACGAAACGGCTCTCCGACGCGGAATCCACGGGACCGAGGCGGCAGATCGCCGGCATCGACCCCGGAAAATCAAGCGTGATGATGTTGCGCCGGCTCATCACCGGCGTGGTGGAGCGCTCCTCGAATCCCATTTGTCCTACCGTCCCCTGACACTTACGTCCCCGTAAATGATCATTCCAGGGCGGAAAGACTTAGATGCGCTATTTGCCGGAAATAGTGGCGGCGCGAAGATGTGCCAGCACCAGGGGATCGATGGAGCCGGGCACGATCCGCATCTCCAGGTTCTCGATGCCGGCCCATGACTCGAGCGCCGCGTCCAGATCGGCATCCTGATGACCGAGCTCGGACAGACGCTGGAACACCTCGGCGGCGACCGGGCCAGCTAGCGGAATGAGCACCGCTGGATCGGGCCGCTCGAAATACAGCGTGTGCATGGTGAGCAGCCGGGACAACTCGGCGACCGGATCCGGGTGATCGTCCACGCGTAGGTCGACGAGAACGTCGCTCGTCCCGCCGTACCCCAAGCCCTTGGCGACCACCAGCAACGCCGCGCTCTGCCGCCCGCGCCGGTCACCGCCTGCCTGATCGCCGGCGCGCAGCGCTGTGACCAGCCGATATGCCAGCCGCGACTCGCCGCTGGACCCCCGCCACGCGCTCTCCATGTCGCTGACCACCGCGGCCCCGGCGAGCATGTTGCCCTGGATCGCATAGCCGTCCCCGGCCGTCCCGCCGGCCCACGGATGGCAGTCGTCCCCGGTGAAGGTCGCCCCGTCCCCGGTGGTGCCGACGACCCCGACCTGCCGGTGCCCGACCGGTCCGTCGTCCCCGGCGATCAGGGCCTTGACCGCGAAGTCGGCCGGCACCCCGGACGAGAGCAGCGCGAGGCCCTGCGGCCGGTAGGCGAGGTTCGCGTAGGACTGCGTCGCCACCGCCCCCACGTCGGCCAGCGCCGCCGGAACCGCCGCGCCGACCCCGAGGAATTTGCTGGCCACCGCGACACCCAGGGCCGTGCCGTCGGCAGACCGGCCCACGATCGAGAACGTCATGCGCGCACGTTATCCGACCGGGATCAGGTGGCCCTTCGGCGGATTCGAAAAAGGATTGGAATGGTAAAAAAGGTACAAAACGCCTAAAATGAAAGGGTCGTGTGGGAGACGGGCGCTGGTCGTCCGGCGTCGAGAGGTCCACCGTGCCGGGCGAATCGACGTGCCTCGCGATTGCCTACCGGGGGCCGGTGCGGTGGGGGCGAGGGAACGGTTCGCGATTGCTTGCCGAAGGTGCGATTGCCGCGAGGCGTAGGGCCGCTTCGCGATTGCCGCGGCGTCGGGCGGAGTGGCTCTCGGCTGCTCTGGCGTCGGGCGGAGTGGCTCTCGGCTGCTCTGGCGTCGGGGGAGTGGCTCCCGGTTGCGGCGGCGTCAGGGGGGTGGCTCGCGTTGGCTGCGGTCTTGGGGGAGTGGCTCGCGTTCGCCGCGGAGCCCCGGCCTCGCGGAAGGCTCGCGTTCGTGATGACTTCGGGGACCTGGTTGCGATCATCGCAGCTCACGACTAACGTACAACCACATGGTTGTAGATGAGGGCAGTGAAGACCGCGTCTTCCACGCGCTCTCCGACGCGACCCGGCGCGACATTCTGGCGCGCGTGTTCCGCGACGGGATGTCCGTCTCCGCGCTGGCGCGGCTCTACCCGATGAGCTTCGCCGCGGTGCAGAAGCACGTGGCCGTCCTGGAGCAGGCCGGCCTGGTCACCAAGGAGCGGCGCGGCCGCGAACAGATCGTCCACGGCGCGCCGGACACGCTGCGCGGCGCGATCGACGGGCTGATGGACGTGTACGAGCGGATCTGGCGGCAACGGGCCGGCCGGATCGAGAGGATCCTGGAAGAGGAGTCATGACAGTCACGAGCACGACCAGAAGCATCGAGGACCTGACACTCACCTTCGTCACCGAGTTCGACGCCACGATCGAGCAGGTCTGGGCGGTCTGGGCCGATCCGCGCAAGCTGGAGCGCTGGTGGGGCCCGCCGACCTGGCCGGCCACGTTCGTCCGTCACGAGTTCGTGCCGACCGGCGCCGCGCGCTACTACATGACCGGCCCGGACGGGCCGAAGGCGCACGGCTGGTGGACGATCACGACGATCGAGGCGCCGTACCGGCTGGAGTTCGACGACGGGTTCGCCGACGACAACGGCGAGCCGATCCCGGGCGACGTACCGGTGCACGCGGTCGTCACCCTCGACGAGGTCGACGGCAGGACCCGGATGACCGTGGTCAATCACTTCCCGGACGCGGACACCCTGGACCGGATGATCAAGATGGGGATGGAGGAGGGCATGGGGCTGGCTCTCGGTCAGATCGACAGAGTTCTTTCCAACAGCTGACCCAGGGTGTTGAGTAAGGGGATGACGCCACCGTTCCGGGCGGATCATGTCGGCAGCCTGCTCCGCCCGCCCCACCTGCTCGAAGCCCGCACCAAGCGCGCCACCGGCGAGATCACCGCCGAGGAGTTGCGCGCGATCGAGGACGACGCGATCCGGGACGTGGTCCGGATGCAGCGCGACGCCGGTCTGAGATCGGCGACCGACGGCGAGTTCCGCCGTACCGCCTGGCACATGGACTTCATCTACCGGCTCGGCGGGATCCGGCCCACCGACGAGAAGATCCAGGTCCACTTCCGGAACGCGGACGGCGAGCTGGACTTCGAGTCGGCGGCGCTCTCCGTCGACGCGCCGATCCGCCTCACCGAGACCATTTTCGGTCAGGACTTCGCATTTCTGCAGAAGGCCGTGGGGGAGGGCATCACGCCCAAGCTGACCATCCCCTCGCCGAGCATGGTCCACTACCGCGGCGGCCGCGCCGCGATCGATCCGAAGGTCTACCCCGACGAGGACGGGTTCTGGGCCGACCTCAGTGCCGCCTACGCGGAGCAGGTGCGCCGCGTCGCCGGGATGGGCTGCCGCTACCTGCAGCTCGACGACACCAGCCTGGCCTACCTCAACGACCCTGACCAGCGCCGGCAACTCACCGAGCGCGGCGACGACGCGGAGCACCAGCACCTGCGCTACATCCGTCAGATCAACGCCGCGATCGCCGGCCGCCCGCCGGAGCTACGGGTCACCACGCACATGTGCCGCGGCAACTTCCGCTCGTCCTGGGCGGCCGAGGGCGGCTACGACTTCGTCGCCGAGGCGCTCTTCAGCGAGCTGGCCGTCGACGGCTTCTTCCTGGAGTACGACGACGACCGCTCCGGCAGCTTCGCCCCGCTCCGCTTCGTCCCGCCCGGCAAGATGGTCGTTCTCGGTCTGGTCACCACGAAACGCGGCGCGCTCGAGTCGAAGGACACGCTCAAGCGCCGCATCGACGAAGCCGCGAAATACGTCCCCCTCGACCAGATCTGCCTCTCCCCGCAATGCGGCTTCTCGTCCACGGTCGAGGGCAACGTCCTCACCTACGACGAGCAGGTCGCCAAACTCCGCCTCATCGTCGAGACCGCCGCCGAAGTCTGGGGTGACCGATAAAGATCAAAAACTTCATGTCCTAGCTCCGCGTGGTCCGGGCCGCCGCTCCCGCGGGGGCCCTTGCGGGCTTTGCTGGCCGCTGGCG
>KL571284.1:0-1644 GCA_000715855.1 Actinoplanes liguriensis
GAGCCAGTCCGCGCGGCCGACCAGGACACCGGCCCCGAAAGGCGCATACAGCTTGTGTCCGGAGAAGGCGAGAAAATCAGCACCCAGGTGGTCCAGGTTGATCGGCAGGTGCGGCGCCAGCTGGGCTCCATCAACAATGACGCGTACGTCGTGAGCATGGGCGATATCGGCCAGCTCGCGCACCGGCCAGACTTCGCCGGTGACGTTGCTGGCGCCGGTCACGGCGAGAACGGTGGGGTCGCTGACGTTTTCGATGGCCGTTTTGAGGGCTTTTATCGCCTCATCGGGTGACTCCGGGGTCGGAAGCCGCACCGAGTTCGGCCACGGGAGCAGGTTCGCGTGGTGCTCGCCGTCGAACAGGATCGTCGACGTGCCCGCCGGCAGAGCCCTGGCCAGCAGGTTCAGCGCGTCCGTCGTGTTCCGCGTGAAGATCACCTGATCGCCGGGGCGGGCGCCGGCGAACTCGGCCACCACGTCCCGGGCCACCTCGTACGCGACCGTGGAGGTCTGCGAGCGCACCCCGGTCCCCCGGTGCACGCTGCCATACCGCGGGAGCAGCTCGGCCACGGCCTGCGCGGCGGCCTCCGCACATGGGGCCGAAGCGGCGTAGTCGAGGTGCGCGAAACGAACCGTCTCGCCACTGGGAAGTTCGGTCTTCAGGTCGTCGCCGACGATGTCGAGAGCCGACACGGCATGCCTCCGCCGAGGTCCGGGACCCCCACGGGCCCGCGCTTGCCGGTGTCGGGCGACACCGGCCCGGTCCTCACCCGGGGCACCCCATCGCGAACGCAAGGGTTGCCGGTCAGCAAGCCGGGGCTACGCGCTGACACTCATGACCTGCCCTGGAAGTTAGCAGATGTCACAGGCCCGCGCCATATCCCATGCCCAAAGTAGGGATTAGGGTCGATGCATGAGCGACTTCCAGCAGCAGTGGGTGCAGTGGCACGACGCGCACGAGAAGCGGCGGGCCGCGCCGCACGGGTTCCTGGCGATCACTGGGCTGCACTTCCTGGACGGGACGCCGCGGCGCTTCCCCGGGGCGCCGGGAGAGTGGAGCACCGGGCCGGACGGGGTCGTCGTCACCCTGGCCCCCGGCGAGTCACTTGACGGCATACCCTCGGGCCGCCACCGGTTCGACCCGATCCCCGAGCGCGGCGACATCACGGTGGGTTACGGCGACGCGAAGCTGGAGATCGCCCGCCGCGGCGGGTTCGACGTGCTGCGACCCCGGCACCCCACGCACGAGACGCTGGTGAAGTACATCGGCACGCCCGCATACACGCCGGACGAGAAGTGGGCTGTGAGCGGCACGTTCGTGGCGTTCGACGAGCCGGTTCCGGTGACCGTCGGCTCGGTCTCCGAAGGGCTGGAGCACGTCTACGAGTCGCCGGGCAAGGTCGAGTTCAGCGTCGGCGGGCAGGATCTGGCGCTGACCGTGTTCAACGGCAGTACGCCAGGGTCACTCTTCGTGTTGTTCACCGACGCGACTTCGGGCGTCACGACGTACCCCGCGAACCGCAGCCTCGCCATCCCGGCGCCGGACGCGGACGGCACCGTGACGCTGGACTTCAACCGGGCGACGAACCTGCCGTGCGCGTACACCGAGTTCGCCACGTGCCCGCTGCCGCCGGACGGGAACAGGCT
>KL571284.1:1826-5875 GCA_000715855.1 Actinoplanes liguriensis
GCCGTGGAGGCGGGCGAGCAACTTCCCCGGTAGTTTCCCGGCATGGACGAACTGCTCGCGTCCGCCGAGGCGCTGATCGCCATCCGCTCCACCGCCGACCGGCCCGGTGAGCTGCACCGGGCCCTCGGCCTCGCGCTCGACGTGGTCGGGCCGGGCTTCGACATCCGCCGCTTCGAGTCCCGCGGCAAACCGAGCGCGCTCGTCACCCACCCCGATCGGCCGGGGCGCCCGCGGGTGATCCTGAACGGTCATCTCGACGTGGTCCCGGGAACGCCGGAGCAGTTCCGGCCACGACGGGAAGGCGATCGACTGTACGGCCGTGGCACGCACGACATGAAAGTCGCCGCGCTCGTGATGGCGACGGTGTTCCGGTCGCTCGCCGCCGCGCTGCCGTACCCGATCGCGTTGCAGCTGGTCACCGACGAGGAGGTCGGGGGCTTCGACGGTACGGGGCACCAGCTGGACCAGGGTGTCCGCGGCGACTTCGTGATCATCGGGGAGCAGAGCGCGCTCCGCGTCGTGACCGAGTCCAAGGGGCTGGTCCGGGCGCGACTGATCGCATCCGGGCAGGCGGCGCACGCGGCGTACCCGTGGCTCGGGTCGAACGCGCTGCTCACGCTGTGGGCGGGGATCGGGCGGCTGCTCGAACGCTATCCGGTGCCGGCGTCCGAGGCATGGGCCACGACGGTCAACGTGGCACGGATCGAGACGTCGAACGAGGCGGTCAACCAGGTGCCGTCGGATGCGACCGCGTGGCTCGACATCCGGTACCCGCCCGAGGACACCGATCTGACCGGCCGTTCCGCCGACGAGATCGCCGCCCACTTGCGCGACATCGTCGATCTGGAGGTACGCGTCGACGCGGTCGGGACTCCGCACCGGGCCGACCCGGGAAGCGTTCTGGTGCGGGCGTTGCAGGAGGCTTCCCGCGCGGCCGGGTACTCCGGGGAACTGCTGCGCAAGCACGGGGCCGCCGACAGCCGCTTCTACTTCCCGCTCGGCATCGACGCGGTGATCTTCGGGCCGGCCGGCGACGGCCAGCACGGGCCGGACGAGTATGTGGAGGTCAGCTCGCTCACGCCGTACGCGCAAGCCTTGTCCTTGTTCTTGAAGGGTTTTCCACACCAGCAGGTTGTCCACAGCGCCGCGGAATGACCTCGCCGATTCGCGAGAGAATGGATTCCGTGAAGACCAAAGTCTGGTGTCGCTACGCCCCGCCGCCCGCCTCGGCGGAGACTTTTCTCGCTCCCGTCGCCGGATCCGGCGTTCTCGAATCGGTCGAGGTCGCAGACGGGTCGACGCCTGATCAGGGTGACCTGAAGTTCGCCGGCTACCTCGTGCGGTTGGACGTCGACCGGTGATCGGCAATCTGGAGACCTTTCAGGACGAGTGGGCCGCCTGCGGGTTTCCGCCGCTGGTCAACAAGCTGGCCGGGGCCGGTTTCCGGGGCCGGATCACCACCCGCGTCCTCGGGCCGCTGCGGCTGTTCTCCCTCGACACGCCCCAGAGCGCCTGTGTCGGGCGGGAGCGCTACGCCACCGACGGCGAGAACCTGGCGATCAAGGTGATGGCCCGGGGCCGGACGCGGATCGAGCAGGGGCACGGCGACGCCGACCTCGGGCCGGCCGACCTGGTGCTGCTCGACCCCACGCGTACTCTCCGGTTCGAGAGCACCGCCGCGACGCACGTCACCATCCTGGTTCCGCGCCGGGAGCTCCGGATGCGGCCCGCGCAGATCGACCGGCTCATCGGCGAACGCATCGACGGAAGTCACGGCCCGGGCGCTCTCGTCTCCGTGCTGGTCCGGGAGTCGGCGCGGGCGGCGGCCGAGTTCCGCGAGGCGGAAGCACTGCGGTCGGCGGCGGCCGTCATCGAGCTGATCGCGGTCGCGCTGGAGGCGCGGCTGGGCGACGAGCAACCGGCCCCCGACGAGTGGCTGCGGAACCGGATCGCCGGCTACATCGAGGCCCGGCTGGCCGACCCCGATCTGTCCCCGCCCCGCATCGCCGCCGCCCACCACATCTCCGTACGCCGGTTGCACAAGCTGTTCGAGGACCAGCCGTTCACCGTCGCGGCCCTGATCCGCCGGCGCCGCCTGGAGCGCTGCCGGGCAGAGCTGACCGGAAGCGGACGTACGGTCACCGCCGTGGCCGCCCGGTGGGGATTCACCGATCCCGCCCACTTCAGCAAGCTCTTCAAGACGACATACGGCTACAACGCCCGCGCACTTATGACCAGCAACCGTGCACAGACGACCAAGACGCGCACAGCCGGACCGGAACAGGATGGTGGTCACCAAGACCGGCGATAGCAGTGGGAGAACGTCATGGCGAAGGTGAACATCGTCCGCCCCGGTGAGGGCGAGATCCTCGGCAGCGGGGCGCAGCAGATCCGGATCCTGGAGAACGGCGAGCACACCGACCACCGGCTGGGGTTCGCCGAGGTCACCATCCCGCCGGGCACGCCGAGCCCGCTCCAGCACCGCCACGCCCAGCACGACGAGGGCTTCTACGTGCTGGCGGGAACGTTCCGGTTCACCGTCGGCGAGGACCAGTACGACGCCGGGCCGGGCACCTGGGTCATCGTGCCGACCGGGGCGCCGCACACGTTCGCGAACGTCGGCGACGTGAACGCGGTCATGCTGAACACGTTCACGCCGGATCTGTACGTGCAGTACTTCCGCGACTTCAAGGCCATGATCGATTCCGGGCAGCCGGTCAACGCCGAGACCATGAAACCGCTGTGGAAGAACTACGCCACCGAGATCTCGAACGAATACGCCTCGTGAAACGAGCCTGAGGCGGTCGTTGCGGGCGCCGAGCGGAGGCCACCACCGCATTGTCGCTCACGGCGCGGCCGCCAGCCGGTTCCCATCCCTCCTGACAGCCGGCGGTGGGCGCCTCTTGGCCTACCGGAATCTGTATGTAGAACGCCGGGTCCGATTGCCGCCAGACGATCACGCGCGTGCGGACGACAGTGGGGACATGACAAACAATCTTGGCGGCAGAGTGGCTTTGGTGATCGGCGGGAGCCGGGGCATCGGCGCCGGTGTGGCGGCGCGGTTGGCCGAGGACGGCGCTGATGTGGTGCTGACCTTCCAGCACCGCGACGATCAGGCGGCGGTCGTGGTGAAGCAGATCGAGGGTTTCGGACGCCGCGGTATGGCGCTGCAAGTGGACAGCGCCGACCCGGAGGCGGTGACCGCCGCGGTCGACCGTGCGGTCGCACAGTTCGGGCGGTTGGACGTGCTGGTCAACAACGCGGCGGTGTTCTTCGTCGGGCCGGTGGAGGATCTCGGGCCGGCGGAGTTCGATCGCATGATCGCGGTCAACGTCCGGGCGCCGTTCCTCGCCTCCAAGGCCGCGGCCAGGCACATGGGTGACGGCGGACGGATCATCACCATCGGAAGCAACATGGTGGAACGCACGGTGTTCCCGGGCTTCTCGCTGTACTCGATGAGCAAGACCGCCCTGGTAGGACTCACCAAGGGTCTCAGCCGGGACCTCGGCCCGCGCGGTATCACCGTCAACCTGGTCAACCCCGGCCCGATCGACACCGATATGAACCCGGCTGACGGCCCGGCCGCAGCCACGATCAGTGGCTTCACCGCGCTGGGCCGTTATGGGACACCGGCCGAGATCGCGACAGGCAGTTGCCTACCTCGCAGGCGAAGGTGCCCGGTACGTCACCGGCGCGGTGATCAACGTCGACGGCGGTTTCTCGGTCTGACGGCCGAATATCGAGGCGCACGGTTGCGGCCGGGCGCTCGGCAGAGACGCTGCCGCGGCGCCGATGGCCGGGACGATCAGGGCCGAAACCACCGGCCACGACGGCCGCGTCCGGCGCCAGCTTGCCGGAGTTTGTGATCAACGTCCGCTACGGCGATCTCGGCGAAGCGGATGTCTACGACTCCAGCGACGAGTGGAGCGGCTTCGAGATAACGGAGGCCGAGTTCGAGTGCGTGCGGAACTCGGAAAGGCAGTGACCCAGCCCGCCGACCATTGTTCCCGGACTGCGGCAGATCCGGATGTCGCGCCGGCGCGAGGCCC
>KL571284.1:5982-14854 GCA_000715855.1 Actinoplanes liguriensis
CGCACGAACAGGTCGGCGGCGGCCGCGGCGATGTCCCGCCGCCGAACGCGACGATCGGCACCCACGTCCCGCAGGCGGCCACGAGTCCCCCACTGGCGAAGCGGCCCAACTCGAGTTCGCCGCTGGCGCCGCGGCCTCGTGCGGCGGCGCCGGCTTCCGGGCTGGTGCTCACCGTGGTTATCGCGACCGGATAACCACGATGAGCGCCAGCCGGGCCGGGACGCCCGCACATCGGCTACTCAGTAAGCGTGGGCATGCGGCTTCGGCGAGCAGTCGGATGGACTACTGGGCGAGGGCTGCCGCTTCTGGATGAATCTTGGCGCGGAAGCGACCGGCTGGTCCTGGCAGTAGTGGTGAGGGCGGGATTGCCACGCTGAGGCCCAGCCGGGAACGGTCCGAGGACGGCCGCGCGGAGGAAAACGTATCTGGAGGGCCGCGATGTGATCCGGATGGGGGTCAGGCGGCGAAGGAGAGCAAGTATTCGATGCGGTGGGCGATTCCGCGCAAGTATGGGCCGCGATCCACGTCCACCCGGGCGTTCCAGGAGCAGGGGCCGTGGCGCTCCAGCATCTCGACGTAACGGGAGGCCGGGTCGACTCGCAGGCCGCTCGGGCCGACGGTCTGGTCGGCGTAGGTGAGGGCGTCCGCGAGGACCGTCCGCTCGTCCGGGTAGGCGGCGAGGAGTTCGCTCAAGCCGCGGGCCGCGGCGACGAAACGGGCGCCCGAGTGGTACGCCACCAGGCCGGCGACGCGGACCGGCCAGCCGGCGCGGGTCAGGTGGTCGGCGCCGTCGAGGGGGTGGAAGCCGGTGGTGACGGTCTCCGCGGCGTAGCCGACGTCGTGCAGCCACGCGGCGGCGGTGAGCAGGTCGGCGTCGATGCCGAGCGGGGCGGCGAGACCGGCCGCGCGCTGGGCGACGCCCTTGGTGTGCAGCCACCGGTTGCCCAGGTCGCCGAGCAGCGACTGGGCGAGCACCCGGGCGGCAGCGCTGAGCGGCCCCTCGGGAAACGTTTCAACCGATGAAAGCACGGTGGTTGCCGTCATCGCCGGATCGTAGGCCTCAGATAGTGAACAGAAGACCAACTAAGCATGAGCAGGGCCTGAATCCCCAGGTCGCGCGGCTGGTTGCGGTCCGAACGGCCTAATCCCGGAGCGACACCGGCTGGGGCTGAACGGACCGGCGGTCGAGCGCGAAGCTGGTCGCGGCCAGGACCAGGCCGACCACGGACAGGGCGACTCCGGTCCAGGCCGGCGCGAGGTAGCCGTAGCCCCGGGCGATCACCAGGCCGCCGAGGGCCGCACCGAGGCTGTTGGCCACGTTCATCGCGGACTGGTTGACCGCGGCGCCCATCAGCTGCGCACCCGGCGCGAGGGTGATCAGGCGGGCCTGCAGGGCCGGGCCGAGGGACAGGCTGGTCGCCCCGACCAGGAACGACGCGAGGAACAGGCCGATCGTCGTGTCCGCGATCAGCGCGAAGATGACCAGCGCGACGATGACCGAGCCGAACGAGATCAGGGTGGCGCGGCGCAGGTTCCGGTCGGCGAACCAGCCGCCGAGCGCGTTGCCGACGGTCATGCCGAGACCGACGGCGACCAGCGCCCACGGCACGATGCCGGCGGAGAGCCCGGTGACCTCGGTGGTGACCGGCGCGATGTAGCTGTCGACCGCGAAGAACCCGGCGAAGCCGATCGCGGCGGTCACCGCGATCAGCCAGACCTGCGGCCGGCGCAGCGCGCGCAGCTCGGCGGCGATCGACGCCCCGGCCACCATCGGCACCTCGGGGACGGTGGCCAGCACCGCGAACAGGGCGAGCAGGAAGACCGCGGCGATCGCCAGGTAGGCGACCCGCCAGCCGGCCGACTGCCCGACCAGGGTGATCAGCGGGACGCCCGCCACGTTGGAGAGGGTCAGGCCGCCGAGCACGGTCGCGAAGCCGCGCGCCTCGTTGCCGGGGCCCATCAGGGTGGCGGCGAGCAGGCCGGCCGCGCCGAAGTAGGCGCCGTGCGGCAGCGCCGCGACGAACCGGGCGACCAGCACCAGCCCGAACGTGGGGGCGAGAGCCGAGGCCACGGTGCCGGCGGTGAAGAGCACGAGCAGGGCGAGGACGAGCCGTTTGCGGGGCACCTTCGCGGAGAGCGCGGCGATCAGCGGCGCACCGACGACCACCCCGAGCGCGTACGCCGTGATGACCCAACCGGTCTGCGCGAGCGCGTCCTCCTGCGAGCGCGCCCACGCCGCCGGCAGCAGGTCCCGTGCCATGTCCGGCAGCAGGCCCATGGCCACGAACTCGGTCAGGCCGATCGCGACGCCGCCCAGTGCGAGCGCGACGAGCGCGGTCCACCGCTGCCGCCCGGTCAGTTGTTCCACGCCGAAACCCTAGGTCGTGCCCGGTCACGGCTTCGTCGTGGAGTGGGGCACCTCACCACTCTCCGCCCTTCGGCCGTACCGATGTCAGCCGAACAGATCTTGGCAGGATTCCATCGTTCTGGTTCGATCCGGAGGTTCTCTGTGCCGACGTCAGGAACCTCATGAGCGACACGCCCGAAGCGAGCGCCACGCCCAAGCCGGGACGTCACCGGATGCGCCTGAGCTGGATCCGGCAGCACCGCAAACGCCTTGTCGGCGGCGCCGTGGCGCTGCTGTCGCTGACCCCGCTGGCGTTCATGAACACCGCGGGCGCGGCGACGACGGCCCTGCCCGCCCAGCCGGGCACGTTCACCGGTTCGGCGTTCGACGCCTGCGCGGCGCCGTCCAGCGCGACCATGGCGACGTGGCTGAAGTCGTCGCCGTACCGCGCGGCCGGCATCTACATCGGAGGCGCGAGCCGTGGCTGCGCCCAGCCGATGTGTATAAGAGACAGCGCGAGCAGGTCACCCGCGGCTGGCGCCTGATCCCGCTCTACGTCGGACCGCAGGCGAGTTGCAGCACCGCCAAGAAGAGCAAGATCGACAACACGAAGGCGGCGGCGCAGGGCACGGCGGCGGCGTCCGATGCGGTCGTACAGGCGAAAGCTCTTGGCCTGTCCCCGAACAGCGTGCTGATCTACGACATGGAGGCGTACGACACCACGAACGCCTCCTGCAAGGCCGGGGTGCTCGCGTTCATGGGCGCGTGGACGTCCCGCCTGCACGCGCTCAGTTACGCCTCCGGCTTCTACAGCAGCGCCGGGTCGGGCATCGCCGACCAGGTGGAGACGTACACGAAGCTCGGCTACGCGCGGCCCGACTACGTCGACTTCGCCCGCTGGGACAAGGTCGTCACCGTCTCCGACGCGGCGATCCCGGACGCGTACTGGGCCGGGCACCGCCGGATGAAGCAGTACCAGGGCGGCCACAAGGAGACGTACGGCGGTGTCACGATCAACATCGATACCAACCACGTGGACTTCCGGATCATGCCGGCCACCCTGCAGGCCGACTGGAACCGCAACGGCTGGTCGGACGTGCTCACCCTGAGCACCGCCGCCCGGCTGTACGCGTTCGCCGGCAACGGCACCTCGGTCTCCGGCACCGGCACGCTGCTCGGCAGGTTCGGCGGCTACGACCAGATCCTGCGGATGGATCTCGACCGGAACGGGATCCCGGACGTCATCGCCCGGCAGCAGTCGACCGGCGGCGTCTACTTCTTCCCCGGCCTCAGCACCGGCCTGCTGGGCGCCCGCAAGCTGCTGTTCGGCAACATGAGCACGATGACCGGCCTGACCGCGATCGGTGACTTCACCAAGGACGGTTACCCCGATCTGCTGGCCGAGCAGAAGGGCACCGGCAACCTGTTCGTCTACCCGGGGGCCAAGGGCGCCACGCTCGGCAAGGCCAAGCAGGTCTCGACCGCGAACTGGGCGGACCGCTCCGAGCTCACCGGCGTCGGCGACTTCA
This sequence comes from Actinoplanes liguriensis, assembly GCA_000715855.1. GTDB lineage: Bacteria > Actinomycetota > Actinomycetes > Mycobacteriales > Micromonosporaceae > Actinoplanes > Actinoplanes liguriensis. The sequence continues at coordinate 9,859 of KL571284.1, forward strand.
ACCGGGACGGCTTCCAGGATCTGGTGGCGAAGGTGACCGCAACCAGCGAGCTGATGCTCTACAAGGGCACGTCGAGCGGCTTCCAGGCGGGCGTCTCGCTCGGCTCGGGCGCCGGCATGGCCGCCCTGGCCGGCGTCGGCGACTTCGACCGGGACGGCTGGCCCGACGTGGCCGCGGTCTCCCCCGGCAACGGGAGCCTCTACCTCTACCGCGGCAAGGGCACCGGCCTGAACCCGGCGGTGCGCCTCGCGACCGGTTACTCGGATCGCGTGCGCGTCTTCTGACGAACCATCAGGCGATTTTCCCGTACGTCGTGAGCCCGCCGCATCGCGCGATGAACGTCACGCGGGCCGGTGCTCACGACGTACCTGGTCGGGTTGGTCCGGCAGTGTGAAAATGACCTGCGTGCCGCCTCCCGGGTTCTCGGCGACCCGGATGGCCCCGCCGTGGCGGTCGACGATGCGCATGCAGCTGGACAGGCCGATGCCGTGCCCCGCGGCGGACGTCCCCTCCAGGCGGGTGAACATGTCGAAGACGCGGCTGCGCTGCTCCGGTGGGATGCCCATGCCGTTGTCGGCGACCGTGACCGCCCAGCCGGAGCCGTCCCGCCCGGCCGTGACCACCACGTGCGGAAGGCGCTGCGGGTGGCGGTACTTGATGGCGTTGGCGATCAGGTTCTGCAGGAGCTGGCGGGCCAGCACCGGATCGCAGGAGACCTTGGGCAACGGCTCCGGTGCGATCACCGTGGCGCCGGCGGCGCCGATCTCGGCGTGCAGGTCGGCGACGACGCTGTCGAACACCTCGCCGAGGTCCGCGGTGACGCAGCGGACCGGCGCGCTGCCGGCCTGGGCGTAACCGAGCAGCGAGCCGATCAGGTCGCGCATCCGGGTCACCGCACGCGACGCCGCGTCCACCCAGCCGCGGGGCTGACCCTCGACGACGTCCTCCAGCAGCTCCAGGTAGCCGCCGACCGCGCCGAGCGGGGCGACCAGGTCGTGGCTGACCGCGCCGGCGAAGTTGCTCAGGTCGGTGTTGGAGCGGCGCAGCTCCTCGTTCGCGCTCGCCAGCTCGCGGCGGGCGCGCTCGATGGCCCGCTGCTGGGCGCGGTCGGTGGTGACGTCGTTCATCGCCACGACGGCGCCGAGCGGGGTGCCGTCCGCCGCGATCAGCGCCCGCCCGCTGGTGGTGACGTGGATCGGCTCGCCGTCGCCGCGCCGGATGATGATCTCGGCGTTGGTCACCGCGCCGTCACGCAGGGCCCGGATCAGCGGGATCCGCTCGGGCGTCAGCCGGGTCTCGCCGTCGGTCTCGAACAGCGCGTACCGGTCCGAGTAGTCGCTCGGGTCGACGGCCGGGTCGGCGTCCAGGCCGTGCCACTCGCGCGCGGTCCGGTTGAACAGGGTGAGATGGCCGTCCCGGTCGCAGGCGACCACAGCCACGTCGATCGTCTCCAGCAGCGTGTCGGTCCACCGCTGCCGGGCCTCGGACATCGCGGCCAGCTCGGCGTTGATCCGGGCCTGGCGACGCCGTTCGAAGAGCGCCACGATCACCTGGGCGAGGTCCTTGAGCCGGGCGATCTGCTCGTCGTCCAGAGTCGCCGGCCGGTCGTGGAAGACGCAGAGCGAGCCGAGCGCGTACCCGTCCGGGGTGATCAGCGGCGCCGAGGCGTAGAAGCGCACGTCGGCGAGGACGCCGGTGACCCACGGGTTCGCCCGGTACGTCGGATCGGTGCTCGCGTCCGGAACATAGGTGAGCTCGCCCGTCTCGAACCGGATCGCGCACATCGAGTCGGAGCGCGCCGAGTCGCCGCCGTCGAACCCGACCGTGGTGAGCTGGCACTGCCGGTTCTCGTCGATCAGGTTGAGCGTGGCGTTCGGCACACCCGCCACCGTCGCCGCGACCCGGACCACCGCCTCCAGCTCGTCACCGGCCGGCGAGTCGAGCGCGTCCGCCAGCAGGCCGTCGATCACGTCGCGCATCCGGACCACCTCCGCCGAGCCGGCCTCCGCCTCCGGGTAGCCCTCGCCGGCCAGCAGCTCCAGGTATCCGCCGACCGCGGCGAGCGGCGCGATCAGGTCGTGGCTGACCGCGGCGGCGAAGTTGGTCAGGTCCGCGTTCGAGCGCTCCAGCTCGGCGTTGGCCTCGGCGAGCCGCTCCCGGGCCTCCTCGATCATCCGGCGCCGCAGACGGTCGGTGGTCACGTCCGACTGCGCCAGCACCGCGCCGACGACCTCGCCGGCCGGGCCGTAGAGCGGGCTCGCGTTGACCAGGACGTGCACCGGGTCGCCGACCGGGCGGCGGATCACCATCTCCTTGCCGGTCACCACGGCCGCGGTGCGCAGTACGACCCGCAACGGAAGGTTGTCGTCCGACATCGGCGTCACCCCGTCCGCCTCGAAGAGGCCGAAGCGGGCGGCGATGTCGGCCGGCTGCACCTCGCCCTCCCCGCTGCGCCCGTGCCACTCGCGGGCCGCCCGGTTCCAGAGCGTCACCCGGAGACTCTCGTCGCAGGCGATCACCGAGGTGTCGATCGTGTCCAGCAGGGTGTCCGTCCACTGCTCCTTGGCCGCCGCCGCGGTCGCCAGTTCGGCGGTCAACCGGGCCTGACGACGCCGCTCGAAGAACGCGATCACGATCCCGGCCAGGTCGGTGAGCTGGGCCATCTGCTGCACGGTCAGCTCGCGCGGCTGCTCGTCGAAGACGCACAGCGTGCCGAGCGCGTGCCCGCGCGGGGTGATCAGCGGCGCCGAGGCGTAGAACCGCAGCCGGCCCAGCATCCCGTTGACCCACGGATTGTGCCGGTAGAGCTCGTCCAGCCGGGCGTCCGGCACGTGCACGAACGTGCCCGACTCGAACTGCACGCCACACATCGAGTCCCCGCGGGAGCACTCGACCGGCGCGCCGCCGACCCGGATGAGCTGGTACTGGCGCTCTTCGTCGATCAGGTTCAGGCTCGCCGACGGCACCCCGGCGATCGTGGCGGCGACCCGCAGAACCGCCCGCAACTCGTCCTCCGGCGGGGTGTCCATCAGCCGGTACTCGTGCAGCGCCGCCAATCGCTCCTGCTCCACCCCTTCCTGTTCGCCAGGCCCCGCCGATTACTGAGGGACGTTAAACTCCATCAATGGACTTCCTGAAGCCCTTTGTCCTGCCCGTCGAGGCCCGCACCCCGGAACGCCAGGAGTTCCTCGACATCTACCTTCCCGACGATCTGGCCGGTCCGCGTCCGGCCGTGCTCGTCGTGCCGGGAGGACCGCTTCCGGCCGAGGTTCGCCCGACGCAACGCGATTGGCCGGTTTTTCAGGGGTACGCCCTGCTGGCCGCGAGCCGCGGAGCGATCGGCGCGGTGGTCGATCACCGTCTCTACAGCCCCGAGGCGTACGCGGTGGGCGCCTCGAACGTGGAAGCGGCGCTGGAGACCCTGCGGAGCGACCCGCGGGTCGACGAGAACCGGCTGGCGGTCTGGTTCTACTCGGGCAGCGGCCTGTTCGCGGCCGACTGGTTCCGGCAGACGCCGTCCTGGCTGCGGGTCGTCGCGTTGAGCTACCCGCTGCTCGCGCCGTTCCCCGGGTGGCCGGTCGAGCCGCGGTTCGATCCGATCGCGGCGGTGGCCGAGGCCGGAGACCTGCCGATCGTGCTGACCCGGGTGGGCAACGAGAACCCGTGGATGGCGCAGGCGGTCGAGAAGTTCGTGACCGCCGCGGCCAAGGCGAACCTGGAGATCGTCGACGTGCCGGACGGGCAGCACACGTTCGACGCCAAGGATGACACCGACGAGTCGCGGGACGCGATCACGCGGGCGATGGATCTGGTGCTGGCGCGGCTGGCCTGAGCGGGTTGATGCCGCCGTCCGGGGTCTCCGGGCGGCGGCATCTTCCCGTTCAGGCGGAGACGGTGTCGTAGTCGGTCGCCACGCCTTCGTCGCCGCTTCCCTCGGTGCCGGGCTCGTTGTCCTCCTCGCCGCCGGCCTCGTTGCCGGCGTCGGTCTCGCGGCCGGCCCCGGCCTCGGCCCCGCGGCCGGTATCGGTGTCGGTCTCGGCCTCGGCCTCGCGGCCGGCCCCGTCGCCGGCCTCGCTGCCGGCTTCACCCCTGGCGTTATTTGCTGACATTTCGGACTCTTCGTTCATTTCCGAATCGTCGTGCGCCTTGCCGGGCCACTGGGAATCGTCGTGGCCCCGGTCGTTCTCCCGGTCCTGCGCCGCCTGCCGGGCCGTGTGGTGGTGGCCGTGCTTGTGCCGCTTGTGACGCGGCCGGTCACCCCCACTGCGGCCGAACCCGTCGCCCCACCCGAACCCGCCGTCCCGGAAGACATCAAACCCGTCATCGCCGTACGGCTCGAAGCCGTCATCCCCCGACTCGAACCCGTCATCGCCGAACCAGCCGCCGGACCCGAACGGAAACGCGTGCTGGAAGTGCCCGTAGTCCGCCGAGCGCGGCATCGCGATCGGCATCCCCGCGTGGTTGAGCAGGTAGATCTGCGAGTCCATGTCCCCCTGGTCGGTGTCGAAGCACATCTTCGAGCCGCCGAGCCAGCCGTTGGCCGCCGCGAAGTCGGAGATGTCGCCGCAGCTGCGGTCGGCGTTGACCGGGCGGTCCAGGTCGCGCACCCAGACCGGGCGATTCCGGGTGGCGTGATGCTGCGCCGGGCGCTGCTGGGTATTCCGGTGCGGCTGGGTGTTCCGATGCTGCTGGGCCGGCCGCTGCTGCGCCGGGCGGTCATCGTCGTCGGACCGCACCGGGCGATGCGGGCTGACCTGCGGCATGTCGACGGAGACCGGCGGCTCCGCGTGCACCGGCACGGCATGCGGCAGGTCGGCCGGCGGCGGGTTGTCGGCGGGCGGCGGGAGGTGCTGGGCCGGGGGCGGGAAGTGCGCGACGATCGGCTGGGCCAGCACCGGCGGCCGCTGCTGGCTCGGCCCGGCCGGGGTCAGCGTTCCCGGCCGGACGACCGGGGCCTGCACGGCCGGCCGCGCGTTGTTTCCGCCGGCCGGGGCCG
>KL571285.1:0-8863 GCA_000715855.1 Actinoplanes liguriensis
ATGTGTATAAGAGACAGCGGTGGACGCGAGTGCGGTTGACGCGAGTGCGGGTGCGGTGGGCGTTGAGCTGGAGGCAGCGGCCTTCTGGGCGAGGGCCTGCTCGACCGCCTCTGCGATGCGGGCGTTCTCGCGGGACTTGCGCCGGGCGCGGGTGCGGCGCCGCAGCCAGATCAGGGCGATTGTGGCGATGACCAGCACGATCAGGAGGACGGTGAGGGTCCACGGCAGCGCCCATACGTGGGCGGTCGCGTCGACCGCTTCCAGGGCCGTGGTCGACCCGGACTCGTCAGTGACCAGCGGAGTCAACGAGGCCGTCGCCGTGAGCAGGACGGCGGGCGCCACCCCGTGCACCGGCACGGACACCTTCCAGCTCTCGCCCGGCAGCAGTTCCGGCGGCGCGGCGATCGGGCCTGCCTCGGTGCGCAGCCAGCCGAACGGCCCGGAGATCGAGACGGCCTGTTTGGCGGACTCCACCGCGTTGCCGGTGTTGTGGATGGTGTAGCTGACGGTCGCTTCTCCGCGGGCGAACGCCGCACCGGACCAGTCGACCTTGAGGTCCTCGACGGCGATGGAGGGCACGAGTGCTCCGCCCACCCGCAGTTTTATCTTGATGCCGAGGCGACGTTCCACGTTGACCTGGGCGGACGAGTCGGGCGCGGTCAGCGACGTGACGATGCCACCGACGTAGTCACCGGGGGTGGCGTTCGCGGGAACCGTGACCGTGAACGGCACTTCGACGACCTTGCCCGCCGGCACGGTCACGGTCTGCGTGTCCGCGGCGACCCAGACGCCGATGCCTTTGCTCTTCTTGTCCCGCGCGAGCAGGTCGAGTTGTCCGGCGGAGGTGGTGAGCCCGTCCGCCGCGTAGACGGCCAGCGTCAGCGGCGCATCCCCCTTGTTTGCGACGACCAGCCCGTCCTGAGCCGACCCGCCCGGGTTCACGGCGTAGCTGTAGCTGGACCGGTCACTGCCGTAGGTGTTGGAGGCGGTCCGCACCGCCCAGGTGACGTCGTCGCCCTCGGCCAGGGCGGGGGTGGCGGTGAAGCCGACGACCGCGGACGCGGCCACGAAGCTGAACCCGATCACCGCGGAGACGGCTCCGGCGAGACTGAGACGCATGTCGAGATCCTTGAGGGGGTACGGCGGAGCGGACGCCGCACAGACGGCGCCCGCTCCAGTGAGAAGAGTCCGATCAGCTGCTCAGAGCCGTGATCGTCAGGGTGGTGCGGTAGTTGCCCTTGTCGACGCTGTCCGGAACCTTGAAGTTCAGGGAGGCGCCGAGCGTCGCCGAGCCACGGAGGTGGCCCTGCGCGGCCGATCCCAGCACGCTGGATTCGGCGAGTCCCTTGCCGTTGTCGACGCCGTTCGCGACCGCGGGGCCGGGGTTGGCGCCGGCGCCGGAGGTCACCAGGTACGGCGTCCAGCCCAGGGCCGAGCCGGCGATGGTCTTGCCGGCGTCGGTGAAGTTCCCGACGTTGGCGGAGATCGACCACGGGGAGAGGGTGCGCCGGCTGTCGGACACCTTGATCGGGTTGATCTTGCCGGTCGCGGAGAGGTTGTACGCCTCGTCCTCGGTGGCGGTGCCCAGGTCGACGAGGCCGTTCTTGCCGTCGATGGTCCAGCCGAACTCACCCGGCGCGAGGGTCGGGACGTTCACCTGGATGTCCTGGTTGTCGCCGTGGTACGGGTGCACCGTCACCTTGTCGACGACCGTGCCGACGGCCTTGTCGGTGCCGTTGGTGCACGAGCTGCCGAGCTCGACCGCGGCGTTCGGGGCGGCGCAGGTGCCGCTCCGGACGTCCGCCACGACCAGTTTGTCGTTGCGGACCTCGACCTTGATGTACGACCGCACGTGCTCCTGGTTCTGCACGGAGTTGTACCAGTAGTCCTCGGGCTTGAGCGGGTCGGCGCCGTTGCCCGCGCCGCTGGTGCCGCTCTGGTCCGGGGTGGTGATGTCGTAGTACTTCGAGCCGGACGCGGAGTTCGCGGTCACGTACAGCACGCCGCCGGGACCGGCGAAGACCTCGGACTGTCCGGGCTGCTCAGCCGGGTCCGCCTTCTGGCCGTTCTTGATCAGGTAGCTGCGGGTGTAGACGTGGTCGTGGCCCTGGAGGACCAGGTCGACGCCGAGCTTCGAGAAGGTGGTCGGGAAGTCGACCCGGCGCACCTTGTTGTCCGCGTCCTTGGCGTGCGACGCGGCCGAGTAGATCGAGTGGTGGTAGACCAGGACGGTCCATTTCGCGTCGCCGCCGTGCTTGTTGATCACGTCGGTCACGTACGCGACGTGCGCCGCGTCGCCGCCACCCTTGGTGCTGTCGTAGGAGTTGCTGTTCAGGTCGATGAACAGCGTGTCCTTGTAGACGTACCAGTAGTCGCCGCCGGACGTGGTCGCGCCGGAGTTGTCGGCGTAGTACGCGGTCGACCGGTCGGTGTTGGGCGTGTACAGGTGCTGCTCGTACGCCTTGCCGCCGACGTCGTGGTTGCCGATGGTCGCGGCCCACGGGTACTGGCGCAGTTTGTCGGAGGCCAGGAAGGCGTTCCACTGCGACTCGGTGTTCGCGTTCTCGACCTGGTCGCCGCCGGAGACCAGCAGTTCGGCGTTGGGGTTGGCGGCGGTCGACACGTCCAGCGTGTCCACCCAGCCGGCCTGGTCCTTCGCCACGTTGCCGGAGGCGCCGATCTGCGGGTCGCCGTAGAACAGGAAGTCGTAGTCGCCTTCGAAGTCCTGCGTCTTGAACGCGTACGTCGACGACCAGGCGCCTTCGGCACCTACCCGGTACGTGTACGCGGTGTTCTCCCGCAGACCGGTGATGGTCGCGTGCCGGTTGTATCCACCGCTGGCGGCGATGTTCGCGGCGCCGGTCGCGGCGAAGGTCACGGCGTTGGCCGGGAACTCGCCGTTGACCAGGGAGGCGGTCGGGGCGACCTGGATCTGCTGCGCGGTGTCCACGCTGGAGTACCAGGTCACGATGCGCTGCGCCTCGTTGGCGCCCACACCGAGGATGACCGCGGAGACGGTGCTGTCCGCCGCGGCCGCAGGGGTGACAAGGCCGCTGCCGAGGGCAACGGCCATGCCGAGGAAGACCGCGGTGGCCCCTGCGGCCATGCGGTTCCGAGCAAGCCCGGAGGCCTGCTTCGAGTGGTTGGTTCTCATCGGTGTCCGTTCCTTGTTCCGGATGAGAGAGATGGCTTCCCGCTGAGAAGTTTCTGGGAAGCGAGATCAAGCTGGTCCGGCCGGATGAACCGGGAGTTAACAAGATCAAGAGCAACGATGGCACCCACCGGAAGACCTCAGCCCTGCGTGATCCGTTGCACGAACCAGATCAGTCCCATCACGGACACACCCGCCGAAATGAGCCCGGTCGTCCACAGCCCGGCCCGGGGTGACCTGCGTCGCAGCAGGATGAGCAGCGGAAAGACCACGATGATGATGCCGAGTTGGACCGTCTCGATGCCGACATTGAACACCAGCAATGACCAGAGCAGCGTCCAGGAGAAGGCTTCGTCGATACCGAGCGCCCCGGCGAACCCGAGGCCGTGCACCAGCCCGAAGAGGAAGACCACCCCGAGCCGGGTCCAACCGGCCCGGTCCAGGCCACGGCCGGGCGGGAGGTCGGGCACGTGGGTGCGGAGCCGCCACAGGTGCCACCCGGCGACCACCGCGATGGAGAGCGCGATGATCGGCTCCACGATCGAGGCCGGCACGTCGACCAGGCCCAGTGCGGCGAGCATGAACGTCACCGAGTGCGCCGCGGTGAACGCGGTCGCGGCCAGCACGACCTCGCGCAGCCGCCGCGAGCCGGCGATCAGCGCCAGCAGGAACAGGATGTGGTCGATGCCGGTGAGCAGGTGCTCGGCGCCGAGCCGGAAGAACTCGCCGAACCGCTGCTCCCAGGACTGCCCGGTAGAGAAGGACGGCTTGCTCGCGTCGAGCGCGGCGCTGCCGGTCCGCCCGTCCAGCTCGTAGGTGACGATGGTCTTGACGCCTTTGACGTAAGTCTCGGTGTCGGGGAAGAGCCCGCTGTGCACCTCGTGCGCATCCGTGGGTTCCGGGCAATTCCAATCAAGGACCAATTCGGCGTACGGAACGGACTCCCGCACCTCCATCACGAAGTCGCCCACCGGCGTCGCCGTGCAGGCCGAGCCGCCCGACGCCACGCCGAAGCGCTCGGTGAGGTACTTGACCGCGGAGTCCTTGTGCGAGGCCAGCGCGGCACCCATGGCAGCGTCGTCCTCGGCTTCGAACGCGTCGGTGCCCGCCCGGAACAGCGGGTCGTCCTTCTCGTAGTCCGCGGCCGAGACGATGAACAGGTCGTACTCCAGCTCCACCGAGGTGCGGACGTGACCCGCGTCTCCCGCGGTCACGTCGACGTAGACGGTGGAGCTGAAACCGTGGGCGAGTGCCGGCCCGGCACTCAGCAGGACGGTCGCCGTGGCGGCGACCCCCAGGACGGCGGCGGCGATGGCACGGCGCAACACGATGGCTCCTTAGATGTGGCCTGAGCACCGTGCACGTCCCCGGTAAACAAGATCAAGACGGTAGGCGAACCGCTGGCGACAAGGTGGTCCCGCGGTCTTGAAACGCCCCGGATCCGGTGTAGGAAGGGTCGTCACCACCCCCCACCACGAGGCAGACCCACCTTGCGCCACCCGTTCCGGGCCGTCGCCACGCCTGTCTCTTAGCCCCGGTTTCCTGGCGCCGTCGGCGAGCCCCGCGCCGGAGAGCACGATCACGCCCGCGCCGGGCTCGTGGTCCGCCGTACACCCGCCCGAGGGCTACCGCGTCGTACTGCTGACCGTCGGAGACGACGCGCCGACAAAAGCGCTGGTCACCGCCGTGAACGCATGGGCAAAGAGCGAAAAAGCCGATTTGCGTACGATCGTGGCCCACGCCCACGACCCCATCGCGAGCATCAGCGAGGCGATCAAGCTCGACCCCGACCTGATCGTCAGCGCCGGCGACTCGCTCGTCGATCCGCTGGCGATCGTCACCGCGAGCCACCTGGACCAGCAGTTCCTGGTCGTCGGCGCCGAGCTGGCCGAGCCCACCGCCAACGTCACCGCCACCGACTGGGCCGGCGCGTCGTTCCGTGGCGAGGGCCTGGGTTCCGCCTCCAGCTACGACCCGGCCTCGTTCACCGCCGAGCGCTGCGACAACGCCATCCGCGCCGGGGTGGCCGCGGTCCTGCACCGGGTCACCGGCGTCATCGTCTGGCTGAGCTGAGGGCCGGGCGACCGGCCGGGCGGCGGACCGGTCAGCGGGCGCGGCCGACGGCCAGGACCTGCGCCGGGATCGGGATCTGCTCGACGTGGTCGGTGATCTCGGGCCGGGCCAGCACGGTCATGTCCGGCTCGACCCCGATCCCCGGCTTGTCCGGCACCCGGATCAGCCCGTCGGTGCCGACCACGATCGGCGGGGTGATGTCCTGCGTGAAGAAGCGCTCCGACGCGGACAGGTCGCCGACGATCGTGAAGTGCGGCAGGGCGGCGAGCGCCACGTTGGCCGCCCGGCCCAGACCGGTCTCCACCATGCCGCCGACCCAGACCGGCACGCCCCGCGCGGCGCAGACCCGGTGGATCTCCTTCGCCTCGAGGTAGCCACCGACCCGGCCGGGCTTGATGTTGATGATCGCCGCGGCACCCCGATCGATCGCCCTGATCGCGTCCGCCGTGCAGGTGATCGGCTCGTCCAGGCAGATCGGCGTCTTCAACTTCCGGGCCAGCGCGGCATGCCCGTCGAGATCGTCCGCGGCGAGCGGCTGCTCGATCATCAGCAGGTCGTAGCGGTCCAGCTCGGCCAGGTGCCCGGCGTCCTCCAGCCGGTACGCCCCGTTGCCGTCCACCTGGAGCAGCGCGTCCGCGCCGAGCAGCTCACGGACCAGGTGCACCGGCTCCACGTCCCAGCCCGGTTCGATCTTCAGCTTGATCCGCTGGTAGTGCTCCTCGAACCGGTAGCGGAGAACGGTGTCGATCAGCTCCTTCTCGGACATGATGCCGACCGAGACACCGGCCTTCACCGCGGGACGCACCGCGCCGAGATGCGCGGCCAGCGACCGGCCGATCAGCCGCAACTGGGCGTCGAGCAGCGCCATCTCCAGCGCCGCCTTGGCCATCGGATGGCCCTCGACCTGGGCTAACGCTTCCTTGGCCTTCTCCGCGGTGACGTCCGGCAGCTCCAGGACCATCGGGATGAGCGTCTCCCGCAGCGCCCGGGCCGCGTCGTCGATGGTCTCGGGTGAGTAGACGTCGACGCGCATGGCGACGCACTCGCCCCAGCCGATCGCGCCCTCCTCGGTGCGGACCCGGATCAGCAGCGCGTACTTCCACTCCTCGGTGTAGCGGGAGGTCCGGAACGGCGTGACCAGAGGCAGGCGCACCCAGCGGAGCTCGATGCCGGCGATCCTCATGCCTCGAACACCGGCGCCACGTCAGCGGGTAGCAGCACGTACTCCCGGGCCTTGCTCATGCCGGCGACCCGGTAGCCCTGCGCGATCAGCGACTGGAACTGCTTACGCACGGTCAGCCGCTCCTGCTGGGCGGCTTCCGGGTCGTCTTCACGAAGCATGCTGATGTCCTTCGGTACCGGGATCAGCTCGGCGCCGGGAAGCACCACGGCGTGCCGTCTCGTCCCGGTGCCCGCGCCGATCATGGCCTGTTCCACCCACGGGGCGCGCAGGTCCCACTCCACCAGCAGCCGGTCGGTGATCTGATTGGTGTTGACGCCATCGTCGACCCGGCCGTAGAAGTCCGGTTCGTAGGAGGCCACAGTGGCGCCGAGCTTGCACAGGTTGAAGTACGCATTGCGGGACACCAGCGGATCGAATGTCCACGTGATCGTTTGGAGGCCCCGATCCAGTGCCCACTGACGCTGGTGCCGCTTCATGGCGTAACCGATGCCGTGGTTACTCGCCGGAGCGGCGACACCGGCCAGGTAGGAGTGCAGGTGGTCCTGGCGGCCGTCGTCCGCGCGTGACCCGAAGATCCCCACGGTGCAGCCGATCAGATCCTCGCCGTCGAACACCCCGGCCACGTAGTTGCCGCAGTAGCTGAGGGTGCGCAGCAGGACCCCGCTGATCACCTCGTTGCGCTCGGCGCCGTCCCGGGCGCCCCACACGTTCCACAGCAGCTCGGCGGCGGCGTCCAGATGCTCCGCGTCACGCAGCACGACCACCTCGGCGTGTACGCCGTTCGTGGCTCGCCGCTCAACCACGGTGCCTCCGGTTCTGACCACCGTTACCGCTACCTACCGTCCCTCGGGCAGAGCACAACGGGTCTCGGGTGCAGCTCACGAGCGGGCTCCGGAGCCGCCGCCCGCTCAACGTCCTGCGCGAAACCGAAGCGGACCCTACCGATTGGGGCTGTGGCAATACAAGCTGAAGATCTAGCAAACAAGCCTACGCCTCCCCTCATGTCAAGACCCGGCCGTTGCGGGAATGGTGCGCTCCGCGCGCAAAACCGCAGCGAGGAGCCCCGAAGGGGATGATCGGACACCCTCCGCACGAGCGTAACCACTATGGATCTAGGAATCACCCAAAAGCGCTACAGATCGAATTATTCGCCGCCGGCCGATTTCGCGAAAGGGCCGCTCAGCGGAACAGCTGTGCCTTTTCCGGTGGGCGATTGACCAGTGCGGCCGCCATCGCCATCTGATCGCGCACCCGCTGCACCGACGCTTCCCACTGTTTGGACATTCCGGCCCGGCTCTCCAGTTCCGCCCAGACCGAATGCGCCATCTCCCCGAGGCGTGCCGCCGGCATCCAGAGATGAAGCAGGTGATCCACCGCCGGCCGGAGCCGCAGGACGCTCTGCACGGGCTGTTCCGCCCCGATCCGACTCTGCTCGATGACGGACAGGAGCGCCGTCAGCAACCAGTCGTGAAGCGCCAGATCCTCACAGAGCTCCACCACGTCGTCGAGGTCCGCGGGCGGCGAGGCGAACGTGAGCCGGATCGTGCGCAGTCCCTCCTCCCGGACGCTGAAGTTCACCCGGACGCCGTCCACCCGCTCGTCGACGGTGGCGGCCCAGCGCAGCACCGCCCGCTGGGTACGCATCGGCGGCCGCTGGTCCAGCACGGACGAGCCCTGCACCTCGGTGAGGAGCCGGACGCAGAACGCGCCCATGCCCATCGTGGAGGTGGACCTGTCCGCGGCCAGGTGCGCGGCCAGCGTGCCGGGCAGATCGGTGCGGCCCAGCGCCTCGACCACCCCGAGCCGGGCGAGATAGTGCGACCAGGCACGCCGGTGGCCACCGCCGACCGGGTCGATCAGCGCGACCGTGGAGCCCTGCAGCACCCGGCCACCGGTCAGACAGGCGCGGCCCATCAGCGTGCCGACGCTGCGCACCTTCGCGCCGGAGCGCGCCAGGAGCCGGCAGTCCACCCCGGTGAACGTCTTCGGGCTGACCGCGTAGCTGATCGGCCGCTCGGAGACCCGCACCCGCTCACCGGCCAGCAGCCCCAGGGCGGCCTCGGCGAGTTCGGGGGGCATGCCGCCGGAGTGCTTCAGCACCCCGGTCTGCACCTCACCCAGGACCAGCACCGCGCACCGGTCCGGTGTCCACGAACAGGTACTCGATCCGGTCCACGACCTCGAGCGGCAGGACGATCCCCTCCTTCGCGGCGCGGTTCCCGACCTCCGCGAGCACCGCCGGGTCCGAGGCGACCTGCTGCATGATCGTCCGGACCGCGTTCTCGATCGGGAGGAAGAGCGGGGCGCAGATGGTCATCGCCCGGTACGCGTTGAACGGCGCCGGCTTGCTGCTCACCTGCAGGACCATGGGCAGCTCCCGCCAGTTGTCCGGCAGGTCGGGCGGCAGGTCGGCCGGCAGCGGGAACGGCGGCGCGACCCGGCGCCCGTTGTCCCGC
>KL571285.1:9064-10320 GCA_000715855.1 Actinoplanes liguriensis
GCCACTGCGTCGGCCGTTTCATCGCCTCGTGGGTCTCGGTGGCCGGTGACCGCTGCCCGTTGCACAGCCAGCCGGTCTGGCGCACCGGCGGGCGGGCGCCGGTGGTCTCCGGCGGCGGGTCCTCCACCAGCCGGGCCTCGACGAGCTGGGCGAGCGACAGGCCGGCCGGCGCGCCCTCGGCCGGCTCCGCCTGGTCCGGGTCGACCGGCACGGTGTGGGCGCAGCCGGACTCGCGCACCAGGTAGTCGATCTCCAGACCGGCCTTGCGCGCGGCGTCCCGCAGCTTGGGGATCAGCGCCCGCGGCGCCGGGATCTTGTCCTTCTCGAAGTAGTCGTCGACCAGGACACACGTGCTGATGCGCGGGTTCCCCCGGGGAACGGACGCGGCGGCCCGGGCCGCCGCGTGCCAGATGCCGATCCGCCGGAAGTGGTCGATGAAGAACTCCTCGTCCTGCCTCAGGTCGGGAGCGTAGAAGTGGCCCAGCTCGATCGAGAGGTGAGCGAGCGAGACGGACTCGACCCGGGTGTCCGCCGTCGCCTCGAAGAACTCGGCGTGCGTCTTCATCCGCCGCTCCACTCGTCATCCGCGACGATCTTGCGGGCCAGCTCGTCGAAGGCCTCCACCGTCGAGTTGTTGGCGATGTCCCGGGCCACCACGTCGTTGTCCGAGATGAGCTGCTCCCGCCACTGCAGCACCGGGTCGAGCGGGACGGAGCCGAGCATCGCGCTGCGGCCCACCCGGTTCTGCGCGGCGAGGCGGCGCAGGTCCTCGTCGCAGTCGCGCAGCCACGCCACCTGTGCCGGCCGCAGGCCGCTGAGCTCGATCGAATCGGGGTCCACCACGGCCGTACGCACGAATTTGATTGCCGCCCTGAGTTTTTCCCGGTCGTGCCCGACGCGCTCACCGACGTCGATGATGCCGTCCCTGCCGAAGACCAGGCCGGAGGCTGCCGGGATGTGCTGCCGGGTCCAGCGATGGAAGACCAGCCAGCGGGCCGCCACCCCGCGCAGGGCCGGATCCGCAGTCGCCTCCAGGACCAGCTGCGTCGCGTACGACCGGCCGGCGCTCAGGTCGATCAGGCACATGTCGAATTCCTCGTCCAGCGCCTGGAGCAGCTGCACGCAGCGGCGCAGCGCCTCCTTGTCCGGCCCGAACTCGCCGCCGTCCTGGTCGCCGGGGAAGAGCGTCAGCTTGCCCGAGCCGGGTGGTCGCTGCCGCAGGCTGGCCCGCGTCGAGCGGCTCCACACGTCGATCC
>KL571285.1:10512-11248 GCA_000715855.1 Actinoplanes liguriensis
GCTCCCCTCCTTGCCGCCGCGTGTCGCGTCGGCGATCTGGAAGATGGAGCCGGCCGTCGGAGATCCGAAGTCGAAATCGAGGTAGCAGACGTCGGCCCCGGTGAGGGCGCTGCGATAGACGACGTTGCAGCTCGTGACCGACCTTCCGGTGCCTCCCTTGTCGGAGGCCGCGAAGACCAGCACCCTAGTCTCCAGCCTCGAATTCCCGGGCCGCCGCGAGCTTGTCCAGATCGCGCAGGACTTCCAGGAGGATCGAGGCGGCGGTGCCGGGCCGGGTCGGCATCATCTGGCGGGCTCGCCGGAGGCCGATCGACTGCCGGTTGAGGCTGTCGCGCAGTGCGGGGCCGCCCTCGCCGGAGCCACGGAGCTGTTCCTCGTCGAAGACGTCCTCGGCCTCGATCAGCAGCTCCGAGGCCATGTCCGAGAGCATCGAGCCGGGTGGTGGCTCGCCCTGGATGAGGTCGGCGGCGGTGCCCATGCACTGCACCACGCGCGTGGTGTGGTACCAACTCGGCCGGTCGCGGTGCGCCAGGGTCGGATAGACGTTGCCCGGGTCGTCCCAGAGGCCGGCGCCCCGTCCCTCACGCAGCCGGCGACGCTCCAGGTGCCGCCAGGCCTCGTCGGCCAGGCGCAGCAGCCGGGCCCGCTCGCGGTGGTCGTTGACCTGCGCGGCGAGTGCGAGCGCGCGGCCGAGCAGCAGACTGGACAGCTCGCCGAGACGCCAGCCGACCGGCGG
>KL571285.1:11408-13368 GCA_000715855.1 Actinoplanes liguriensis
CCAGCCGACCGGCGGGCCGGGCGTGCCGATCTCGTCCGCCCCGACCAGCCGGACCCAGCGGCCGGGCTGGTGCAGCTCGAGCGCCGGGTCGTTGGCGAGCGGGCGGCGCCGGATCCGGCCGCGGTCGGCCAGGTCCTCCAGGACCCGAGCGATCCGGGCGAAGTCGGCGTCCGGCGCGCCGCGGTCGCCGAGCGCGTGCCGGACCAGCGAGACGACCAGGAGGCTGTAGTAGTCGCTCTCCGACTCGTCGGTGGTCCGCCAGGGCAGCTCCTCGACCGGCCAGCGCTGGTCGCCCAGCGCCGCGATCGTCGACCAGTACCGCTGGGCCAGGTCCCACTGGAGGTTCAGGACCCGGGCCAGCGCCTGCTGGTCGTCGTTGAGCAGACCCATCAGGCGGGTCTCCTGGGAGAACAGGTCGCGGATGCCGTCGACGGCGACCACGGTGAAGTACAGATACGGCGAGGCCTCGGCGTAACCGGGCTGGTTGTAGACCACGGAGGCGGTCTTGACCTCTTCCGATCCCCGGACCACGCCCCAGGACCAGCCGCACTCGAAGAGCTTGTCCCGGTTCTGCAGCAGGTCCTCGACCTGCTCGCCGGCGATGCCCAGCTCGCGGAGACCGGCCATCACGTCGCGCAGCGAGCCGCGGATGCGGGCGACCAGGTCACCGGAGTAGTTCGACCCGGGGTAGACCGTCTCGCGCAGCGCCCGGCCCTCCGGGTCGTCCGCCCCGTAGATGCTGATCGTGAAGCTGCGCTGCAGGCCGGCCATCGCGGCGGTGAGCCGTTTCTGGGTGTCCGCCTCGACGCGCGCGATCTCCTCCAGGTGCGCCTTGCGCTGGACCTGGGAACGATAGCTGCGCAGGAACCGGATCACCGCGGTGCAGAGCACGATCGAGGTCGAGTAGGAGTCGACGACCTCCAGATCGAGCTGCTCCTGGGTGGGCTCGGTGTCGTCGTCCGGCGCGGTGGACAGGTAACTGCCCCCGGAGAAGATCGGCAGGTGCGTCGTCGCGTCGGTGTACCGCGTCAGGTACTCCCCGATCAGGCCGACGATCTTCTGCGGGATGTCGACCGGGCCGCCGAACGCGGAGAGCGCGACGCACACGTCGGTCTTCGTCTCGTCCGGGCGGTCGAAGCGGATCCCCGGCAGCTTCTGCGGCGGGAGCAGCAGGCAGAGCAGCAGCTCGGCGTCGCTGATCGAGTTGCTGCCGTTGCGGTCCGCCCAGTTGAACGACTGGACCGGGCCGCACCACTTGGAGATCGCTTTCCACACCGACAGCAATTCCTGGCGCGGCTGAAGTCTCATCGGTCAGCTACCACCGTTCATTTACCCTGGTCAATGCAGGCATGGCGACGCGACCACCGCACGGCACGCCAGGAAATAACCGATCTGCTGCGGCGAAGCATATCCCGTCACCTGTCCAGCGGGGACCCCGAACATTCGGGACAATAGCCGACTTAGTCCATCTAAGGGAAGGCTGATGTATTCGATCATCAATGTTGATAGTCTCGTGACTCGCATGGTCATCTGAGACAGCTCCGGAGAACCTCGGACTTCCGGAGAGGGCTCCCGAACGTTGGGAGATCACCGGTTAACGCCGCATCGCCGATCATGATCCTGCACTGCCAGGACTTCCTGGCCATGACGCGTTCCCCAGCTGCGGAAACGCGCACTCCGCATGATCTTGCGGGCGATCTCCTCAATGATCTCAATGCGGCCGGGGCGTCGAAGTCCCCCGATCTGATAATGATCACCGGGAATCTCGCCGAACGCGCCACCTCCGCCGAATACGAGCGGGCCCACCAGTTCCTCAACGCGCTTCGGGAAATCCTCGGGATCGACAACCAGCGGATTGTTCTCATTCCCGGCACCCTCGACGTCAACCGCGGCAAGTGCGCGGCCTACTTTCTGCAGTGCGAGGCCGACGACGCCACGCCGGTGTCACCCTTCTGGGAGA
>KL571286.1:0-8862 GCA_000715855.1 Actinoplanes liguriensis
GGGAGACGCAGGTCCTGGATCTGATCGCGCTCGGGTACACCAATGCGCGGATCGCCCGCAGCCTGGACATCTCCGAGAAAACGGTGAGCGTCCACGTCTCCAACGTCCTGGCCAAGCTGGGCGTCGCGAACCGCTGGGAAGCCGCCCTCCTCCTCCGAGGCAACCCCTCCTGACCCACCCCAGCCGCCAGCTCGCCCTCCCCAGCTGGTCCTCACGGCTCGGGCTGCGGGCTGGGCCTCACCGTGGTCATGCGGCACGCATAACCACGGTGGGAACCAGCCGGAAGGCCGGCCGGCGGGTCTACATGATGTTGCCGCCGCGCCAGCGGTGGTTGAAGGCGGGCATCCCGGCCGGCCGGTCGGCGCGGCGGATGTCCTCGAGGTCGGCCTGGATGCGGTCGCGCAGCGGCGGATTGGCGTCGAGCACCGCCGGCGACGTCACCGTGTACGCCTCCTCGACGTAGGTGAGCAGGAACTCCGGCGACAGGCGGCGAATCCTTCCACCGCTGAGGCAGAAGAACTCCCGGTGCGAGTAGCCGGTGACGGCGACGCAGTGGCTGGACAGGCTGCCCGGGGTGGCGTCGTAGACCGGGCCGTAACCGGGCACGTACCACGAGTCGCGCAGCCCGCCCGAGCTGTCCTTGATCGACTGCGGGAGGGCCAGGCCGACCAGGACGCCGCCGAAGCGCAGCACCGCGTCGCGCAGTTGGTCCAGGTTGCGCGGCTCGATCTCCAGGAACGACCGCGCCTCCGGCAGCAGACCGGCGAGCGGCTGGTCAGCGTGCACCCACACCTTCAGCGCCAGCAGCAGACTGGTGCCGAAGTCGTTGTGGGCTTCCCGTTTGCCGGAGACCGGCAGGGCCGTACGGGCCAGGGCGGTGGCGTCCCGGCGGAACGGGGACACCTTCTCGTAGATCTTGAGAGTGTCCTCAAGGGTGGGGTTGTACTGCTCTTTCGCCGACGCGTACCAGGACTGGGCGAGCAGCGCCATCGCGGCGGGCACACAGTTCTGGAAGCCGACGTCGCCGACCGGCTCGCCGGCGGGAACGTCGACGAACACGTCGCCGAGATGGAAGCGGCCGTCGGGCTGGAGCCCGTGCCGCGCCACCTCCGGATCGTCGAGATATCCGGAGTACTGCCCCATCTGGAGCGTCCGGATGTCGGTTTCTGCCGCCAGACGGCCTGCAAGTGCGTCCATGGTCACCCTCCGCGTCGAGCCCACTGAGCGTAAGGAGGCTATCGCCGGACGTGCTGATACACACTGGCGGATAAGCGACACCAATCTATTTCACGGCGCCTCCCGTGATCCCGGCGATGATCTTGCGCTGGGCGACCGCGAAGACCACGACCAGGGGCAGGCTCATCAATATCACGTACGCGAAGATCAGGTGCCAGTTGTTGAGGTAGAGCCCCGCGCTGGCGACCTGGAACAGGTTCAGCGGCAGCGTGTCGAGCCGGCCGCCGACCACGAAGAACGCGTAGAACACGTCGTTCCACACATAGAGGCAGATCAGGATCGTGGCGGTGGCGAGCACCGGCCGCAGCAGGGGCAGGACGATGCGCCGGAACACCGCGACCGGCCCGGCGCCGTCGATGCGCGCCGCCTCCTCCAGGGCCTCCGGGATGGTCCGGACGAAACCGGTGACGAAGAAGATCACCGTCGACAGGTAGATGCCGAGGTAGACCCCGATCATGCCGAGCGCGGTGCCGGCCAGGCCGAGCTGGCGCAGCAGGAGCACCACGGTGACGACGGCCGGCGGAAGAATGATGCCGCTGATGCCGAGCGCGTAGAGCGCCGCGGTCAGCCGCGACGTGCGCCGCGCGAGCACCCACGCCGCCATCGAGCCGAGGATCAGCACGCCGGCGACGGTCGGCACCACGATCAGCAGACTGCCGAAGAATGCCGCCGGCACGTCCGCGGCCGTCCACACCTGACGCAGGTTGTCCCACAGATGCCACTGCGTCGGCGGGCTCAGGTCCGGGTCGATCGCCTCCGCCCGGGACTTTCCGGCGGTCGCGATCACCAGCCAGAGCGGCACCCCGATCAGGGCCGCGACCAGCAGGATCGCCGCGACGGGTTGTAGGCGGCGGCTCACAGGACCTCCTCGCGACGGCGGAGCAGCGTGATCACCGGGAACGCCATCAGCGCCACCAGCAGGAACAGGACCAGGCTCATCGTCGTGGCCTGGGCGAACAGGCCCTGCCCGAACGTGCGGTAGATGAAGATGTTCAACAATTCGGTGGTACGCGCAGGTCCGCCCCCGGTCGTCGCCTGCACCACGTCGAAGCCGTTCATCGAGCCGAGCAGCGCCGTCGCTACGTTGAAAGTTATCGCCGGCGCGAGCAGCGGCACCCGGATCGCCCAGAACGTGCGCCACCGTGACGCGCCGTCGATGCGGGCCGCCTCGACCACGTCTTCCGGGATCGTCTTCAGCCCGGCCAGGTAGATCAGCATCGCCAGGCCCATCCACTTCCACGCGTGGATCAGGCTGACCACCAGGATCGTCCACGTGGTGTCGGCGAGCAGCCCGGTGTGCTTGAGCAGCGCCTGGAAGATGTAGCCGACGGCGAGGGCCGACATCAGCACCGGGATCAGCAGGAACGTGCGGGCGATCCGGTTGACCACGGTGTCGCGTTCGAGGAGCACCGCGAGACCGAAACCGAGCACGTTCTGGAAGATCGCGACGAGCACCGCGTAGACCACGGTGACGCGCAGCGCCCGGAACAGGGTGCCGTTCTCCGCGAGCTGACGGAAATTGTCGACGCCCACCGGATTGATCGCGGCCTTGAAGCCGGACCAGTCGGTGAACGCGTAGATGAACTGGTAGACGGTCGGAAGAACGAAGAAGATCAGGAGAAGGAGGTACGCCGGCAGCAGGAACCACAGGGGGTGTGTCCGCCGGGTGATGGTGCCCGGGGCCGCCACGGGCAGCACCCGGGCCTTCGTCAGCGTGCCGATCGCGCTGGTCACTTCAAGTAACCGGCCGCTTTGGCGAGCTGCTCGAACTGGTCCTGCGTGGCCTTGGCGACCTGCTCCGGGGTCATCGTGCCGGCGATCATGTCGGCCAGGTTGAGGTACAGGTCGGGGTTCGCGACGGCCAGCGCCTGCATCGAGCCGGCCGAGCTGCCGACCGCGGCGTGCACGTCGAGCAGCGCCTGCGGCACGCCGGACGGGTTCGGCACGGAGGTCTCCAGCGAGACGGTGTTGCGGTCGGTGACGAAGTCCGCGTAGCCGGGGCCCATCCAGTAGGCGAGCAGCTGCCGCGCGGCGGCCTCCCGCCCGGCGTCGCCGGTCTTGAACGCGACCAGGGCGTTCGACTGATCCGGGATGAACGTGCCGACGTTGCCGGACGGCGCGATCGGGAAGAAGCCGATCCTCTGGTTCAGCGTGGCGGTGTCCGCCTTGGCCTGCAGTTGACCGAAGAACGAGTTGACCTGCATGACCATCGCGGCCTTACCGGTCAGCAGCGCGGTGCCCTGGTCCTCGAACTTGGCGGTCTTGATGTCGGAGTTGAACAGGCCCTCCTTGATCAGGTCCTGGTACTTCGTGATGGCGTCCAGCACGGTCTTGTCGGTGAATTTCTCCTGACCGGTGTTGATCCGGTCCCACAGGCCGGCCTTGGCGGCGTCGGCGAGCTGCACCTGGACCCACCACTGGGTGGCCCAGCGGTCCGCGCCCATCTCGTAGAACGGTGCGACGCCCTTGATCTTCCGGGCCGTCGCGACCAGCTCGTCGAAAGTCTTCGGCGGCGTGGTGATGTTGTTGGCGGCGAAAACTTCCTTGTTGTAGTAGACGCCCTCGACCGCCGGGCTGGTGATCAGCGCCGCGTAGCGGGTGTTGTCGAGCAGCCCGGTGATGTCCTTCAGCTTCGGGTCCAGCTTGTCCAGCCAGGGGGCGCCGGTGAGCGGCTGCAGGTTGGCCTTTGCGTTGATCGCGGTGAGCATCGACGCGGTGGGCTGCCAGAACGCCAGGTCCGGCTTGTCACCGGTGGCGACCTTGGTCTGAATGCCCTGCTCGTACGGGTCGGGGATGGTGACGATCTCGACGGTGGCGCCGGTGGCCTGCTGGAAGCCCTCGATCACCTTCTTCGGGACGGTGTTGCTGTTCTGAGCGGCCCAGATGGTGAGTTTGACGCCGTCCAGCTTGGTGGCAGGGTCGGGCCAGGTGACGGTGGTGCTTTCCGTCGCGGTGCCGGTGGCGCCGGGGTCGGTGCAGGCGGTCAGCCCGGCCATGAGCAGCACGGCGATGGCGGCGGTTGTCCAGCGTTTCATGCGGTTTCCTTCATGGTTGGTGGATCGTGAAGATGCGAGCGGAGTGGGGGGCGTCGGCGGTCAGGACGGTCCCGTGCTCATTCCGGACGTTTCCCCAGGCGGGCAGGTGCCGCGGATAGAGCGGTTCGAGGTCGCCCGCGATGGGGAGCAGCAGCGACCTGTCCGCATGCGACCGTCGCCAGACACCCAGGTAGGTGGTGTCACCGGCGCGCAGGCCGAGAGCGAGCCATCCGTCGTCCCACCGTGGTAGCCCCAGCGGCCAGACCGGAGTCGCCTCCGCCAGGACGTTCCGGATCCCGTGATAGGCGCGGACCCCTTCGCGGACGAGCTCGCGCTGGTCAGGGCTCATCGCGTCGAGGCGACCCGACAGGTACAGGCGGCCGAGGAGGCCGGTGCACATCGCGTACGCGATCTCCTCGTCCGTCATGTCCGGTTGCGGATACGCCCAGCTCGCGGCCTGCTCGGGCAGGATCGACAACGGCGCCGCGACCGCGATCGGCGGATACAACCGGAAGTCCTGCTGATCGCTGGTCGACTGCAGGTGCATGCGGCTGAGCAGCGCATAGTCGGCGCGCATCGCCCCCGAGGCACAGTTCTCGAGGATCAGCTCGGGGTGCCGTTCGCGGAGCCGGTCGAGCCACGCGAGGTGCGCCCGGTTGTGGTCGAGCAGGCCGGGCACGGAGCCGGGGTCGATGTTGTAGTCCAGCTTGAAGTAGCCGGCTCCGAGCTGTTCGACCAACCGGTCGACGACCTCGTCGAGGTGCGCGACCGCGGCGGGATGGCGCAGGTCCAGGTGGTAACGGCCGTGCTCGGCCACCCGCACCCCGCCCTGCTGAAGAAAAGCACCGTCGGGAAGCTTGTCGGCCATCGGGCTTCGGACGCCGATCACCTCCGGCTCCAGCCACAGTCCGGGGACCATGCCGCGGTCGCGGATGCGGGCGATGACCTCCTCGATCCCGCGCGGGAAGCGGGTCTGCGACGGCTGCCACTCGCCGACGCTGTCCCACCAGTAGGTGTCGTTGTCGTACCAACCGGCGTCGACGCAGAAAATCTCCGCCCCGATGTCGGCGGCCGCGTCGATCAGGGGGCGAAGCTTCTCCGTGGTGGGATCGCCCATCAGCGTGTTCATGTAGTCGTTGAAGACGATCCGGGCATCCGGCTTCGCCGAGACCAATTTCCGGCGGTACGCGGTCAAGGACTCGACCGAGTCCGCCATCGCCACCGGCACCGTCGTGAACGACTCGCCCGGCGCCAGCGACTGCTGCCACTGGTGATCGATATCGGTCGGGCCGAGCAGCGCGACGTAGATGCCGTCGCGCCGCTCGCCGACCTCGAAACGCCAGGGGCCGTTGTGCTCGATCTGCCAGTACCAGGCGTCTCCGGTGGTGCGGTCGATCAGGGCGGCGGTGGGGAGGCGCGCGCCGGTGGACCAGGTCCCGGTGCTGGTGACGGTGTGGCAGCCGCGGCCGTCCTGGCCGTGCATCCGCAGGTTCAGGTCGGGGACCACGTCCCGCAGCGGGCGCCTGGTCCACCGCCCCTCGCCGAGCCACTCGCTGTCCCCGGTCAGCAGATCGAGGTCGTCCGCCGCCGTCGCCAGGCCCGCCACCAGCGAAGTCACGCCGAGCAGCAGGACCGGGCCGGACCCGTCGTTGGTGACGACGGTCCGGGCCTGCACCGCCCTTCCGGTTCGCTGAAGGACAATGCTCGCCGTCAGCCCGGTCCGCTCGTCGCACTGGTCGATGCGCAGCTCGTCGCCGGTCGCCGTGGTGCCGGTGACGCGCATCCGGCGGCCGATCGACGTCTCCGAGAAGCGCCGCGACACGTGATCGCGGCCCTCCCCGGCGGCCAGGATCTCCACCAGCGGCTGACCGGTGCCGCGCAGGCGCGCCGGCCGGTCCCCGCCGATGTCGATGACCAGGTTTCCCCACTCCACCTCGTGTTGCTCCTTGCTCGTCGTCAGCCGTTACGTCGTCAGCCCAGGACGGCGGCGACCTGGATGCGGTCGATGTTCGGCGCGAAGCCGGTCGATGCGTTGCCGAACGTGATGGTGTTCGCCCCGGCGGTCAGGTCGACGTCGACGACGGCCGTCCAGTAGCTGGTCCAGGCGAGTGTGTTGCGGAAGAGAACCTTCTTCGCGGCGCCGCCGTTGACGCTGATCTCGGCGTAGCGGTCCACGATGTTGGTGTTGTAGTCGTGCTCGCCGACGACCTCCGCGTTCGCGTAGCCGACGACCAGGCGGTAACGGCCGGCGGCGGGGGCGTTCACGCCGTTGAAGCGGAGCGTGTTGGCCGCGCCGGCGCCGACCCACCCGACGTACCTGCCGCCGGAGGCCGCGGTGTCGCTGACCACGACGGCGGTGCCGGAGAGCGTGTTGGCGGAGCTTTCCGCCTCGTACGCGGCGACGGTGCCGGTGGTCGCCGCGACGTCGAGATAGTCCAGGTTGGCGGCGTCACGGTCGTCGGTCGCGAACGCGTGGTAGTCGATCCGGTTGATCCCGGCCGGCAGGTACACCTTGGTGGTCGCGGTCTTCCAGGTGTTCCAGTCGGTGGTGCCGGGCAGGCTGACGTCGGTCAGATCGGTGCCGTTGACCCGCAGGCGGATCGACCGGGTCGCCGGCGCCCCGGTGTAGGGCCCGGCGGAGTAGCGCAGCGCCAAGTTGTAGTAACCGTCGGCCGGCGCGGTGACGACGAAATTCGTCGAAGCGGTGGTGCTCGCGCCGTACCCCTCGGTGAAATACGTCCCGGAGTAACCGGTGTTCGCGCCGTAGGTAACCTTCGCGGTGCCGCTCAGGGCGGCGTATTCCGCCTCGTAGCGGCTGGTCGAGGCCGCTGCCAGGTCACTGTTGGGCGTCACGATCACCTGGTACGCCGACTGCCCCTTGAGCCCGGTCAGCGGCACGGTCACCTGGCCGTTCGCGGCGGTGAAGTCGCCCTCCTTGACGACGTAGGGCCCGGACGACGCGTTCGTCCCGGAGGCGTCGACGCCCCAGACGGTCGCGTGCACCGTTGTGCCGAGGTAGGACGGGAGACCCTTGACCAGCACGTTCGTGTCGTACGTCCCGGTTGCCGGGTTGTTGCCTCCGAGGATGACCCGGGCCTGCTTCTTCGCGGCGTCCACCGCGGCCAGGCCCTGCAATGAGCCACTCGCCGACGGAGGTGTGACCGCGACCGTGTTGCCGGTCAGGTCGCCGTACCACTTGTAGAGCCACCACGCGCCGGTGGCCTGGTTGTTGTGCGTGACCAGGTCGTTCAGGCCGCCGGCCGTGGTCCAGTAGGCGAGACAGCCGTCGACCTTGCTGTTCTCGAACTTGGCGACGTACTGCACGAGGTTGCCGGGGACGCCGAGGTCGCCGGAGGAGCGGGCGTACTCGTTGATCGAAATCGGACGCTTGGTGATGCCGAGGCTGGTCTCGATCGCCCGGTAGTCGTCGTAGTGCTGCTGCCAGCTCGTGTAGAAGTCGTCGCCGAGCTCGTGCCAGGTCATCACGTCCGGCAGCACGTTGTTGTCCCGCGCGTAGGTCAGGAACGCGCGCAGGTCGGCCGAGCGGTAGCCGGCGAAGTTCGGCCCGGCGATCCGCGCCGTGGCGTCGATCGAGCGAATCTTCTGGAAGACGGTCTTCCAGTCGGCCTCCAGACCGGCGAGGTTGCCGGAGTACCAGATCTGGTCGGGCTCGTTGAACGGGACATAGACATAAGAGCCGCGGTACGGGTCGGCGACGACCTTGCGGGTCATCGTGTCGACCTTGGCCAGGTAGTCGGTGAGGCCCAGGTTCTCGTAGGGCCACTGCTCGTAGACGTCCTGCATGTAGATCTGGATCTCGCGGCCGCCGGCGCGCTTGAACATCGGGGCGATCTTCAGGGCGTCGCCGTTGGGGTGCTGCAGCCCGTCGGGGGCCTTCTGCGCGGTGACCTGCGGCTTGAGGGCGGCGAGCATGGTCTCGTTGGGGATGCCCTCGTCGCCGAGCCCGTAGAGGAACCCGGTCGCGCCGTAGCGCAGGGCGCCGGTGCTGGTGGCGAGGTCGACGGTGAACGTGGAGGCGGCGGCGTGGGCCGGGGCGCCGGGGACGGTCGCGGCCAGGACGGTGGCCGCGATGACGGAGGCGGTGATGTGTCTCGATCGCACGGGGACTCTCCTCGGTGGAGATGTGACCGGTCACATGGTCGATGGATGGCCTGAGTGTGACCGGTCACACGCCCGTGACGGAAGACCGCGTTACGAATTCGTTACCGACGGATGTCGATTCCCGCGCCGCACGCGCGGGAAGGGGTGCGGCGCGGGAAGGGGCGTGGCGCGGGAAGGGGCGTGGGAGTGCCGGCTGGGCGGCCGGTCAGGCTCCGCCCACGCGGAGGACCTCGCTCAGGCGGTGACGCCGCCGCGCGGCTGCCTCTGCCCGGACCACCACCAGAACCATGAGCAGGAACAGCACGCCCACCACGGCGATCATCAGCCAGGGCAGCACCAGCACCGGGTTCTCCGACTGCCCGGTGAGGAGCCGCAACGCCAGCGGCCCCAGCGTCACCCTGGCCAGCAGCGCCCCCAGCAACGGCCCGGCGATCGCCGCGACGAGGGCGAGCGGCAGCAACTCCTGAGC
>KL571286.1:9121-10035 GCA_000715855.1 Actinoplanes liguriensis
GCCGCCACCCGCCGGGCTTCGCGAGTGCGCAGTCCCAGGGTGCGGAGACGGCTCAGCGTCTGCCACCGTTCCGGCGCCCCGGCCGCCGCCCCCAGCGCGAACCCGAGCAGCCCGAGCGCCAGCAACGTCCCCGCGGACGCCCACGCGAGCCGGATCAACCCGGTGACCAGTGGCGCGTCGCGGCGGGTGCGTTCCAGGGCGGCCCGCAGCGTGATGAGTCCGTCGTTCGCGTGCGCGGTAACGGCCGCGACCGCTCCGGGCCCGGTCGCCCAGATCGTGTCCGGCTCGACGGTGAACCCGGCCGCCGTCATGGCGCCCGCGTCGACCACCACCACGTCTTCCGCGCCGTCCACCGGCGGCGCCGTGCCGGCCACCGTGAACGTGATCGCCGGCGCACCTTGCCGCGACAACCCGAGCTCGTCCCCGGGCTGGAGGTTCTCGACGGAGGACCGCACGAGCGCCGGGATCTTCGGTCCCGGACCGGCCGGCAGCGGGGGCAGCTGGGGGAGCGGGGTGTCGGCGAGCAGGCGGCGATAGGCGGCGCTGTCCACGATGACCAGCCGCGCCGGGCGGGACGCGTCCCCGACCACGATCGGCGCCTGGTCCTGCACCTGGGCCGCGACCGCGTTCCGTACCCCGTCCGCCGCCCCGATCTGCTTCACCATCTCGGGCACCTTGGCGATGGTGTCGGAGGCCACCTGCAGCCGGGCGTCCGCGCCCACCGCCCGCCACGCGCCGTCGGTCAGCCCCCGGTCCGTGGTGCTGTTCACGGTCAGCGCGAACGAGGCGAGCCCGGCCGCGCTGACCAGGGCGAGCACCGGCAGCGCCCGGGTCGACGCGAGCGCGGCCCGGGCCGCCCCGAAGACCGCGAGCGGCCGGGACGACCGCAGCGCCTGCCGCAGGGTGAGCCCGGT
>KL571287.1:0-787 GCA_000715855.1 Actinoplanes liguriensis
GCCGGTCGGGCCGTCGTCACGCGCGGTGGAGGCGGTCGCGCAGACGTCCGCCTCGCGGAGCTCCGGATGCGCCCGCAGATGCCCGGCCAGCCGGTCCACCATCGCGCGCAGCCCCTCGGCCGACCGCGCCGACACCGTCAGCAGGTTCGGCCCGCCCTCCGCCTGCACGGATGCCGACGTTGCCGGAGCCGGGGCGGCGAGGATCGCGTGGGCGTTCGTGCCGCCGAAGCCGAAGCTGTTGACCGCGGCCACCCGGGGACCCGGCCAGGAGCGCCGCTCGGTCAGCACCTCGAAACCGGCCGCGGCCAGGTCGAACCGCGGGTTCGGGCGGGTGTGGTGCAGGGACGGCGGCAGCTCGCCGTGCTGCAGGGCGAGGATCACCTTCACCAGGGCGGGCATCCCGGCCGCGTTGAGCAGGTGACCGATGTTGGTCTTGACCGAGCCGAGCAGCCGCGGCCGCTTGTCCGGGAACGCGTGGGCCAGCGAGCGGGCCTCGATCGGGTCGCCGACGGCGGTTCCGGTGCCGTGCGCCTCGACGTAGGTGACCTCGGCCGGGTCCACCCCGCACTCCCGATAGGCGTCGGTGATGACCCGCTGTTGCCGCAGCGGGTTCGGGGCCATCAGGCTCAGCGCGCGCCCGTCGTTGTTGACCGCGGTTCCGCGGACGACGGCGAGCACCCGGTCACCCGGGTCGGCGAGACGCGTCAGGACCAGGGCCGCGCCGCCCTCGCCGGGGACGAAACCGTCCGCCGCGGCGTCGAAGGCACGGCAGCGGCCGGGCGGGGGG
>KL571287.1:1034-4134 GCA_000715855.1 Actinoplanes liguriensis
GGGCGCCGGTCAGCAGCCGGTGGGCGGTGTCGGTCAGGTTCAGGTTGACGCCGCCGACGACGGCGAGATCGCAGTCACCGGCGGCCAGGCTGCGGCGGGCCAGGTGCAGCGCGACCAGGGCCGACGAGCAGGCGGTGTCCACGGCGAGCGCGGGCCCCTGCAGGTCGAGAAAGTGCGCGACCCGGGCGGCGGTGAGGTTGCGGAGCGTGCCGGTGAGAGCGTGGGCCTGATCGCGGTCGGACTCGTCGAACAGCTCGGGGTAGGCGCTCTCGCCGACCGCGGCGAAGACCCCGATCCGGAGTCCGCGGCGGCGGGGGCCCGCGTAGCCGGAGCGTTCGAGGGCCTCGTGGGCCAGCTCCAGGAAGATCCGCGCGTGCGGGTCGAGATAGCGGGCCTCGTCGCCGTCGATCCCGAAGTACCCGGCGTCGAACAGGGCCGGGTCGTCGAGGAACGCCCCGCGGTCGCCGGTGACGCTGTCCTTCCCCGCCAGGAGGTTCGCCCAGAAGCGCTCCGGGGTGTCCGCGTCCGGGAAGCGGCAGGCCATGCCGATGACCGCGACGTCCGCACGGATCGCCGGCCTCGCGGGCTGCGCGATCGGGGCGGCCTCCGCCCCGAGGAGGCGGGCGGCCAGCGCGGGGACGGTGGCGCAGTCGCGGAGATCCGCCGGGTCGAGCTGGTGACCGATGACGTCCTCCAGCTCGGCCAGGACCTCCATGGCCGCCAGGGAGGTGCCGCCGATCGCGAGGAACCGGTCGTCCGGGCCGATCCGGTCCGCCGGCAACCGCAGGACCCGGGACCAGGCCGCACGCACGGCACGCTCGGCTTCCACACGGGTGGTCCATGGCCGTACCGCCGCAGTCGTCGCGGAGGTCTCCCCGAGCGACCGGTCGTCGCCGGCGACATGGACCACCGTGGGGTCCGCGGCGAGGAGGCGGTCACGCAGCAGGTGGCGGCGCAGCTTTCCGCTGGTCGTGCGGGCGAAAGCGCCCCGCGGCAGGACCTGGACGCCGACCGCGTCGTAGCCGAGCGCCTCGGCGACCCGGGCGCGGGCCAGCTCGGCGGCGTGCGGCGACGCGCGGACCGCGGGCGCGGCGAGGAAGAGCACGACGCGCTCGCGCCCGGTGGCCGGATCGGTGGCGCCGACCACCGCGACCGGCCCGTCGCCGAGCCCCGGAGTCGCCGCCGCGACGTGCTCCAGATCGGACGCGTGGAAGTTACGGCCGTGGATGAAGAGGACGTCCTTCGCCCGGCCGGAGACGCAGAGCCGCCCGCCCCGGAGGAAGCCCGTGTCGCCGGTCCGCAACCAGCCGTCCACCAGCGCCTCCGCGGTCGCCTGCGGATCGTCGTGGTAGCCGCTCGTCACGTTCGGCCCGCGCACCTGGACGTGCCCGACCAGGTTCTCCTCCAGCGGCTCGCCGGTGTCGTCGACGATCCGGACCACGCAGCCCGGCACGGGAGGGCCGAGGTCCATCAGCTCGGTCCCGCCCTCGGGCGTCTCCAGGGCGACGCCGCGGGCGAGGGCGGCCCGGCTCAGACGGATCGGGCGGGCGACCTCCGACAGCGGCGGGACGGTCACCGCCAGCGTGGCCTCGGCCAGCCCGTAGACCGGCTGCAGCGCGCCCGGATCGAGCCCCGCGCGCGCCATCTTGTCCGAGAAGGATCGCCACACCGTCGGCGAGATCGGCTCCGCGCCCACCATCATCAGCCGGACCGCGGAGAGATCCAGATCGTCCCGGTCGCGGACCCGGCGCACGACCATCGCGAGGGCGAAGTTCGCCGCGGTCAGCACGGTGGCGCGGTGCTCGTGGGCGGCCCGCAGCCAGAGCTCCGGCCGTTTCGCGAACGCCATCGGGCTGATCCGCACCTGGCGGCACCGCGCGTGGAGCGGGCCCAGATGCGTGCCGATCAGGCCCATGTCGTGGAAGTACGGCATCCAGGTCAGCACCACGTCGTCCGGACCGAGCCCGGACGCCTCGGCGGTCTGCGCGAGGTTCGCCACCAGGTTCGCGTGGGTGAGCCGGACCCCCTTGGGCGTGCCGGTGCTGCCCGACGAGAACTGCAGGAACGCGACGTCGTCCGCGGCCACCGGCACCGGCCCGGGCAGCGGCGCGGCGGACCGCAGGCCGCTCGCGTCCCGGGCGATCATCGGCGACCCGAGATGACGGGAGACCGCGGCGACCCGCGCCTCCTCCGGCGGCAACGGCACCGGGACGATCCCGGCCACGACCGCGCCCCAGAAGAGCGGAAGGAAGTCGTCCTCCGCGGTGATGATCAGATGGTCACCCTGAGTGAGGCCGGCCGCGCGGAGCCCGCCGCCGATCCGGAGCGCGTCCGCGTAGAGCTCGGCGTAGCTGACCCGGCGGTCGCCATCGACGAACACCACCTGTTGCGCGGGCGCATGGGTGGCGGCCCGGACGAGTACGTCGGTCAGCGTCATCGTCGCACCCTATCGGTGCCGCTCAACCCGTAGATCGTCACTTTCCGTGATGATGGTCGCACCGAAATTCGCCTGTATAACTATGCGGACACCCGCAGAACGGACGTTCCGTGCATCACACTGCGCTACCCCGGGCCGGATCGTCATGATCACGGGCCGGTAGCCTCCCGCACCATGCGTGGACCCACCGTCGCAGCTCTCGTCACGTGCACCCTACTGGCGATCACCGGCTGCGCTAACAGCGAAGAAACCCCCACCGCCGCCACCGCGGCCGGGGCGGCGAACGTGGCCGGGTTCGACCAGGGCAGCGCCGGGGCGTGCACCATCGCCGCCGACGCCACCCGCGGTCAGAACGGACGCGATCTGGACCTGGCCACCGCCAACCAGATCATCACCGAGGGCAAGACCTCCCGGAGCACCGTCATCACCGCGGCCACCGACGTGCTCAGCGCCGCGGTCGCCAAGGCCCAGGCCGCCGCCGGCAACCCGGACGAGGCGGTGCTGACCGCCGAGCTCAGCACGGCGATCCTCAAGCTGCAGACGGTCTGCCAGGACACGGACGCGGTCAAGGCCGCCATCACGACGCCGAGCACCGGCGGCGAGGGCGCCTCCGCCGAGGCCACGTCCGCCATCGACCGCAAGGTCTGTCTCTTATACACATCT
>KL571287.1:4324-7246 GCA_000715855.1 Actinoplanes liguriensis
TGTGTATAAGAGACAGCGTCTCGGGTGGGCGCCGGCGCTTTTTTGTCGGACCCCCTGTCTACTGTGCCGGTCATGACGCAGGCGATCATCGACGGGGACGATCGGCACATCCGTGACGAGGCGATCGCATCCCTGTGGCCGCTGGCCGACGAGGCGCGGGCCGCCGGGGCGACCGGCGACCGGGCCGCGCTGTGGGACGTCGCCGACCGGATCCGTCAGCGCATCGAGCAGGTCGACGACCTGCGCGTGGGTGATCTGGAGCAGAGTCTCGACGAGATCGGGGCCGTGCTGGACCCGATCTACGACGCGGTCTTCCCGCCCGACGGCGACGACCTCGCCGAGCTGGCGAGCGCCCCGTGGCCGACGGCCCGGCGGAAGAAGATGCTCGCCGTCAGGCTCACCCGCGACCACTATTCCGGGCGGGTCGTGCTGGACGGCCTGGCCGAGCGGGCGCTCGCCACCACCGACCTGTCCCTGTTGCGGGCGCTGGTGCTGCACCGGTTCGGGCTGCTGAGCGGGAGCCGGTCGCTGCCCCGGGTGCTGGCGGTCCTGCACGAGCACGGTGAGCTGGACGCGCGCCTGCTCGACCGGGCGTTCGTCCTCGACCCGCGCGTCGGGCTCCAGATCTTCGCCTCGCCGGCGACCCCGTTCGTCGTCGCGGTCCGCGCCCACCTCGACGAGCTGATCTGGCGGCTGGTCTCGCGGCCGGAGCCGGTCCGCTACGGCGCCCTGCCCTATGTGCCCTCGCTGCGCGGCCTGCGTTACGTCCGGCTGGCGCTGGACCGGCCGCCGGGCGATGCGGCCGAGACCGCGTTCTTCGGCGCCGCCGAGCTGACCGACGACGAGCGGGCGACCCTGCTCGATCTGCTGCGCGAGCGCCCGGTCGCCGAGCAGCGCCGGGTCCAGGCGTGGCGGCTGCGGGCCGGCGACGCCGACTTCTTCGTGCCGCTGGCCGGCCTGGCGGCGACGGCACCGCTGGTCCGGCTGGTCCGGGCGATGCCGGAGCACGAGGCGGTCCGGCACGACCGGGCGGCCCTGCTCGCCGCGATCGACCGGGCCGGCCTCGGCACCACCCGGCGGTTCCTTCAGCTGGAGCCGAACGAGATGGTCGCCGCGGTCCTCGGCGACAACCGGGCCGCGGTGCTCAAGCGGGTCAGGAACAACGCGTTGCAGGGCATCGCCGCGTTCGGAATGCTGCCACTGGCTCCCGGCGAGTCCGTTCTCGACCGTTATCTCGCGCTGCGCGATTGCGCGAAGCGCGGCCCGAAGCTGGGGCCGAACCGCCGGCACAGCCACGCCGCCGCGATCGGCGTCGCCCTCGACCATCTGGCGCAGGTCACCGGTTTCCCGGACGCCGGGCGCCTGGAGTGGGACTGCGAGTCCCGCCTGGCCGGCGATTCCCCGGCGGCGGCGCGGGTCGGCGACTACACGGTCGCGCTGCGCTTCGACGGCCCCGATCCGGTGCTGACGGTCAGCCGGGGCGACCGGGTGCTCAAGGCGGTGCCGGGCGCGGTCCGGGCCGACCCGGCGTACCAGGAGTTGCGCGAGCATCAGGAGTTGCTGCGGGATCAGGCCCGCCGGATCCGCACCGGCCCGGTGGAGTCGCTGGTCGCCACGGCCGGGACTCTCCAGCCGGAGGAACTGGCCCGGCTGTCGTCGCTGCCGGCCGGCGCGGCGATGCTGCCCGCCCTGCTCTGGCGGGATCACTCCGGCACGATCGGCCTGCTCGGCGACGTCGACACCACCGGCCCGGTGACCGCGGTCCACCCGGTCGAGCTGCTCGCCCGGGGCCTGCTCGACCACTGGCAGCGGGAGCTCGTGCGGCGGGATTTGCGGCAGCCGGTGAAGCAGGCATTCCGCGAGGTGTATGTGCTGACCCCCGCCGAGCGCGACGCCGTCGACGTGTCCCACCGGTTCGCCGGGAGGACCGTGGACGGCAAGGTCGCGGGCGGGCTCCTCTCGTCCCGGGGCTGGTCGCTGCACGGGCAGTACGACGAGCACGCCGCCACCCGCCCGGCCGGCGACGGTCTCGTGGCGGGGCTGCGCGCCGGGATGCACGGCTACTTCGGCATGGCCGAGATCGTCGTGCAGGGGCTGAGCTTCCTGCGTCACGGCACCCCGATCCCGCTCGCCGAGGTCCCGCCGGCGGTGTTCTCCGAGGTCATCCGTGACCTGGACCTGGCCTTCCGGGATCAGGTCACGAGTCCGTAGGGCGCCACGGGCTGGCGGCCTCGGTCGCGCGAGCACCGGCGGTGACCCCGACGGCGTAGGTCGGCCGCTCCCCCGGCACCGGCCCGAGGTAGTCGTGCCCGGTCAGGTGGCACCAGGCCGGCAGGTCGAGCGGCGCGGCCGGGTCGGTGGCGATCAGGTGCACGACCGCGCCCGGCGGCAGCGTCGCGATCACCTTCCGCAGCTCGATCAGCAACAGCACACAGCGCCGATCGCCGCCGTCGAGCACCACCGGAGTCTCCACCCGTAGATCCTCTCCCGCCGGCGTGCGATCTCGCGCCGAGGGTCACACCCCGGTGAGACCCTCGCTGGTGAGCACCGTCCTGGTGATCAGCGGGCGGCCGCGGAGCCCGAGCAGTTCGTTGGCCAGCTCCATGATGATCCGCGGATCCTGGTTGCCGTGCTCGATCCCGGCCGCCGACAGCGATTTCGGGACGGCGTCGGCGTCGAGCAGCACCCGCCAGTCCTCGGGGCTGAGCTCCAGATATTCCAGCCCGGTCAGGCTCGCGATCTCCAGGGGGTCGGCGAGCGTCCGCGGGTAGGCGATGAGCGTCCGCAGCCGTGGCAGACCGGCGACGGGCGCGAGGCTGAGCGGCTCGCCGTTCCACACGCCGATGCTCAGCACCTCCAGGTCGGGGTGCGCCGCCGCGACGACGCTGGGCAGGCTGACGTGGTTGACGTCCGCGACGAACG
>KL571287.1:7483-7972 GCA_000715855.1 Actinoplanes liguriensis
TGTGTATAAGAGACAGCGGTGTGCCAGCAGATCGGTCAGGGAGTCGGCGATCAGGAGGGCGCCGACGTTCTCCTCGTGACCGATCAGGATCACCTGGCCGAGGTGGCCGCGCGGTCCCGGGGTGAGGTCGATCGCGTACCGGTCGCCGCCGCCGTTCTCCGCGAAGACGATCCAGCCGGGTGAGCCGGCCAGGCCCTGCACGGCGTCGCCGGGGCCGGTGGTGACGGCCTCCATCGCCGCGAACTCCCAGGGGCAGGGCCGTGTCGCGGGCTCGGCCAGGTACACCTCGCCGATCGTGCCCAGCTCCAGCCCGAGCGCGTCGTACCAGCGTTCCGCCGCTTCGCGGTCGTCGCCGAAGTCCGGCCAGCCGCCCCGGAACACCCGGTAGACCGCTTTCAGCTCGGCCGGCAGCGCGATGCCGAGCCGCGCCTCGGCCGCCGCGATCTCCGGCTCGGTCGCGCCGGTCAGCGCACCTGTCTCTTATACACA